>JALYVS010000482.1 GCA_030853115.1 Actinomycetota bacterium
AGCGGGTAAGGCAGGTTCATGGTGCTGTCACCTCTGCCTTGGAGGTTTCGGTCTCTCGGACTCAATACCGCTGACGTGTCAGGTTCATGAGACGCGGTCGCTCGACACTGGTCATAGCAGCAGGCTCAGATCCGGTGCGGTGGGGCGCAGCGGCCGCCAGCCGGCCTGGTCGAGCTTGGCGAGCTCGGCTTCGACGTCGACGGTGATGACGCCGAAGAAGTTGATGTTCTCCGAATGGGCCGGGGAGATGTGAGCGAGGATCTCATCGGGCACATCGCGGCCCTGGCCGCGCAGTTGCCGCACGGCCAGCTGGTAGTACTCGGTTGTCCAGGTGATGACCGAGTTGGTCAGCACGGTCAGGCACCATGCCTGCTCGCTCTGGTCGGCCAGGTGCGGCTTGCCGGTCGTGCCTTGCTGGGCGTAGTGCAGGTCACGGCGCAGCGCGTGCAGCGACTCGCCCTTGTTCAGCTGCCGGGCGATCTTCCGCCGGTACGCCGGATCCGACAGGTACCGGGCGGCGTGGATCGTCCGGCGCAGCATCCCCCACTCCTTCAGCGCCGCGGCCAGGGTGTTCTGGCGTGAGGCGGCCGACCACTTCCCGACGACCAGGGACGCGGTCGCCTGCCCGTACTTCAGCGACCCGGCCATCCGCAGCAGGTCCGGCCAGCAGGCTTCGACCAGGTTCTCGTTCCACCGGGCGGACAGCAGCGGCCCGGCGTGCGGGTACCGCGTGGCGGTCGCGGCCGGGGTGTCGTCCCGGATCATCGTTATCTTCCCCAGGTCGCGGACGCGCGGCGACAGCACCTTTCCCACCAGGTCGAACAGGGCGAAATTGATCAGGGTCACCCCGTGCGTATCGGTCGCGTGCTCGTAGACGGGCAGATCGGTGGCGTTGCCGAGGAAGTCGTCCAGCACGTACTGCGCCTCGCGGGTGGTTGCCACGATCACCTTCGTGCCGAACGTCGAGTGCTGGTCGGACACGTGGGTGTAGGTCGACAGGACCTGTCCGCCGAACACCGTCATCTCCCGGCCGGTCAGCGACTTGCCGCGCACCGGGAACCGCTGCCCGTCTGAGGATGACATCGTGCCGCCGCCGAACACTCCTGCCAGCTCCAGCGAATGGTGATGGTTGACGATGCAGGTATTGGCCTCCCGCAGTGTCTCCTCCCGCACATACCATTCGGCCGTCCACGCCAGCACGTCGTAGGGCACGCCGCACGCCTCCGACATCCTGGCCAGGCCCAGGTTCGTGGCCATCGCGATCAAGACCGCCAGGATGCTGCGCTTCAGCTCGGCCGACCGGGCCTGTTTGCGGCCCCCGGCATGGACGAAGCAGTCCAGGAACCTGGTGCGCTGGTCCAGTTCGATCAGCAGGGAGGCGATCGGCGCGAACGGCAGCATCCCCGCCAGTTCGTCCTTGAGCTCCCTGGCCTCCGCGGGAACGTCCTCGGCCGTCAGCTTCGGGATCACCAGCTTGTCGTCTTCGTCCAGGCGGACGGCGCCGGTGTCGTCCGGCAGCGCGCCAGCCAGGGTCTTCTCCAGCTCCGCCAGCGCGGCGTGCAGCTCCTCCTTACCCTGGGCGAGAGCGTCAGCGGCCTTGGCGGGTTTGCGGACGAGCCTGCAGTACGCCTCGCGCCGCGGCGCCCACTGCTCCGGGGTGAACAGGTAGGTCGACGGGTCGGCGTACCGGCGCGACCCCGGCACGAACACATCCCCGCTGCGCAGCCCATCCCGCAGGCCGAGCAGCACGCACAACTCCCAGTAGTGCCGGAACGAGGTGTCATCGCCGACCTTGCGGGCCTTCTCCAGGTACTCGGCGAACCGGGCCGCCGCGAAGGCTTCCGGAGTCCTATCGGGGACCCTGCGGCCACCTGTCCGGTTCAGCTCCTTCAAGATCGTCACGGCCTCCATCAGCTCAGCCGTGCCCGGCCCGCCCTGGAAGTCGATCACCGACAGCACGCGCGGGGCGAACTGCCGCAGATACGAGTAGGAGGAGCGCATGGCCGACAGGCGGCCATAGTCACGCGGAAGCGGCTTCCATCCGCCCGCCGCAGCCTCCCGTAGCCGCTGCATCCCGATCTGCTCGCGCAGCAGGCCGCCCACCTGCTCGTCCGGGATCGCCGGGTCGGCCAGCGCCGGCAGGATCACCTGCAACAGCAGCTGCCGCACCTCGCCGGTCTTGGCGCGCTCGGCCAGTGCCTCATCGGTCTTGGTCTTCGCCCGCGATTCCCGTGCCGACACCGCCTGGTCGAACAGCGACACGACCTCGTCCAGCTGGTCGACCGCGGCCTGCGCGATCAGCGCCAGCAAGATCGGGTACCGGCGCTTCTCGCGGCGTTCCAGCGCCTGAACCGTGGAGCGGCGCCCCACCGCGGCCAGGAACCGCCGTCGTTCGGTCGGCAGCATCGACAGGTCCAGCAGATGCGCGTCGATGGCGCGCAGGAACTCCAGTTTCTCGATCGAGGTCTTCACCGCCGACGCCGTCGCCTCCACCGCCGGTTTGATCAGCCAGGCCAGCCGGGCCATCCCCAGCCCGGCATCGAACTGAAGCAGCTGGTCCAGATCCGAGCGCACCTGCCCCGTCAGCAGATGCGCCACCTGCTCGAAGGTAAGCTCACCCGCCCCGGCGCGAGCCGTCCCGACCATCTCCATCAGCGTCACCACGCCCGGCCGGATCACCTTCGCCGAGATCAGGTACTCGGCCGCCAGGTTGAACAGCAGTGTCGGCGAATCATGCTCCATCGCCCGGTCCAGCAGGAACTGCGCCAGCTCCTTCATCGCCGCGCCGCCCGGCGGCGCCTGCTTCCATCCCAGATACCCGGCCGCCGACTGCAGATGACCCGTACGGGTCTGCTCTCGCCGCCCGTACCCCTGCAGCTCGGCAGGATCGATGGCCAGACGCTCCGCCAGCCGGGCCACCGCTGCCGGCGGCGCCGCGGTCACCTCGTCAGGCACGAATCCCAGCCACGGCAACGTGCACAGCTGGACGGCAAGCCCAAGCCGGTCACCTGGACCCCGGCCACGTCCCGGGTCGACGAACGCGATATCAGCGCCAGTCAGCGTGAAGTACCGGATCAGGTCGTCCTTGCCGATGTCCGGGAACGACCGCAGCTGGTCCAGCTGATCATCCGAGAACAAGCGTGTCGCCACCGACACCATCCCCACGCAGAACCGGGCAAACGACTCGGACAGTAGCGGCAACGATCAAGTAAGCCGGCACCGGCCCCAGCGTTTAGTGCAGGTCAGCCATATGCGTTGTTTTTCCTGCCATTACTACTGGGACCCCGGCTAACACGCGCGGATTCCGCAGTTCGGGCTTTAAGCCAGCGCGGTCAGCGGCTACTACTTTGCGGCAGCCTGCGGTGACGTGGAGCTGAGGACTCTGCCGAGGGCGATTCACGGTAACCATCCTCAGGATTTCGGTCAGGATGCCTGCTGCAGCGCCCGGTAGATGGTGCCACGCCCGACACCCAGCGCCCTGGCGATCTCAGCTACGGTGACGTCACGGGCCTCATAACGGGCCCGGGCGAGCTTGACCTGCTCGGGTGAAAGCTTGGCCGGCCGGCCGCCCAGCCGGCCGCGGGCACGTGCGGCCTGGCGGCCCACCGCCGCCCGCTCGGCGATGAGCTCCCGCTCGAACTCGGCCAGCGCGGCGAAGATGTGGAAGATCAGGCGGCCGGTGCTGGTGGTGGTGTCGATCCCCTCGTGCAGGGAAGCGAACGCCACCCCGCGCCCGGCCAGGGCGTTGACGGTCTCCACCAGGTGCCGCAGCGACCGGCCCAGCCGGTCCAGCCGCCACACCACCAGCGTGTCCCCGGCCCGCAGGTATCCCAGGCACAGCGCCAGCTCGGGCCGCTCGGCCAGCTTCCCCGACGCGGTGTCGGCGAAGACCTTCTCGCAGCCTGCCGCGGTCAGCGCGTCGGTCTGCCCGTCCAGGTTCTGTGACGCACCCGAAATCCGCGCGTAGCCGACGCGCTGGCCGGCGAGGGGATGCACAGGAAGGCTCATAATCCGATGATGCACCGAAACCCTGCTCTGCAACGGCAGTTCCGGGACGTTGATTCCGGGCTGAGTTACGGACGCCTCGCAGGGCTGGATCAGCCTCCTGGCCGACTGTATTTGATCTTGTCCGTTACTGAGAACTTCCGGACACCAAGATCACAACCACGATCCGTCACCCACCAGCCGAACCCGCACCCAGACCATGATCACATCCGGGCTCCAACCGAACCAGAACGTACGCCGAACACCCGCAGACAACCCCGTTCAGCACCCGCACTGACCTCCCCGAACCCGTTCCGCGTACGAAACGGTTCCGATGTAGGTCCTACCCGGCATCAGCCGCCGCGCCATGGCAGGATGGCACCAGCTTCCTGTAACGCAGGGCGACCGGTCAGGTGAGAGGGGTCCGGGAATGATGCGGCCACCGGGCGGTAAGCGGCCGGCCGCCGGCTGGCCGGGCACGGTCCGCGGCTGGCCGCTGTGGGCGCTGCCGCCCGCGCTGCGCGGCTATGTCC
>JALYVS010000483.1 GCA_030853115.1 Actinomycetota bacterium
CCCGCTGACCACCCGCGATATGCTCCCCGGCCCGGGCAGCCCGGCCGCTACCAGCCCGGCCGCCACCCGTCCGGCCGCCACCCGCCCGGCCGCGCCGGCGGCCACAGCCACCGGGGCACCGGGTACCGTGCTGCGGGACTGCCAGTCGAATAACGGCGGCACGCTGGATGCCAACTGGAAGGCTGAGAGCCTGCAGGCCGGCCCGGTGTGGTTCATCTACCTGCGGCCCGTGAAAACCGCGCCGTCCCGGCAGCGGCTCGTCGCGGGGACGCTGACCGCGTCCGCCATGGTCATCGCGGTCAGCAACGGCCGCACGGCCGTGGTGACGGCTGCCCCGGCGACGAGGGGACGCTACCGGTTCCTGGCCGCCTTCAACAACGACGGCAGTCCGTACACCCTGGCCGAGGGCGCTCCGGGCCTGAAATTGGCCGGCTGCCCAGCCGGGCCGCTCGGGACCGGCGTCCCCGCGAGCTACGCGGCCGGGCTGACCATGTTCTGGGAAGGCTATGTCACCGACCTGCGGGGCTGTATTCCCCTGGAGGTGAGCACATCGCCGGCCCGTCCGCCGATCCGGGTCATCGTGCCTGCCCCCGGCGGAGGGTGCGGCTCGTGACCGCCTGACCGGAGGCATCGATGGCCCGCGGGCGTCGAGCGGCCACCGGGTGCTTCGCGGGTGGTCAGGGCGGATCGGCCAGGTGGGCGGCGGCGAGCGGCCCGGCTTTCGGGTGGCCGGAATCAACGGCGCATTGGTAACTGGCTCGCGCGTCGGCCGGGTACCTGATGAGCTGGAGCACGTTGCCGAGATAGAGCATCGCCCAGGGGGCGAAGTCCGGGTGACCGGAATCGATAGCGACCTGGTAGGCCGCGATCGCCTGGCGGTACCGGCCCTGCCGCTTGTACAAGTGCCCGAGGTTGCGCGCCGCCATCGGCCCGTACTCGGGGTGGCCGGAATTAGCCGCCTGCCGGTAGGCCTCCCTGGCGCCGTCTATGTCGTCATGCTGGCCCAGCAGGAGGCCCAGCTGGAACCCGGCCGCCGGGGCATGCTCGGCGTCCCCGGAGTCAATCGCCTGCTGATAGGCCGATCGCGCTCCTTCGACGTCGCCTTGCTGCCCGAGCGAGGTGCCCCGGCGGAAAGCCTCCTGTGGGTCGACGGCCTCCGGGAAGGTGGTTTGCTCACGCTTGAAGACCTTCGCGAGTCGCGATAGCGTGCGCTGGCTCAACCCTGGCCTCCTCCCCTGCAGGTAACGCGACCTCGACCCCGGTGCTGTGGAGGAAGGGCTACCTGAACCATCGCGCCGGGTTCGGTCACACCATCATCCTGCCAGGCGGCGACCGCAATCAACGGCCGACCGCAATTGCCCGTCGTGACGGGTCGCTAGCTACTCCTCGAGCAGGCTGACCTTCGCCAGCGGGCTGCCCGCTACCCACTCCGGCAGGACGGCTCTGGGCCAGGGACTGCCGGGACCATGGCGAAGGTTGAAGTCCTCGACGAAGTCGGCCAGTACCCGGCGGCGCTCGGCCGGCTCGGTGATGACCGTGGCTACCGCCGGCAGGTCGGCGACGACGCCGTGCTTGAGGTGGAAGACGAAATGCGGCTCGGCGGTCAGGTTGGCCAGCCAGTCCCGCGTGCGCGGTCCCGGGACTCCGCTCAGGTAAGGGGAGTCCTCGAACCGGTAGAAGCAGATTTCGATCCGCCGCGGCTGCCCGGAACGCCGGCCTGTCGTGGTGATGTCGATCGTCCGTTCCTCGATGGTCGAGGACCGCCCGATGGCCAGCGCCTGACGCACGTCGTCACGCATCAGGTCGTAGCCCCGGTGAAACCGGTGGCACCGGTGACGAACACGCGCATGACGAACCTCCGCGGGCTACCGTCCCCTGCGCTGATGCGCGCCGAGGAATGATGACATCTGATGTCATGAGCCACTGTACCGGTGATGGCACCGAACGCACCCCGAACGGGAGGCGAGGCAGGTGCCGGGCCGTCCGGACTGTGCCCGGCACCTGCTTCGTCGTCTCCTGGCGGCCGTACGTGCTAGTCGGCTACCGTGACCTGCCGCTTGTCGAAGGCGACATAGCCGGTGTAGTCATGGCCGACCCGGTCGAAGGAGGCCGGGTACGGCTCGGGGTAGCTCCATGCCGCGTCGTGGTGGGTGGAACCGGCCACCGAGATGTCGTGATACTGGGCGGCGCCCTTCCACGGGCAGGTGTACGGCGTCGGGCTGTCATGGAACGCGCCGGCACTGAGCGAGGAGGGCGGGAAGTAGTAGTTGCCCTCGATGACGATCAGGTCGGACTCCGGAGCATCCGCCACGACTGTGCTGCCGATAGTGGCCTTCATGAGTTCCCTTCTAACTGGCGAGAGGTTTCCTACCTCAACTCCGCCGGGGCCGTGCGACTTCCCGCCGGTGCCGCCTAAGCCGCCTGCGCTTCGGTGAAGTCACCGGCCCACCCCCGTGATGCCCATGCCCCGGCATCCGCTCACCTAGGAAGACGCGGGACCGAGGAGGTCCCATTTGTTGCCCGCGATGTCGAGGAAGACGGCGACGTGACCGTAAGGCTCGGTGCGCGGCGCCGTGAGGAACTGGACGCCCGCGGATGTCATCCGCGCGTACGCGGCGTCGAAGTCCTCGACCTGGAGGAAGAAACCCACCCGCCCGGCGGCTTGCTTGCCGACGATGGCGGCCTGATCGTCGCCGTCAGCCCGCGCGAGCAGCAGGCCGGTCGCGGCGCCGGGCGGCCGGACTACCACCCACCGCTTGGCGCGCCCGTCCTTGGTCGTCCGGGCTGCGGAGTCCTCCACGAGCTCGAAGCCCAGGACGTCCACGAAGAAGCTGATGGCCGGGTCGTACTCGCTGACCACGATGGCGATGAGGCCCAGATGCATGGCCTCAGCATAGGGAGAGCGCCTGGCTCTCGTCCCGGAGTCGCGTTCCGGCCAGAGCAGCGGTATCGCCCGCGGCCACCCAGCCGGAAATGGGGACCGGCGAAAATGGCTTGCTTAAGTTGCTGCGTTTCGTTATTTTTCCCGCCGTGGACATCCGGGAGATCAGCGAGGCTGACTGGGCTCAGGTATGGCCGATCGTGCGGGATGTCGTGGCGGCGGCGGAGACGTTCGCCTACGACTCGTCCATGAGCAGCTCGCAGGCCTGGCAAATCTGGGTGGAGACACCTCCGGGGCTGACGGTCGTGGCGATTCAGGACCAACGGGTTGTCGGGACCGCGAAAATGGGCCCTAATCACCAGGGGCCGGGATCACATGTCTCGACCGCGAGCTTCATGGTGGCTGCGGACGCGCGGGGCCGTGGTGTGGGCGCGGCGATGTGCCGGTACGCGCTGGCCTGGGCGAAGGAGCACGGCTATGCCGGAATGCAGTTCAACGCCGTAGCCGAATCCAATCACCGGGCCGTCGAGCTCTATCAGCGGCACGGCTTCACCGTGGTCGGGACGGTCCCCGGCGCCTTCGCCCATCCCACCATGGGATATGTCGGCCTGCACGTCATGTACTGCGCCTTCTAGGGGTCAGGCGGTGCCCGAGTTGCAGCGCCTGCGAGCCGGCCATGCTGCGGCGGTCCTGGCCTTCGAGCTGGCCAACCGCGCCTACTTCGCCGCCTCGATCTCCGACCGGGGCGATGAGTTCTACGACCAGTTCACCCAGCGGCACAGCGCCTTGCTGGCTGAGCAGGAGGCCGGCGCCGGCGCCTTCTACGTGCTCGTCGCCGAGGATGGCTCGGTCCTGGGCCGGTTCAACCTGGTTTTCGCCGGCGACGGCACTGCAGCACTCGGTTACCGGGTCGCGCAGCACGTCGCCGGCCGCGGCGTGGCGACCGCGACCGTCCGGGAGCTGTGCGGTCTGGCGGCGGCGCAATACGGGCTGCGCACGCTCAAGGCGGCCACCTCCCGCGAGAACGCCGCGTCACAGAAGGTGCTGGCCAGGGCTGGGTTCATCCCAGTCGGCCCGGCAGAGCCGGCCGATCTCGGCGGTAAGCAGGGCACCTGGTATCAGCGCGACCTGGTGCAGCCCCTCAGCATTTCCTGACTGGTTCGCGATTACGCTGTGTCGCGGTCATGCGGCCTGGGCGATGTTCTGCTGCCTGGTGCAGCGTTCGAGGTAGCGGGTGTGGTCGGCGCCGGCGTAGTAGCTCCACTTGTCAGGATGCGCGGTCTCGTTGTGCCGGATGGTGAACTCGGTGATCCGGGATTCGAGGTGGTCACGGGAGATGAAATCACCACGGCGGAGGAGTTTCCCGGTCAGGACGCCGAACCACTGCTCAACCATATTCAGCCAGGACGCGTGCTTCGGCGTGCAGGTGCCGGCGAATCTGGGATGGGCGGCGACCCAGGCCCGGTTGCTTTCGAGGTGTGGCTGGAGCCGTTGTCCATGATCAGGTGAATGCGCAGGCCCGGGACGATGTTCTGGTCCAGCATGGACAGGAAGCCCGTGAAGGCGGACGAGTCGTTGCGGGTGACGCGCCGGGTGATGACCTCGCCGGTGGCCACGTTCATCGCGGCGATGATG
>JALYVS010000007.1 GCA_030853115.1 Actinomycetota bacterium
TGCCTGGGCCGCAGGACGAACCGCTCGAGAAACAGGGTGTCGTCGCCGAAGCTGGCCGCGGCCTCACGGCGTGCGCTGATGAGCGCCGCTGGCAATGCAGCCAACTCGTCGACCAAACGCATGCCCTTGCCGCCGCCGCCCGCGGACGGTTTGACCAGCACCGGGTAGCCAACCTCCTCGGCGGCGGCGAGCAGGTCGTCGTCGGTCATGCCCGGCTCGTTTCGCCCGGGCACCACCGGAACGCCAGCTGCGCTGACGGTGCGTTTGGCGCTGATCTTGTCGCCCATCACCTCGATCGCCTCGGCGGGCGGTCCGATGAACACGATCCCCGCCTCGGTGCAGGCCCGCGCGAACGCCGCGTTCTCGGACAAGAACCCGTAGCCCGGATGCACCGCGTCCGCGCCGGTCGCCTGCGCCGCGGCGATGACCGCGTCACCGCGCAGGTAGGTGTCGGCGGGCGCCGCGCCGGGCAGCCGGACCGCCTCGTCGGCCAGCGTCACGTACCCGGCCCCGGCGTCCGGATCGGAGTAGAGCGCCACGGTGGCCAGGCCCAGACCGTGCGCGGTGCGCATGACGCGGCTCGCGATCTCGCCGCGGTTGGCGATCAGCAGCTTGCCGATCGGCCCGGTCAGCAGCTGGGCCGGGGCAGGTACCACGGATCCGTTCGGCATCATGTTTGTCATCACAGGTCACATCCGGAACACGCCGAAGCCGCGGCGCCCGGCGATCGGGCCCGAGTGCACGGCCGACAGGGTCAATCCCAGCACGGTGCGGGTGTCCCGCGGGTCGATGATGCCGTCGTCGTACAGCCGCGCGCTGACGAAGAAGGAGTGCGACTCGGCCTCGATCTGCGCCTCGATCCCGGCCGTGCGGACTCGGTCGGCTTCTTCGTCGAAGCGGCGGCCGGCCGCCGCGGCCGAGGCCCGGCCGACGATGGACATCACCCCGGCGAGCTGGGCCGCGCCCATCACGGCGAGCTTGGCGGCCGGCCAGGCGAACATGAAACGCGGGTCGTAGGCCCGGCCGGACATGCCGTAGTTGCCGGCCCCGAAGGAGGACGCCATGTTGATCGTGAGGTGCGGGACAGCCGAATTGGTCACCGCGTTGATCATCTTCGCGCCGTCCTTGATGATGCCGCCCTGCTCGTAGCTGGTGCCGACCATGTAGCCGGTAGTGTTCTGCAGGAATACCAGCGGCGTGTCCGTGGAGTTGGCCAGCAGGATGAACTCGGCGGCCTTCTTGGCCTCCTCGCTGAACAGCACGCCCCGGTGGTTGGCCAGCACCCCGACCGGGTAGCCGTGCACGCGGGCCCAGCCGGTCACCAGCGAGGCGCCGTACAGCGGCTTGTACTCGTCGAAATCCGATCCGTCGACCACCCGGGCCAGGATCTCGCGCGGGTCGAACGGCACCTTCACGTCGGCGGAGACGATGCCGAGGATCTCTTCCGGGTCGTAGCGGGGCGCGGCGGCCGGGCCCGGCGGCGGCCCCTGCTTGCGCCAGTTGATCCGGGACATGATGTCGCGGCCGATCCTGATCGCGTCGAGCTCGTCGACCGCGAAGTAATCGCCAAGCCCCGAGACCCGCGAGTGCATCTGGGCACCGCCGAGCGCCTCGTCGTCGGCCTGCTCGCCGGTGGCCATCTTGACCAGCGGCGGGCCGCCCAGGAATACCTTGGCCTGGTTGTCCACCAGCACCGAGTAATCACACATGCCCGGTACGTACGCGCCGCCCGCGGTGGAGTTGCCGAACACCAGCGCCACCGTGGGCACCGCGTGCGCGGACAGCTCGGTGAGCTCATGGAAGATCCGGCCAGCCGGGACGAACAGGTCGGCCTGCGTCGGCAGGTCCGCGCCGCCGGACTCCACCAGGTTCATCACCGGCAGCCGGCTGGTCCGCGCGATCTCCAGCGCGCGCAGGGTCTTGCGCAGCGAGTACGGGTTCATCGCGCCGCCGCGCACGGTCGGATCGTGCCCGATGATCACGCATTCGACTCCGGAGATCACGCCGACACCGGTGACCACGCTGGCGCCGACGGTGAACCCGGTGCCCCAGGCGGCCAGCGGGGACAGCTCCAGGAACGGGCTATCCGGGTCGACGAGCAGCTCGATGCGTTCCCTGACGCCTAGCCGGCCCCGGTCGCGGTGCCGCTGCTGGTAACGCTCGCCGCCGCCGGCGATAGCCAGGTCGAGCTGCCGGCCCAGCTCGTCGAGCACGGCCAGCTGCGCGGCACGGTTAGCGCGGTAGGTTTCGTCGTCCAGGTCGACGTGAGAGGTGAGGACGGGCACGCGGCGTCAGCCCCCGGACCGGGCTTGATAGTGGCTGGCGTGCTCGGCGCGCAGGACATTTTTCTGGATCTTGCCGGTGGAGGTCTTAGGCAGCTGCTCAGCGAAGATCACCGATTTGGGGACCTTGTAGCCGTCCAGCCGGACTTTCACGGCGGCGATCAGCTCGGCGGCGTCGATCTTCTCGCCGGGCTTCGGCACCACCACCGCGGTGACCGCCTCACTCCACCGCTCGTGCGGCAGCCCCACCACGACGGCCTCGGCGACCCGCGGGTCGGCGGCGTAGACGGCCTTCTCGACCTCGATCGACGCGACGTTCTCCCCGCCGGTCTTGATGACGTCCTTGTAGCGGTCGGTGAACCACAGCACGCCGTCGTCGCCGAACCGGCCCACGTCGCCTGAATGGAACCAGCCGTACGCGAAGGCCTGGTCCGTCGCCTCGTCGTTGTCCAGGTAGCCCGACATCGTGCTCGGTCCCCGGTAGACGATCTCGCCGGCCTGACCCGGCGGCAGCAGCTCACCGTCCGGGCCCATGATCGCGACCTGGACCCCGATCAGCGCGGTGCCGACCGCGCCGATGTGGGACAGCTGGTGCTCGGGCCGGAACAGGGTCGTGATCGGGCTCATCTCGGTCTGGCCGAACAGCAGCGCGAAGTCGCAGCCGAACCCGTCCAGGCAGCGGCGGATGAGGTCATCGGGCATCGGCGCCATCGCGTAGACCGCCCGGCGCAGGCTGGACAGGTCGTGCGCTTGAAATGACGGGTCATCCAGCGCGGCCCGGAACATCATCGGCAGCCCGAAGACCTGAGTGACCTGCTCGCGCTCGATCAGGGCGAGCAGGGCGGCCGGGTCAAACCCGCGCATCGTGTAGATCGTCGCGCCGACCAAGATGGCCGGGGTGCAGAACGCGTTCAGCTGCGCGGTGTGGAACATCGGCATCATCGCGACGAACCGGTCGTCGGCGCGCCAGCCGGAGTCCAGCGCGCCGGACATCGACTCCAGGTAGATCGCCACGTGCGAGCCGACCACGCCCTTGGGGAAGGACGTGGTGCCCGAGGTATAGAGGTAACTCAGCGCGTCCCGGTCATCGACGAAACACTGCGGGTCCTCGGCGTGCTCGTGCGCGGTCAGCGTCCCGATTGTGGTCCAGGCCCGGTCCGCGGGTTCATGTTCTCCAGGCGGCACGGTTTCTGCCGGCGGCACCGTCTTTGCAGGCGACACGGTCTTTCCAGGCGACACCGGGCCCGGCGCGATGATCACGTCGGCAACCTCGGGGACCTTGGCGATGGCGTCCCGCATCGCGGGGATGAGCTGCGTCTCGACCACGATGCCGCGGGCGCGGGAGTGGCCGAGCACGTAGGCCACCTCGTCGGGGCGCCAGCCCAGGTTGACCGGCACGCAGACCACGCCGAGCTTGGCGCAGGCGTAGTAGACGGCCAGGAAGTCCGCGCTGTTGCCCGAGGCGAGCGCCAGCGCGGCGCCGCGCTGGTAGCCGAGCCCGGCCAGGCCGTGCGCGAGCCGGTTGACGTAACCGTTGAACTCGGCGTAGCTGAAGCGGCGGTCGCCGTCGACGACTGCGAGCTGGCCCGGCCGGGCCGCGGCGGTGCGGGTCAGGGTGTCGCCCACGTTGATCCGCCCGATGAGGTTGCGCGCGAGGTCCACGGGCCCCCACCCCTTCCGCTTGTTAGAAAGACAGCGTGAGTAAGACAGTGTCAGTAAGACCGGGGCAGGCCCAGGCTGTGCTGGGCGACGAAGTTGAGGATCATTTCCCGGTTGACCGGCGCGATGCGCAGCAGCCGGGCCAGGCCCCAGTAGGGCATCAGTCCGTACTCGCTGGCCAGGCCGTTCCCGCCGTGGGTCTGGATGGCCGCGTCGACGGCGGCGATCGCGGCCTCGGCGGCGGCGTACTTGGCCATGTTGGACGACTCGCCGGCGGGCAGGCCGCAGTCGTGCTGCCACGCCGCCTGCCGCGTCATCAGCGCCGCCAGCTCGGTCTCGATCTTCGCCTTGGCCAGCGGATGGGACACACCCTGGTGGGCGCCGATCGGCTCCGACCAGACCTTACGGTCGCTGGCGTACCTGGCCGCCGCGTTCAGCGCGTACCTGGCGATGCCCACACCCAGCGCGGCACCGGTGACGCGCTCGGGGTTCAGCCCGCGGAATACCTGCCGGAACCCTTCGCCTTCCGCGCCGAGCAGCGCATCCGCCGGCACACGGACGCCATCGAAGTGCAACGTGAACTGCCGTTCGGGGAGCAGCAGGTCGACCGGGAGCAGATGCTTCTCCAGGCCGGCCGCGTCCGCGGGCACGATGAACAAAGACAGCCGCGCACCGCCGGAGTCCTGGCCGGTGCGGGTGACGACGAGCAGCGCCTCGGCCTCGTCGACCCCGGAAATGTAGTACTTGGTGCCGTTCAGCACCCAGTCCTGGCCGTCCCGGACCGCCGTGGTGGACAGCCGGTGGGTGTTGGAGCCCGCGTCCGGCTCGGTGATCGCGAACACGACCTTCGAGACGCCGCTGGCCATGCCGGGCAGCCAGCGCTGCCGTTGCTCATCGGTGCCGAACTCGGAGATCATCCCGGCCGAGATCGCCGCGGTCACGAGCAGCAGCAGCAGCGGTGTTCCGGCGGCGGCGATTTCCTCGCAGACGATCTCGAGCTCAGTCAGGCCACCGCCGCCGCCACCGTAGGCTTCACCGATGTTGACACCGATGAAACCGGCCTTGCCCAGGGCCGACCACAGCTCGTCGCAGGGACGACGCTCGGCGGACCGCTCGGCGTAGTAGCGCGGGCCGAAATCCTTGGCGATGCCGGCGACCGCGGCGCGCAGAGCCCGGTGTTCTTCTGTTTCGGCAAAGTCCACGCCAGCCCTCCGGCTTTCTCAGGCCCCGGTCGAGTCCGCTATTTGTGACTCACCATTCACTAGCGACCTTAGCCCCTAGATGCGACACTGGCTAGGTGACGGCGCACAGATCATCACCGCGGCGACGCGATCCTGACCGCAAGGAACGGATCCTGATGGCGGCCGCCGCGCTCGGTGCCGCGCGCGGATTCGACGCGATCTCGCTGGCCGACATCGGCGCGGAGGCCGGGATCGTCGGATCCGGCGTCTACCGCCACTTCGGCAGCAAGACTGCCATCCTGGTGGCGATGGCCGACCGGGTGATGGACCGGCTGATGACGGGCGCGACCACGATCATCTCCGCCTCGTCCGACGACCGGCAGCGGCTGTCCGGGCTGGTGCGGGACCACATCGAGGTGGCCCTGACCGACCATGACGCGCTCGCCGTCTACCATCGCGAGGTGCGCACCCTGCCCGAGCAGGAACGACGCAGGCTGAGCCGGTCCCAGCGGCACTACATCGAGGAGTGGGTGCACCTGCTCGCCCCGCTGCGGCCCGACCTGGCCGACGGCGAGGTGCGCCTGGCCGTGCACGCGGCGATCGGTGCGATCCAGTCGACGCTGTTCTTCCGCAGCGGGCTGGCGCACGCCCGGCTGGCTGAGCTGCTAGTGGTGATGGCGCACGACTGCCTGGGCATCATCGCGAGCCCGTCAGCCCCGGTAAGTGAACTCGCTTTCACTCATGGAGCCAAGAACTGATATTTCCCGAACGGCGCGCGGCTGGGCCACCCCTTGACCCTTGACGGTTAACCCCAGGCCCCTGACGGGACCCCCTGGGCCTTTGACGGGCCGGCGGACCCCTTGACAGGACCGGAGCGGGAAGTGACGATAGGAGCTATTGGAGCGCTCCAACACAGTCTTCTGACGTCGGAGCCCTGGAGCGCAACGCGAAGGTGACCCGTAAATGAGCAGGGAACGGCTGGAACGGTACAGCCTCACGGGCCCGGAGAACCAGGCCGCGGTGGCGGCCGGGCTCGCGGGGAGCGCCTGGTTCCGCAGCGCGGTGCCGCGCAAGCGGATGAAGGAGCTCATGCGGCGCTCGGACTACCCGGCGGTCCGGGACACCGCGATCTGGATCGGCCTGATCCTGACGTTCGCCGGGCTCGGCATCACCTTCTGGCTGGTCTGGCACAGCTGGTGGGCGGTCCCGTTCTTCCTCGCCTACGGTCTTCTCTACGGCTCGACGTCGGATTCGCGGTGGCACGAGTCCGGGCACGGCACGGCGTTCAAGACACGGTGGATGGACGAAAGCCTGTACCAGCTGGCGTCTTTCATGATCATGCGGGACCCGACCACCTGGCGGTGGAGCCACACCCGGCACCACACCGACACCCTGGTCCTCGGGCGCGACCCGGAGATCGCGATCATGCGCCCGGCCCGGCTGGTCAAGCTGCTAGCCAACCTCATCGGCCTGGTCGACGTGCCGGAAGCGTTCATGCTGATGTTCCGGCACGCGACCGGGCGGCTCACGGCCGGCGAAGCCAACTACGTGCCCGCGCCGGAACGGCACAAGGTTTACCGGACGGCCCGGATCGACCTGGCCATCTACTGCGCTGCCATCGCGCTGGCCATCGGATTGCGGACCTGGCTGCCGGTGGTGCTCATCGGCGGACCGCGCTGCTACGGTGCCTGCCTGTTCTACCTCTACGGCTTGACCCAGCATGCGGGCATGGGCGAGAACGTGCTCGACCATCGGCTCAATACCCGCACGGTGCAGATGAACATGGTCAACCGCTTCCTGTACTGGAACATGAACTACCACGTCGAGCACCACATGTTCCCGATGGTGCCGTACTACCGGCTGGCGGAGCTGCACGAGGAGATCAAGGACGACTGCGCGCCCGCCTACCCCTCGCTGTGGGCGGCCTACAAAGAGATCATCCCCGCCATCGTGCGGCAACTGAAGGACCAGGAGTACCACGTGCGCCGTGAGCTGCCGCCCGGGGCCGCGCCGTTCTACGAGCCTGCCGCGATCAACGACGGCCGCGCCCTCCCGCTGGCCACTGTGGCCGCGGCCTGAACCCCGACCCCAGACTTCAGGAGCTACTCGATGGCCCAGTGGATCGCCGCCTGCGAGGCGGACGACATTGACCCCGAGGACGTCATCCCGTTCAGCGTTAGCGGCTACGACTACGCGATCTACCGTTCGCCCGACGGCGTCTACTACGCCACCGACGGCCACTGCACCCACGAGAAGACACTGCTCTGCGACGGCCTGGTCTCCGGCGGCACCATCGAGTGCCCGAAGCACAACGGGCGCTTCGACTACACCAGCGGCAAGGCACTCGGCGCCCCGGTGCTGGTCGACGTGCGCACCTACCCGGTCAAGGTGACCGACGGCACGGTCTACATCGACGTCGCCTGACGGCTGGTTCACGTCGGGCCTGAGGAGGAACGATGCTGCGTTTCGGCCTGTTCGGCGCGGGGAGGATCGGCCGCGTCCATGCGGCCTCACTGGCTGCCCATCCGCGCACCGAGCTCGTCGCCGTCCATGACCCGTACGAGGCCGCCGCGCGTGAGGTCGCCACTAGGTACGGCGCCGCGGCCACCGGGGATCCCGGGGTTATCCTCCGCGATTCGCGAATCGATGCCGTCGTCATCGCCTCGCCGACACCCACCCACATGGCCCTGCTGACCGCGGCGGTCCAGGCCGGGAAGGGGGTGCTCTGCGAGAAGCCCATCGCTCTGGACCTGGCGCGGGTAGATGCCTGCTGGGCCGAGATCAAGGACGAGCACGCGACCGTCATGGTCGGATTCAACCGGCGGTTCGACCCGTCCTTCGCGGAGGTGCGCGACCGGATCGCCGCCGGCGACATCGGCCGGCTCGTGCAGTTGGTCATCACCAGCCGGGACCCCGCCCCGCCGCCGGCCGCCTACATCGCCAGCTCCGGTGGCCTGTTCAGGGACATGACGATCCACGACTTCGACATGGCGCGGTTCCTCCTGGGCGAGGTCGTCGAGGTGCAGGCAATGGCGGCCAACTTGATCGAGCCGTATATCGCCGAGGCCGGCGACGTGGACTCGGCGATGGTCCTGCTGCGAGGCGCCGACGGCGAGCTCGGCCAGATCATCAACAGCAGGCGCTGCTCGTTTGGCTACGACCAGCGGCTGGAGGCATTCGGTACCGCCGGGGCGCTGAGCGTCGGCAACCAGAGCGCCACCAGCGTGCGCCGCTCCGGCACCTCCGGCACCGAGACCGCGCCGCCGTACCTGACTTCCTTCCTCGACCGCTACGCGGTCGCCTACCTGGCCGAGCTAGACCACCTGGTCAGCTGCCTGGAGAAGGACACGGCACCGAGCCCGGGCTTCGCCGACGGGCGCGCGGCCCTGGTGCTCGCGGACGCCGCCGGGGAGAGCCTGAAGACCGGCCGCTCCGTCCGGATCGACGTCGACCGCTGAGCCGCCCGGACCTGCCGTGAAGGTACGGCGCGGACCTGCGTATCCTCACCGTGGCAGGCATCCACCGGCGGCGATAGGCCCTTTGATGGTGAACGAACGAAGCCGTGACGGTTCACGGGGCGAGGAAGGCCTGGTCACGGCCTTCGGTCCGGACTTCCCCTTCCCGTTCGACGACTGGATCTCCCATCCGGCCGGCCTGGGTTCGATCCCGGCCGCACGTCATGGCGAGGAGGTCGCTGTCGTCGGCGCTGGTATCTCCGGGCTGGTCGCCGCGTACGAGCTGATGAGGCTCGGGATCAAGCCGGTGGTCTACGAGGCCTCGCGGATGGGCGGGCGGTTGCGCTCGCAGGCGTTCGAGGGAGCCGAAGGCGTGGTCGCGGAACTAGGCGGGATGCGCTTCCCGGTGTCGTCGACGTCCTTTTATCACTACGTCGACATGCTAGGCCTGCAGACCCGGCCGTTCCCCAACCCGCTGACCGAGACGGCCGGCAGCACGGTCATCGATCTCGAGGGCGTCACGCATTATGCGCGCACGCTGGCCGATCTTCCGCCGCTGTTCACCGAGGTCGCCAACGCATGGGCGCAGGCACTGGAGGACGTGCGCTTCACCGCCATCCAGGAGGCCATCCGGGCCCGCGACGTCGCGACGCTGAAGTCGTTGTGGAACAATCTGGTGCCCCGGTGGGACGACCGCACGTTCTACGACTTCGTGGCGACCTCGAAGGCCTTCTCCTCGCTGTCGTTCAACCACCGCGAGGTCTTCGGCCATGTCGGCTTTGGCACCGGCGGCTGGGACTCGGACTTCCCGAACTCCATGCTGGAGATCTTCCGGGTCGTGATGACCGGCTGCGACGAGAACCAGCGCCTGGTGGTCGGCGGCGCCGAGCAAGTTCCCCGCGGGATCTGGCGGCACCCCGCGTCCGGGCTCGCCCACTGGCCGGACGGCACCTCGCTGGCCTCGCTGCACTCCGGCGCACCCAGGCCGGGTGTCGCGCGGATCGCGCGCGAGAGCGATGACCGGATCGCGGTCACGGACGCCTGGGGGGATACCCGCCGGTACCCGGCGGTCCTGGTGACCTGCCAGAGCTGGCTGCTTACCACGCAGATCGAATGCGAGGAGTCGCTGTTCTCGCACAAGATATGGGCGGCCCTGGACCGCACCAGGTACATGCAGTCGTCCAAGACCTTCGTGATGGTCGACCGCCCGTTCTGGAAGGATATCGACCCGCGCACCGGCCGCGACGTCCTGAGCATGACGCTGACCGACCGGCTGACCCGCGGAACTTACCTTTTCGATAACGGCGAGAACCAGCCCGGCGTGATCTGCCTGACATACTCCTGGATGAGCGACGCGCTGAAGATGCTGCCCGAGCCGGTCGACCGCCGGGTCCGGCTCGCCCTTAACGCGCTGAGCAAGATCTACCCGGATGTCGACATCGCCAGCCACATCGTCGGTGACCCGATCACCGTGTCCTGGGAGGCCGACCGGCACTTCCTGGGCGCGTTCAAGGGAGCGCTGCCCGGACACTACCGGTACAACCAGCGCATGTACTCCCACTTCAAGCAAGATCGCATGCCGCCGGAACAGCGGGGCATCTTCATGGCCGGAGACGACGTCTCCTGGACACCCGCGTGGGCCGAGGGCGCGGTCCAGACGTCGCTGAACGCGGTCTGGGGGATCTTGCATCACCTCGGCGGGCGGACCCACCCGGGCAACCCAGGGCCCGGGGACGTGTTCGGCGACATCGGCCCGATCGAGCTGCCCGACTGAGAGGTTCGAGCTGGGGGATCAGGCGGGGACCGGGCCGCTCGAACCGCGGACCTCCAGGCGCGGCGGCATCAGCAGGGTCTGGCCCGGGGCGTCGGGGCGCTCGATGCGCGCGAGCAGGACCCGGGCGGCCTGCTGGCCCATCGCGTAGGCGGTGCCGTCGACGCTGGTGAGCCAGAGGGCTCGCAGCCGGGCGAAAACGGAGTTGTCAAAGCCGACCAGGGACAGTTCCCCGGGAACCTGGACGCCGAGCGCAGCGGCGGCGGACAGTGCTCCGACGCAGGTCAGGTCGTTCGCAGCGAAAATAGCCGTCGGGCGGTCCGGCCGGCTCATCAGCCGGACCGTAGCCCGGTAACCGCCCTCCTCGCTCATGTCCCCCGCCTCGATCGTGACGTGGCCACCCAGGCCGGCCGCGTTCATCGTGTCCTGGTAGGCCTGCATGCGCACGCGGCCCGCCACGCTGGGCAGACCGGAGATATGGGCGATCCGGGCGTGCCCGAACTCGATCAGGTGCCGGACCGCGAGCGTCCCGCCGAGGTGGTTATCGTTCGCCAGGACGTCAACATGCGGGAGGTCGAGATCCAGGCCGCGGCCGCCCACCGCGACGGTCGGGACCCTGCTGGCGACGTCGATGATAACGGGTGAGATCGGGATCGATCCGGCCAGCACGAGCCCGTCGACGCCGAGATCCAGAAACGACCAGCTCAAGGTCTCATCCAGGATCCGGTCGATCCGGCCGTCGCCGAGCAGGATATGTTTGCCGCCCGCGTGCAGCTCCGGCGTCAGGCCGTCGAGCATGTCCGCGAACCAGGGCTGGCGGATGTCGTTCAGCAGCACCCCCACGGTGTGCGACTGCCGCTCGGCCAGGAACCGGGCCGCCGCGTTGGGCCGGTATCCGAGCTCGGCGACGGCCCGCATGACGGTCTCGCGGCTGCCCGGGCTGACCTTCGGTGAGTTCCGGAGCACCAGCGATACCAGTGACTTGGACACCCCGGCCCGGGCCGCTACGGTCTCCAGGGTCGGCCTGCCGCCGGGCCGCCCGGGAACTGTCACCTCACCCCTCCCCCGGTTGCGTGTTGGAGCGTTCCAACGCTATGGGGGGCAGGCCGGCTTGTCAACGAAACGCGGGGGCGTGCGGTCCGTTGCCGCGACGGCGCCAGGGCTGGGCCGGTTAGTTCGCGCGGCAGGCCGATGACCGTTATCGTCAGGAGCTTGTCCCCGGCGGGGTCCCAGCAGGAGGAGATCGTGACGTTGATCGCTCGGTTCCAGGTCGACAGCTTCGAGCCACGGCAGGTCCCGGGCCTGGACGCGGACTGGCTCGGCCTGCTGACCTTCGCCAAAACCTTCACCTCTGGCATTACCGGGCATGCCACCACGGTATTCATGTCCGCGGGCACCGAGGAGGGCTCCCGGTCCTACGTGGCCACCGAGCGGATCACCGGGCAGGCCCAAGACGGGGCCGAGGGCTCGGTGACCGTCCAGCACGGCGGCCTGGAATCTGATCCTGGCACCTGGTTCGGCCATATCGTGCCCGGCACCGGGACCGGGGGCTTCGCCAGCTGGTCGGGGTCGGCCCGGATCCTGCACGACGACCAGGGTCCGTACTTCGAGATCGATCTCTCCTGAACGGCCCTGGGCTCGAGCCCGTCCTGAACTGTTGATCGGGAAAAGGGCGGACCCGTAGGGTGAGCCTGATATGGACGAGAATCTGGCTGTGCAGGCCGAGCTAGCGCTCGAGCGGCAGGGCGACTACAACTCGCTGTACTACGAGGGCCAATGGCACACCAACGGCCAGCTCGCGGACCGCGCGGCCCGGCTCGCGACCGGGTTCACCGGGCTCGGCGTCCGTCCTGGCGACCGGCTGCTCGTGCTGATGGCCAACTGCCCTGAGGTCCTGATCACCTACACGGCGGCATGGCGTGCCGGGGCGGTGGTGACGCCGCTGATCTTCCTGGTGAGTGAGGATGAGCTCAGGCACGCCCTGATCGATTCCGGCGCGGTCGGCATCATCACCACGGCGGAGTTCTTGCCCAAGGTCTCGGCCGCGGTCGCGGGCGCGCCCGGGGTCCGGTTCGTCGTCGTCCCCGGAGCCACGGCGCAGACGCAGGCGCAGGCCGCCCCCGGGGTCCCGGTGCTCGGCTTCGCGCAGGTGGCCTCGGCCGCGCCTGGGTCTGTCGCCAGCCGGTCGGGTACCGATCTGGCCGCCTTGCTCTACACCGGCGGCACGACCGGCCGGTCCAAGGGCGTCCCGCTGACGCACGCGAACCTCTACTGGTGCGGATCGGCGGCGCACGAGTCATCGGTGCGGGCCCACCTGACGAGCTCGATCCTGCCGCTCCCCCTGGCCCACGCCTACGGCCTGCTGGTCATCTGCGGCGGTATGCACCGGACCGACCAGGCCACGACCATCTTGATGCGCTGGTTCGATCCGGCGGGCTGGCTGAAGCTGGCCGAGCAGCACCGGGTGCAGGGCAGTGCGCTGGTGCCCTCGATGATCCAGATGCTCCTCGGCCAGCCGCTGGAGCAGGCCGGCCTGTCCGAGCTGATCACGATCTCCTCGGGAGCGGCGCCACTGCCCGCCGACGTCCGGCGGGAGTTCGAGACGCGGGTGCCCACCGCGACCGTCTACGAGGGGTACGGCTGTACCGAGGCGGCCACATTCATCTCCGCCAATCCCTTCGGCGCGCGCCGCCTGGGCAGTGTCGGACTGCCCGTCCCGGGCTGCGAGGTGACCATCCAGGACGACACGGGCCAGGTACTGCCGCCGGAGGCGGACGGGGAAATCTGCGTCCGCTCACCCGGCGTGATGACCGGGTACTGGAAGGCCCCGGACGCCGCGGCCACGGTGCTGGCGGGCGGCTGGCTGCACACCGGCGACATCGGTCATCTAGACGCCGACGGCTACCTGTACGTGGTCGACAGGAAGAAAGACCTGATCATCCGCGGTGGCTTTAACGTATACCCGCGGGACGTCGAGGACGTGCTGGTCGCCCACCCCGCGGTGGCGCAGGCCGGGGTGATCGGCCGGCCGGACGCCCGGCTGGGCGAGGAGATCTTCGCGTACGTGTCGCTGCGACCGGGCGCGCGGGCCACCGCCGCCGAGCTGACCGAGCACGCCCGCCAGCACCTGGCCGCCCACAAGTACCCGCGGGACATCGTCATCGTTCCCGCGGTGCCGCTGACCAGTGTCGGCAAGCTGGATCGCAAGAAGCTGCGCCAGTGGGTCGCGGACGGCGGCGCCGGTAACTGAGCGGCGGCCGGGAGGATCTGGCCAGTGACCTCGCCGAAGCCGATCCGCGGGCCGGCCTCACCCGGCGCGGTCGCCGTGATCGTCAGTTCGTCGTGGTCCTGCAGGAAGGTCCGGACAGACCCGTCGGCCAGAGTCAGCGGCTCCGCGCCGCCCCAGCTCAACTCCAGCAGGCAGCCGCGCTGGTTCCGGTCGGGGCCGCTGACGGTGCCGGAAGCGTACAAGTCGCCGGTGCGGGTCGAGGCGCCGTTCACCGTCATGTGGGCCAGCATCTGCGCGGGTGTCCAGTACGTGGTGGCGAACGGCGGCCGCGACACGACCTGCCCGTTCAGCCGGACTTCCAGGGCGAGGTCAAGACCCCACTTCTGCGTGTCGGCCAGGTAGGGCAGCAGCTCCGGGTCGCGCGTCGGCGGGCTGACCCGCGCGCGCTCCAGCGCGTCGAGCGGGACGATCCACGGTGAGATCGACGTGCCGAACGACTTACCCAGGAACGGGCCGAGCGGCCTGGACTCCCAGGCCTGCAGATCGCGGGATGACCAGTCGTTGACCAGGAACGCACCGAACACGTGGTCGGCGAATTCGCTCACGGCCACCGGTGTGCCCAGCGGCGAGCCCACGCCGATCACGAACCCGACCTCGGCCTCGAAGTCCAGCCGCTGGGAGGGCCCGAAGACCGGCGCGCGGTCCGGCGATTCCTGGCGCTGGCCGCGCGGGCGGATAACCGGCGTGCCGGACACCACGATGGTGCCCGAACGCCCGTGGTAACCGATGGGCAGGTGCTTCCAGTTAGGCGGCAGCGGATCGGAGCCAGGGCGGAATATCCGGCCGGCGTTAGCCGCGTGATACTCGTTGCCGAAGAAGTCCACGTAGTCCCCCGGCGTGAACGGCAGGTGCAGCCGGACGCCGGACAGCGGGTACAGCGCGGCCTCGACGGTGCCGCGGTGCCGTTCCCCGGTCAGCACCCCGGTGAGGTGGGCCCGGACGTCCCTCCACCGGGCCCGCCCCTGCGCCATGAACGCGTTCAGCGACGGTTCGCTGAAGACCGGATCACCCAGCGTC
This sequence comes from Actinomycetota bacterium, assembly GCA_030853115.1. Lineage (GTDB taxonomy): Bacteria > Actinomycetota > Actinomycetes > Streptosporangiales > Streptosporangiaceae > Palsa-504. The sequence goes on from JALYVS010000007.1 coordinate 14,655, forward strand.
ACGGCGAGATCGAGCACCGAATCGCCGATGCGGACCCCGGCCCGGGGGCCGCGGCCGTCGTCAGCCGAGAACACGCCGTAGGGCAGGTTAGCCAGCCCGAACAGCGAATCGGGCGGCAAGTCCAGCCAGCTCATCGCGGATCTCGGGCGGACGCGGCCGCCACGGTCAGGCGTCCTGCCCGTTCAGGTGGCGCATCGCCTCGCCGACGTAGATCTGCCGCGGCCTGGCGATCTTCTGCTCCGGGTCGTTGGCGCCTTCCTGCCACTGGGCAAGCCAGCCGGGCATCCGGCCGATCGCGAACAGCACCGGGAACATCGCTACCGGGAAACCCATGGCCTGGTAGATGATGCCCGAGTAGAAGTCCACGTTCGGGTAGAGCTTGTGACTGATGAAGTAGTCGTCCTCCAGCGCGATCCGCTCGAGCTCGAGCGCGATGTCCAGCAGCGGGTTGCGTCCGGTTACCTCGAACACCTCGTCGGCGACCCCCTTGATGATCGTCGCCCGCGGGTCGAAGTTCTTGTACACGCGGTGGCCGAAGCCCATCAGGCGCAGCTCGCCGCCCTTGACCCGCTTGATGTAGGCGGGCACGTTCTCAACCGAGCCGACCTCACGCAGCATCTTCAGCACCTGCTCGTTGGCGCCGCCGTGCAGCGGACCGTACAGGGCCGCGGCGGCTGCGGCGGCCGCGGAGTACGGGTCGACTCCGGAGCTGGCCACGCCTCGCATCGCGTTGGCGGAGCAGTTCTGCTCGTGGTCGGCGTGCAGGGTGAGCAGCACGTCGATGGCGTGCTCGAGCACCGGGTCCGGGCTGTACTTAGGCTCGGTCATCTTCCGCATCATGCTGAGGAAGTTGCCGGCGTAGGAGAGCTCATCGTCCGGGTACGCGTACGGCAGCCCCCGGGCGTGCCGGTAGGCGAAGGCCGCGAGCGTGGGCATCTTGGCGATGAGCCGTACGACCTGCTCCTCCTGGCACTCTTTGTCGTGGACCGCTTTCGCCTCCGGGTAGAAAGTCGACAGCGCGGCCAGCGTGCTGACCAGGATGCCCATCGGGTGGGCGTCGTGGTGGAAGCCGTCAATGAACTTCTTGACGTTCTCGTGCACGTAGGTGTGATGGGAGATCTGGTGCGCCCAGGCCGCCGACTCGCCCTTATCGGGCAGTTCGCCGTTCAGCAGCAGCCACGAGACGTCCAGGAAGGACGCGTGTTTCGCCAGTTCGTCGATGGGATAGCCGCGGTAGCGCAGGATGCCCTGGTCCCCGTCGATGAAGGTGATGGCGCTGCGACAGCTTGCGGTGTTCTGGAAAGCCGGGTCGTAGGAGAGCATCCCGAAGTCGTCGTCGGATGTCTTGATCTGCCGTAGGTCAATCGCGCGGATAGCGCCGTCGACGATAGGGAGTTCGTAACTGCGGCCAGTCCGTGAGTCGGTGACCCGCAGCATGTCATTCGTGGTCATGACTAAGACCATAGGCCGTAGCAATGGGTGGTCGACAGATGCCCCCGGAGATCTTTTTACCTACGCTAAAAAGTTCTCCGCTGGACCATGCCCGGCCGGACGGCCCGGGACGGAGTCACGAAGCGTTAACCGGACTTGACGGACCGTTCAGCCAGGCCGTGAGCCCGCCCGGTTTGATCGGGTTACCCGCCAGCGGCGGATAACGCGTGACTCAATGACACCGCCGGCATCTGGCCGCCACTCATCGCGACATGCTGGCCGGAAGGCCTCCGGGGCCTTACGCTGGGCATGCGGCCGGAGGGAGGACGCGCGGGACCATGGGCGAGAGCACTGCGGTGATCGGGCCGGATATAGTCACGGACTTGTCCGAATTGACGACGTGGCCGTTGTCGAGTTCCCTCCCGCTCGGCGCCCTGGTGACAGCGACGCCCTGCGCCCGCCTGCACGTTCGCGCCGTCCTGGCGGAGTGGGGACTCCCGAGCCTGGCCGAAGCGGCCGAGCTCATCGTCAGCGAGCTGGTGACCAATGCCGTCCGGGCCTCAACCCACCCGAACGGGCGGCCCCGGTATGACGGGGCCGGGCTGCCGGTCGTGGTCGTCCGGCTAGGTTCCGACAGCGCCCGCCTGCTGATCGAGGTGTGGGACGGCATCCCCGGGGCGCCTATCACCGAGCAGGCCGGACCTGATGAAGAGAACGGCCGGGGCCTGGTGCTGGTCGAGGCGGTATGCGACCAGTGGAGCTGGCAGTTCGTTCCCGGCTGGCCCGGCAAGGTGGTGTGGGCCGAACTGCAGGTCCGGTAACGGCCTGCGCCCGTCAGCGGCGGGAAGTGGCAGTCCCTGGGATACCCCGGCCTGGCTCGTGGCGGGTGATCTGGGGTATGAAGGCTGGGTGGACCCGGTAGAGACGTTGCGGCAGATCGCATTCCAGCTGGAACGGGGCGGGGCGCCGACGTACCGGGTCCAGGCGTTCCGCCGGGCCGCGGAGGTGCTGGACGCCCTGCCGGCGGGTGAGGTTGACCGCCGGATCGAGGCGGGCACGCTGGAAGCCCTGAAGGGAATCGGCTCGAGCACCGCCCAGGTCATCACCGAGGCCAGCCGCGGCGACCAGCCCGCGTACCTGGCCCGGCTGCTGGAGGAGCAGCCGCCGTCGGAGCGCTCGGGCCTGCGCACGGCACTGCGCGGGGATTGCCATACGCATTCAGACTGGTCCGACGGCGGCAGCCCGCCCCGGGACATGGCCGAGGCCGCCCGTGCGCTCGGCCACGAGTGGATCGCGCTGACCGATCATTCACCGCGGCTGACGGTGGCCAACGGCTTGTCCGCCGAGCGCCTGCAGGCCCAGCTCGAGCTGATCGAAGCGCTGAACGCCGAGCTGGCCCCGTTCCGCATCCTGACCGGGATCGAGGTCGACATCCTCGACGACGGCTCCCTCGACCAGCGCGAGGACCTGCTCAGCCAGCTCGACGTGGTGGTGGCCAGCGTGCACTCCAAGCTGCGGATGCCGGCCAGGCCGATGACCGACCGGATGCTGGCCGCGGTGCGGAACCGGCACGTCGACGTGCTCGGTCACTGCACCGGGCAGCTACTCGGCGGCCGTGCCCGACGGCCGGAGTCGGTCTTCGACGCCGAGGCGGTCTTCGGCGCCTGCCGGGATGAGGGCGTCGCCGTGGAGATCAACTGCCGGCCGGAACGCCGTGACCCGCCGGACCGGCTGCTGAGCCTGGCCGCCGAGACCGGCTGCGTCTTCGCCATCGACACCGACGCGCACGCGCCCGGCCAGCTGGACTGGCTCGCGAACGGCACCGTCCGGGCGGACCAGGCCGGCATCACGGCGGACCGGGTGATCAATTCCGGCGGCGCGGAGCAGCTCATCTCCCGGCGGCCGCGCGCGTAGTGTCCGGGTCGGGCGCTCAGCCGCGGTCGGCGCCTGGCGGGAACGTCCTCGTCCCGGCGAGCTGGGTCCAGTGAGGTTGACAGAAGGACCTACCAGGTAAACGCTCCGCGTATGACCTCCTCAGAGGTGAATTGCGCGAGCGGTAAAGTGTCAAGGTGACGGGGTCTCGATCGGGTCAGGCTGGGCCGGTGGCCGCGCGCCAGGTAACGATCCAGGACGTGGCGCTGGCCGCCGGGGTTTCCCGGCAAACCGTGTCCAACGCGCTCAACAACGGCGGCCGGGTCGGCGAGGCGGCCAAGGTCAGGGTGCTGGACGCGGTGGCCGTCTTGGGGTATCACCCGAATCACGGCGCACGGAGCCTGCGATCTCGGCTGACGCGGCAGATCGCCTACGTCATGCCGCGGATCCAGCTGCGGCCCGATAACTACATCATGCAGCAGTTCCTCCAGGCGCTGGCGGCGGCCAGCGCGCGCCGGAGCTACAGCATGGTGATCGCCGTCCCGGACGCGGACCCGCGAGAGGACATCCGCCGCCTGATCGCCAGCCGGAGCGTGGACGCGTTCCTGCTGTCCGAACTGCAGCCCGCCGATCCGCGGGTGGTCATGCTGGCTGAGGCCGGGATGCCGTTCGCCTGCTTCGGCCACATCGGTCCCTCGCTGCCCCAGCACTGGGTCGACATCGACAACCGGGAAGCCACCGCGGTGGCGGTGGAACATGTCCTGAGCCGGGGCTTCGGCCGGCCCGCGTTCCTGGGCTACCGGTTGGCGAATCACTGGGATACCGAACGGGTGGCCGGGTTCGAGAGCGGGCTGGCCCGGCACGGAATCGACGTCGGCCCGGCGGACATGCTGCTGGTGGACGACGCCAGTGCCCGCAGGAAGGTCAGGTCGCTACTCGGTCACACTCGCCCGGAGGCCCGCCCGGACGCGATCGTGACCTGCAGCGACCGGCTCGCCGGGGTCGTCTACAGCGTGGCCGCGGAACTGCGGCTGCGGATCGGCCAGGATCTTGCCGTCACCGGCTTCGACGGGAGTATCGCGGCCAGCCTGATGCACCCGCGGCTGACCAGCATGGTCATTCCCGTCGACGACATCGCGCGGCGCGTGGTCGCGCGGGCCCTGCGGCAGATCGAGCACGGGCCGGATCAGCGTCCGGGTGACGTGGTGCCAGCCACCCTGCGGCTCGGCGAGAGCACCGGTAATGCGCAGCGCCCGCCCCGGGCCCTGAATCCAGGCCCGGCCCGGGATCACACTGCTTCCGCGACGCCGTGGAAACGCTTCCAGGGCGGCGCGTTTTGTGCGGCTGGCCCGGCCGTACCGCCGGGAGGGCCTGCGCCCGGTGCCGCGGGCGGCCCTTCTTCCCTGTTCTCGCCGGGGTCCGCTCCGGCGTCCCCGCCGGTCGTCCGCCGGGTCACGATCGCGGACGTGGCCGCGGATGCCGGCGTCGGCGTGGGCACGGTGTCGCGCGTGCTCAACGGGAGCGACCAGGTGCGCGCCGCTACCCTGCGCACGGTGCAAGACTCCATCGAACGGCTGGGATACCGGCCCAGTCACGCGGCGGCGGCCCTGGTCCGCGGCACGCCGCGGACCGTTGCGCTCATCGTCGCCCACCTGACCCGGCCGTCCAGCGTGGTCCGGGTGGCCAGCGCGCTCGCGGTCCTCGAAGGGCAGGGGTACGACACGATCGTGTGCAACGTGGACGCCCCGATAGAGCGAGACCGGCACCTGGAGGCTCTGCTGCCCACTCACCGGGCCGACGGAGTGCTAGCGATCTGCCTGCCGTTCTCCCGGGACCAGCTCGACCAGTTCTCCCGGGCCGGGGTGGCCCTGGTCACCGTGGACGCCCCGAATCCCGGGGTACCGCAAACGCTCATCGATGACGTCCTAGGCGGCCAGCTGGCGACCGGGCACCTGATCGCCCTGGGACATCGGCGGATCGGCTTCGTCGGGGACAAGTCGTTCGGCAAGCCCCCGGCCGGCCTGGGCTTTACTTCCTCAGCGCGACGGCTGCACGGGTACCGGCAGGCCCTGACCGCAGCAGGCATCGAGGCCGACGCGGGCTTGATCCGGCGGGGTCCCCATGACGCCGCTACGGCGGCCGAGCACACCGTCCAGCTGCTGAAGTCAGCCGATCCGCCGTCGGCGATCTTCGCGGCCTCTGATACCCAGGCCACCGGCGTGCTGGCCGCCGCGGACCAGCTAGGCGTGCCGGTGCCCGGCCAGCTGTCGGTTGTCGGCTTCGACGACATCGAGTCCGCGGCCTTCCTGGGCCTGACCACCATCAGGCAGCCGCTAGACCTCGGCGGCGCCGAGGGGGCACGACGGCTGTGCGCGCTGATGCGCGGCGAGCGGGTTCACCCGCTACGCCAGGAACTGCCCATCGAGCTCGTGCCGCGGGCCAGCTCGGCGAGGTACCGGGCAGACTGACGTTCCCGCGGCTTACTCCTGGCGTCCGCGCACGAAGTGACCCTGGCCGGGCACGCTGACGATCTTGCCCTCGCCCTTCAGGATCGACAGGGCTCGGGCCGCGGTGCGGTGCGACACGCGGTGATGCCCGGCGATGGTGTGGATAGAGGGAACCCGGCCAGCCAGGGTTCCCTCCGCGATTTCGTCTCGCAGCATTTTCGCGACTTGCTCATACGGCGGCACCGCCGAGTCAGGGTCGATCACGCCGGCCAGCATTCCCGGTCACGCCATCGTTGGCAAGGTTCGCGATGTTACGTTCTCTGGTCACGAGCCCCGCTACGGCGAGGCCGGATGACGGTGCGGGTCGTGACTTGCTTACAGTGATCTGATGGATGCCGCCCTCCGTCAGCTCAGTGACCAGATCGACCTGGCGACGCAGCGCCTGCTCGACGTAGCCCGTGTCATCACCGAGCCGGACCTGCGAGCACCGTCGCTGCTGCCGGGGTGGACGCGGGCGCACGTCCTGGCCCACCTGGCCCGGAACGCCGACGCGATGCGGAATCTGCTGATCGGGGCACGGACCGGCCAGGACCGGCCCGCCTACCTCAGCGCCGAGGCCCGCGAGGCCGGCATCGAGGCCAGCGCGGGCCTGAACGCAGGGGACCTGACGACGGACCTGGCCGACTCCGCGATGGCTTTGCGTACCGTCGCCAGGCAACTGCCCGATGACGTGTGGCGGGTCCCGGTGCGGGTGCTGAACTCCCGGCCGTTCCCGGCCGGCGAACTGCTGACCCGCAGGCTGGTCGAGGTCGAGCTGCATCACTGCGACCTCGGCACCGGGTACGAGCCAGCCGACTGGCCGGCGCCCTTCGCCGCTATGACGCTCGCCGAGCCGATGCGATCCCAGCGCGCGGACCGGCTCAAGAACGCGGCGTCAGTCCCGGCACCGAAACTGAGCTCACCCAGGCCGCCCGCGCCCTACGATCCTGCTCAGCGGCTCCCCGGGAGCTGGCTCGGGGCACGGCGATCCGCAGAACCGGGATCCTAGCCCCGGGCGGCGGTCAGCATTCGAGCGCGAGATCACGGACGAGCGCAGCCAGCAGCGTGTCCGCAGCGGTCAACCACGATCTGACCGGGCCGGCGACGCGTACCCAGAACCGCGTTATAACGACCGCGGCGGCCCGAGCCGCTCGAGCATCTTGTCGAGGAAGGCGAGGTCGGCGTCGGTGAGCTGGGTGAATCCGGCCGGCGGCTGGTTCTTGATGTGCGCCGCCAGGGTCGCGGCCTCGCGGCCAGCGGGGGTGAGCGTCACCAGCTTGCGCCGCCGGTCGCCGGGATGCAGGGTCCGCTCGACCAGGCCGCGAGCCTCGAGATGGTCGACGATGAGCGTGGCGTAAGGAGCATCTACCCCGATGAGCTCGGCGATGTCACGCAAGGTAAGCGGGCCTTCGGTCAGCTTCAGCAGGGCCGCGACCCGGCCGGTGCCGCGGCCCAGGCCCAGGGTTTCGCGTAGCTGCTCGCGCCGGTCCTGCGCGTAGACGAAAGCCTGCAGGGCCGCCCAGACCCGGGCCACGTGATCATCGTGCGGTGCTTGAAGCGGGGTCACTGTCTGCGGCTGAGTCACCGGATACCTCCCTCGTGGCGTTCGCCGGGCCGTCGTCCGCGGCCAGGCTGCGACGGCTGCGCTCCGCGGTACCCGCGGCCCAGCGGCCGGTGGACATGAAACCCAGGAAAAGCACCACCACGCCGCAACCGGCGATGACGGCCCAGGCGGCGTGGCTCGCGACGGTGAAACTGGTACCGGTGCCGCCGGCCACCAGCGCCCCGGTGATCGCCACGCCCAGGGTCGCGCCGACCTGGCGGCTGGTCGAGGCGACGGATGCGGCCACCCCGGCCTGTTCGATGGGCATACCCGACACGGCAGTGTTGGAGATCGGCGCGTTGACGAAGCCGAGGCCGATCCCGAAGATGACGTAGGACAGCACGAGGTAACCCACCGAGGTGTGCGGACCGAGCCGGATCAGCAAGATCGCGCCGACGCCGATGGCCGGCCCGGCCAGCACCAGGGGCGTGCGCGCTCCCCGGTTCGCCACCAGCCGCCCGGACACAGGCGCGAACAGCGCGATCATGCCGGCCATGGGCAAGGTGAGCAGTCCCGCGTGCAGCGCGGTGAAGCCGCGGACGTCCTGCAGGTACAGGCTGTTCAGGAACAGGAAACCGCCGAAGGCGGCGAAGGAGGCCAGCGCGATGACGGTGGCACCGCTGAACGGCGCGCTCCGGAAGAACCTCACGTCGAGCAGGGGCTGGTCGCGGCGGCGCTCCACCGCGACCAGCGTCGCGGCCGCGAGCACGGTGACGGCGAACAGGCCCACGATCAGGGCCGATCCCCAGCCGCGGTGCGGGCCCTCGATCACGGCGTAGGTGAGGGTGGCCAGCATGACGATGACCAGCGCCTGGCCGGCCGGGTCGAACCGGCGGGCGCGCGGCGCCCGCGACTCCGGCACGAAGCACTGCGTCAAGATGATCGCGGCGATCCCGACGGGGATGTTCATCCAGAAGATGGCGCGCCAGCCGATGCTGCTGACGAGCACTCCGCCGACGACCGGCCCCAGGGCCAGACTCAGCCCGAACACCGCGCCCCACACGCCGAGGGCCCGGGCCCGCTCGCGCCGGTCGGTGATCGTGTTCGTGATGATCGACAGGGCGACTGGGTTGAGCATGGACCCGCCCACGGCTTGGATGATCCGGAAGGCGACCAGCCATGGCAGGCCGGGGGCCAGGCTGCAGAGCAGCGAGCCGATGGTGAACAGCACCAGCCCGAGCTGGAACACCCGGCGCCGGCCGAACCGGTCCGCCGTCGAGCCGGAGAGCATCAGCAGGCTCGCGAGGACGAGCGTGTAGGCGTCGATTGTCCACTGCAGTCCGCTGACCGATGCGTGCAGGCTGCGCTGGATGGACGGCAGCGCGACGTTCACGATGGTGGAATCGATGCCCACGATCAGCAGGCTCAGGCAGCAGATGATCAGGATGAGCCTGCGACGTCCAGCGGTGAGCTGGCCGCCCGGCTCAGTAGTAGTTAGCGCCATGCAACAAATGTAGCTATACAACTAAAACGAATCAAACCCGGCGGGTGCCGGCCGGAGCCGGATGAGCGTGGCGGGGATAATAAGGAGATGGGACACCACAGTGCCGCTGACCGGCTTCGCGGCCGGATCGGCGCGGCCATCTTCGAGCGGGTCGCCGGGCCGCAGGGCCCGGCACGCCGGCGGCAGATCGCCCAGACCGGAGGCGAGCGCTGGTTCGCCGAGGACCGGCCCGTCCGCCGGGTACACGGGGATTCGTCGATTTTCGTCGGCGGGATCAGCGCCCTGCTGCTCCAGTCGCTGCACCCGCTGGCCATGGCTGCGGTAGCGCAGCACTCAGATTACCGCGGCGATCCCTGGGGGCGCCTGCAGCGGACCAGCTATTTCCTCGCCGTCACGACGTTCGGCCAGGCCGCCGACGCCGAGGAGGCGATCACCCGGGTCAAGGCGGTTCATCGCCGCGTCACCGGGACCGCCCCCGACGGGCGGCCGTACGCGGCCTCGGACCCGCACCTGCTGACCTGGGTGCACATCGCCGAGGCGGACAGCTTCCTGCGTGCTCATAGCCGTTTCGGCGCTGACCCGCTGGATCAGGCCGGGCGCGACGGTTACGTCGCGGACATGGCCCGGATCGGCCTCAAGCTCGGCGTGCCTGATCCGCCGCGCACCGAAGCCGAGCTCGCCGAGCGGATCGGCCAGTACCGGGCCGAGCTGTCGGCGACCACCGATGCTCGCGACGCTGCCCGGTTCTTGCTGGTCAGCCCCCCGCTGCCGGCGATCGCCCGGGCGCCTTACGGTGTGCTGGCCGCCGCCGCGGTGTCGCTGCTGCCCGGCTGGGCTCGCCGGCCGCTGCGCCTGCCCCGGCTGCCGGTCACCGAGGCCATGGTAGTCCGCCCGGCCGGCCGGGCCATGGTGCAGGCCATCCGCTGGGCTACCTCCGCGCCTCCCGCGGACCCGGCCGCCTAGCACCTCGCGCCCGGTAACGGCGCCTGCCCCGCGACCGGCGAAACTTGTCACGATGTGAGACGGGAACCAGCTGCCGCTATGCGAGGATCAAGGCATCGCAGCCAAGACGGAACGAGGAGTGGTCAGCAGAATGAACGCCGCATCGCCGGAGAAGCCGATGCTGACGGTTGCCCTCGACGTGCCGTCGGCATACGTCCTCGCCGACCAGGCCGCGATCATCCAGGACCTTCAATTCGTCATGGATGGCTGCAAGCGGCTGCTGGCCGAGCTAGCCAAGTCCGAGGAAGAGCGGGACCCGCTGCTGCCGCTGGCGATCTGGACATCTTGCGTGATCGCCTACACGCGCTGCTTCGGTAAGGGCAAGCAGTACGGGCTGACCACGGAAGACGTGCAGAAACTGCCCCTGCACGGCGCGGTCATGAAGTTCCATAAATGGGTGATCGAGGAGCGCGGTAAGCTGACCGCGCATTCCGCGAACCCCTTCGAGGTCGCGAAGGTCGCAGCTGCTCTTTCCTCGGCCGAGCAGAAGCGGCGGGTTGAAGGCATCGTGATCTTCGCTACCAGCCGGATCGTCATCGACGACGTCGGCGTGCGGCAGCTGGGCGGGCTGGCCTCGGAACTGGCTAAGCAGACCGCGGAAAAGGCGCAGGAACAGCAGGACGTGGTCCTGAGGGCGGCGCAGCAGCTGAGCATCGACAGCTTGTACCAGCTGCCGCCGCTGGGCTCGCTGGGCGCCACCGAGACGGAGGCCGCCGAAACCGGCGCCGGCGAGACGGACTCCTCCGGGCAGCACTCAGGCACCGGGGACAGCGCCTCGTCTTAGCGCAGGTCAGCGCACCGGGCCGAGCGCCCGGACGCGGCGCAGGACTTCCTCGGCGCCCAGCGCGCCGGCTACCGCGGCCAGGCCTGGGCTGCGCAGCGACCCGGTGAGCAGCACCCGGATGACCTGGGACGCTCCCGTGATCGACCCCCGGTAGGCGGCCGGGTCCCGCTTGTAGACCTTCGCACTCGGCGCGAGCCCGAGGTCGGCCGCGATCGCGCGGATCTGGCCGAACCATTCGGCGTCTGTGTCGGCGTCCGCTTCCGCGGCCGGAGCCGGCTGCTGATAGCCGTCGGCGAAGGCGGTGGCGACCGCGCGCACCAGGTCCGGATCCAGTCCCGCGAACCGGGCATCATCGGGGTCGGTGATCAGGTCGAAGAGCGACGGGAAGAAGTAGCCGTAGACAGCGCCGAAATCACTCCATTTGCGCAGGTCCTTACGCGGGTTCGGTACCCCGTCGCGCTCGATCGCCAGGGCCCGCAGCGCCCGCTCCGGCTCAGCGGTCAGCACCTTCGCCAGATCGGGCGCATAGCGGTCGGCCCAGGTGGTGAGCTCGGCGAGAATCTGCGGGCCGGACAAGGTGGCGATGTAGTCGGCGCAGATATCGTCGAGCTTGACCATGTCGACCAGCGGGCCCGCGGTGCCGCACTCAGACAGCCGGATCGGCGCGGCCAGCGCTTCGGCGAGCGGCAGCTCGGCCAGCCGCCCGTTGGCCAGGCCGCGCAGGTAATACTGCACCGCCGGAGCCGGAAAGCCCTGGTCAATGAAGAAGCTGACGGTCGCCTCCGGGTCCCTGCGCTTGGACAGCTTGCGGCGGCTGCTGCCGTCCTGCTTCATCAGCTGAGCGATGTGCGCGTACTGAACCCGGGTGAAACCGAGGGCGTCGAACAGCTGGTGGTGCAGCGGCACCGAGGAGAGCCACTCCTCAGCGCGCAGCACCAGGCTGACCCGCATCAGGTGATCATCGACGGCGTGCGCGAGGTGGTAAGTCGGCAGCCGCGGCTCGGTGTCACTGCTCTTCAGGATGACCACGTCGTTGCGATTGTCGTCCATGGTCAGCTCACCGCGGATCGCGTCGGTGAAGTTCACCCTGACCCCGCCGGCCCCGGGCGAACGGAACCTGACCACGTACGGGTCGCCGGCCGCCAGGCGCTCGGTCACCTGCCCCGGACCGGCGTCGCGCCAGATGGCCCACGTGCCGTAGTAACCGGGCAGCGCGCCCGCGGCCCGCTGCCTGGCGGTTATCTCCGCTAGCTCCTGCTTGGTCGCGAAGCAGAGGTAAGCGCGGTCCTCGCGCAGCAGCTCGCGGATGTAGGTCAGGTAGGTCTGCGCCCGCGCGGACTGCTCGTACGGCCCGTAGCCGCCCGTCCGGTCGTCTTCGTCCGGGCCGATAGAGAAGTACCCGAACGCCTCGGAGAACTGCTCGGCCGCACCCTGCTCGACGCGGGCCTGGTCGGTGTCTTCGAGGCGGACCAGGTAGACGCCACCGGAGTGCCGGGCCACATCCACGTCGAGGGTTGCCGCGTAAACGCCGCCGATGTGCAGGAAGCCCGTCGGACTCGGCGCGAACCGGGTCACCTGGGCCCCTTCGGGCAGGTCACGGGGCGGGTAGCGCTGTTCCCAGTGCCCGGGCTCGGGCAACTCGGAGGCAAACAGGGAATCGACGATGTCGCGGCTTAGCATGGGCAGACGGCTCCGAACGAGGTGTAGTCAAGGCCGCCACCACCGTACTGCCTGGATCAGGCCCGCTCGGACGCGCCCATCCCTCATGCCGCGGCTGGCTGGGCGCGAAAGCACGGCCCGTTCGGGGAAAAGACGCTGTGACCTGAACGGACATGGTTTTAGCCCCGGTCCAGGTACGCCCGCGTGAGAGCCGACGGGGCAGATGCCAGCCAGCCGTCGGTCATCGCCTCTCGCAGGGCCTGGTCCGCGACCTTTGGCAGCTGGATGAGAACGGCGTTATACCCGTCGAAATGCGGGATCGTGAAGAATGCTCCCGGCTTCGCGGCGAGCACGGCCTCCTTCTCGGCGTGGTCTTCAACCCGGACGCACAGGATCGGCCCGGCCGGCGGCAGCTGGTCGCCGAAGCGCTTGATGTCCGCCTTGCTGAACGGCCGTTCCCAGGCAAATGCCTTGCCGCCGACGTACCAGGTCCGGTTGCCGTGCCGTTCGCCTTCGGTCGCCTCGGGCAGTTCGCCGGCTACCCGGGCCACGTCGTCAAGTGTCGCCACGCTCGTACCTTACTGCGCGGGCCGGAGGCTCAGGCGCGGGCATCGGAGCCTGGGGACGGAGTCAGGTGACGGAGAGCTCGGCGGAGTCGGTGAGGCGGAGCTTGCGCCGGGCCCGATGGTAAAACGTGGTGCCGCCGAGCCGGACGACGTGCGCGGCGCCGGGCCGGGACTGCAGGTCGATCCGGTCGCCAGCTTCGACGTACGCGGCGACGTTGCCGTCAGCCTCCACGGCCAGCCGGCCACTGCCGGGCAGGATATCCAGGGCCAGCTCGTCGCTGACCGAGATGACCAGACCGCGGTTGTAGGCGGAGTGCGGCGCGACCGGGGTGACCAGGAGGGCCTCTACCCCCGGGCTCACGATGGGACCGCCGGCCGAGAAACTGTAGGCGGTGGAGCCGGTCGGAGTGGCCACCACGACGGCGTCCGCGGCGTAGCTGACGAACCGGTCACCCGCGGCCAGGACCGCCACCTCGGCGGTTTTCTGGCCGGGAAACCTGACGAAGGCGATGTCGTTGAACGCCGTGATGACCTGGCCGCCGATGAGGGCGTCGACGGCCAGCCGTGGCTCGGAAGTGAATTCACGGGCGTCAATCGCTGACAGCGCGCTGGCCAGGTCGGGCACGTCCACCTCGGCCAGGAAGCCCAGCTTGCCCAGGTTCACCCCCAGGACCGGGCAGCTCAGCCGGTCCGCGAGCCTCATCGCGCGCAGCATCGTGCCGTCGCCGCCCAAGCTGACCACCAGGTCGGCCCGGCGGCGGAACTCCTCGGCCGTCACCGCCTCGGCGGCGCAGTCGAGCTTGCTGATCTCGGTGTCGATGCCGAGAACCTCGATACCCCGGCGCGCCGCCCATTGCAGGATCGAGCCCACCGCCCCGCCGCAGTCACGCTCGGGGTGCAGCACCAAGCCGACGACATGCATTTCAGCGAGAACCTAGGAGCGACATGCCTCAAGCCTACGGCCGGGTTAGCCGCCGGCGCCCCCGGGCCTGGGCTCGCCAGCTGCACCGGGCTCGGAGTAAGCGCTGCATAGAGGCGGGAAAGGCCGGTACGGGGTCGCGCCGCGCTAGGTACGATGTCTGGCACCGGCGAAGATGCCTGGCACGAACGTAGTGGCGGATGAGGAGCGTGACCTTGGCCGGGCGGCTGACGATCATTGGCGGCGGCGTGATGGGACTGATGACGGCGTACCACGCCGCGCCGCTGGCCGAAAGCGTGACGGTGCTCGACCGGTCCCGGGTGGGCGACCCCGCGACCGCGTCCTTCGGCCTGACCAGGTCGGTCCGCAACGACTACCGGGATCCCGCCTACGCCAGGCTGGCCTTCGAGGCGCGGCGGCTGTGGCGGGAATTCGAGCGGGACTGCGGCCAGCGGCTGCTGATCGACTGCGGCTGCCTGAACCTGGTCAAGGCCAGCGTCACGCCGGATCTCGAGCACACCTACGCGGTGGAAAGCTACGCGGTGCTCGAGCAGTTGCAGCTGCGCCGCGAGGCCCTGTCCGGTGCGCAGCTCCGGACCAGGTTCCCACAGTTCGACGCCGACGGCGGATGGCTCGATGTGGACGCCGGGTTCGCTGACCTGGCCGCGGTGACCGGCGCGCTGAGGGAAGGCCTGCGGGCCCGCGGCGTGCGGGTGGCGGAAAACTGCGCGCCGCGCGCGATCACCAGATCTGACGCAGGCTGGGTCGTAGCCACCGACGACGGCCCGGTGGAATCCGACGTGCTGGTGGTGACCGCGGGCCTGGGCACCAACGACGTGCTCGCGCTGGTGCCCGGCTGCCCGGTCCGGTTCCCGCTCAGCCCGGACCGCCCGACGCAGTCGAAGTACTTCATTCCCCCGGCCCGGTCACGGGCCCGGTACACGCAAGACGTCATGCCGGTGTTCGCATACCTGGATATCGGCATCTATGGCCATCCGATTTACGACGGGAAGACGCCGGGAGTCAAGATCGGTTTTTATGATCCGCCCGACGTGGCCCGGACGCCCAGCCCGGTCGGGAGCGTGGAGGAGTTCGTGGCCGAATGCGTCCCCGGGCTGCGTGACGCGGAGGTGGTCGACGTGGCCACCGCCAGCGGAGTCGATACCTGCTGGTACGACCTGGTGGCGGACGACGAGTTCATCCTGGGCGCGGTGCCGGGCGCGGACGGCCTGTACACCGGCGTCGGGTGGCGCGGCACCGGATACAAGTTCGCGCCCTGGGTGGGCACAGTGCTCGCCCAGCTCGCCCTGCAGGGCGACACCGGCTACGACATCGGGCGCTTCACGCCCGGCCGGTTCGCCGCGGAAGGGATAACGTCATGAGCCTGTCCGTCATGGACCGGACGCAGCCTTCCTGCATACCTGGACCGCGTGACGGCGGCGCCAGAGCGTACCATTGAAGGCACGCAGCGGAGCTGAGTGCAGGAGGCCGCGATGAGACTGCGATCGCGCCGGCGGAACCTGATCGTGTGGACCTCGGCCGCCGGTCCTGCCGACAGGAACAGCGCCCCGAAGTTCAGGCGGTCCGCGCACAGCAGGCGGATCCACCGGTGGATACGGACGGGAGCGCTGTTCGCCGTCATCGGCCTGATGCGTCTCCCGCGTGTCGCGCGGACCCGTTGGCGGCCCGCGTTCCTAGTAGCCGGGGGAGCGTTCACGGCGGCCGGGTTCATAGTGTCCAGCGGCCTGATCCTGATTCCCGGAATACTGGTCCTGCTGCTGGCCCTGCGCCTCCCGCCACATTCGTCCAGAGCGTTTATCGATCCGGCGCTGATGCCATTCCTGGTCGACGCCCGCGCGGATAGGCCGACGGCCAGGTAACCACGGGCCGCCCGCGGTCACGGCCCTCAGCTCCTCCAGCGAGTCCCGGATGAGCTGCGGCAGGTCTGGCTGGCCGGCCTGGCTGATCCAGCGTTCGAAGGCAATCCTGAACACAGCGATCCCGGCCTCGGCCGCCAGGCTCGCGGCTGGCTCGGCGACGCCGCGCCGCCGCAGTGCCTCGGCGAGCGCCGCGGCCAGGGCGGCGAGCTTAATCAGCTCGCGCTCTTGCAGCTCGGCGTTCGCGGTGATGACCGCCTGGCGCTGCCGGGCCATGTCGCGGCGCTCCTGGAGCAGGGCGCCGGCCGCCTCCAGTGCGGCGCCGATCGCGGCGATCGGCGCCGCGGAATCGGGCGTGCTGGCGACGGTGCTCACCATGAACTCCTGCAGTGCGCCCGCACCCCAGAACAGGACCTCGCGCTTGTCGGCGAAATACCGGAAGAACGTCCGCTCGGTGAGCCCGGCCCGCCTGGCGATCTGCGCCACCGTGGCCTGCTCGAACCCGCGCTCGCCGTAGAGAGCCAGTGCGGCCTCCTCCAGGCGACCGCGCGCGTCGGGCTCCCAGCGGCTCATGGCGCTATCGTAGTTGATAGCAGTGACTGACATCGAGTGCTATGCTGATGACAGCAACTGACATCAGTGTGTCTGGCACATTCTGTGCCGAAGACAATCGGCTACTGGAGGTTTCTTCATGCGCGTTTTCGTCACCGGCGCGTCCGGCTGGATCGGCTCTGCCGTCGTACCCGAGCTCATCGGCGCAGGTCATCAGGTTACCGGGCTGGCCCGCTCCGACGCCTCCGCCGCCACCTTGACCGCGGCCGGGGCGCAGGTCCAGCGCGGCACCCTGGATGACCTCGACATCTTGCGCAGCGCGGCGGACGCCTCCGACGGCGTGATCCACCTCGCGTTCAAGCACGACATGGCCTTCACGGGGGACTTCGAGGGCGCGGCCAATGCGGACCGCCGCGCCATCGAGACGTTCGGCGCGGCGCTTGCGGATTCCGATCGGCCGTTCCTTATCGCCTCCGGGACGCTGGGGCTCGCACCGGGGCGGGTGGCGACCGAACGGGACGGCCTTGCTCCGGACCCGGCGCACGCGAACCTGGGCGCCGGCCCGCAGATCCGAATGGGCAGTGCGCACCTGACGATCTCCTTCGCGTCCCGCGGCGTCCGCTCGTCCGTGGTGCGGCTCCCTCCGACCTGTCACGGCGACGGGGACAACGGCTTCATGACGGCCATCGTCGGTATCGCCCGCGCCAAGGGCGTTTCCGGCTATATCGGCGACGGGTCCAGCCGCTGGCCCGCCGTGCACCGGCTCGATGCCGCGAACCTGTTCCGGCTGGCGCTGGAGAACGCCCCGGCGGGATCGGCCCTGCATGCGATCGCCGACGAGGGCGTGCCGATCCGCGACATCGCCGAGGTAATCGGCCGCCATCTCGACGTCCCCGTGGTCTCCGTCTCCCCCGAGGACGCGGGTGAGCACTTCGGCTGGCTGGCCGGCTTCCTCGGACTGGACAGCCCGGCCTCGAGCACGCTGACCCGCGAGCTACTGGGATGGCACCCGACCCATCCCGGGCTCATCGCCGACCTCGACAAGGGCCACTACTTCGCCAGCCCCTCCGCATGACCGGCTGACGCCCGGAACGGCTCACCTGGAAAGTGATCCCAGGTGAGCCCGCCGTCCGGCGTCGTCTCAGACGACCTCGATGTACAGGACCACGGCCGTCAGGGTGCGCTGAGCCGCGATGGCCAGGCCGATCTCGGCCAGCGCGGCGCCCGAGACCTGGACGGCGGCGATGCGGCCGTCAGCCAGGCCGCTGCGGCGGGGCCGGCGCGTGCCCGGGGTCACGTCGGTGACCCGGTAGCGCCGTCGCGGCTCGAGTCCGGGTACCCGCAGGGCGGCAGGCTGATCGTTGCGGGGCTCGTCCAGCTGCACGTAGCTCATCAGCGCGGCCGACGCGTCGGCCGCGACGACACCGTGCATCCAGGCGGTGTCGTCCGGGGTGTCGATACGGACCGTCCGGCCGGCGTGGATGAGCGCCCGGTGCTGCTGGTACAGCCCGATCCAGGCGGCGAGCTCAGCCAGCTCCTCCCCGGCGGCTCCGGTGATATCCCATTCAATCCCGAAGTGCCCGAACAGGGCCGTGGCGCAGCGCAGCGACAGCGGCATGTACCGGCCGGTCTGGTGCGAGAACGGTGCGGACACGTGCGCGCCCAGGTACTCCGGCGGCACCAGCTGTCCGGTCCAGCGCTGGATGGACTGCCGGGCCAGGGCGTCGGTCATGTCCGAGGTCCAGACCCGCTCGACCCGCTCCAGCATGGCCAGGTCGATCCGACCGCCGCCCGCGGCGCACGACTCCCACTCCACCCCTGGGTACCGCCGGCGCAGCTCGTCCAGCAGCGCGTAGACCGCCAGCGCCTGGCGGTGCGCGGCTGGAGCGCCGGAACGCGCGCCGCTGCCCGCGTCGATGATGTCGCGGTTGCAGTCCCATTTGACGTAGGAGACCGGGTACTCCGACAACAGCGCGCTGATCCGCTCCAGCAGGTAGGCGGTCACCTCGGGCCGGGTCAGGTCCAGGACCAGCTGATGGCGCTGCAGCGGCGGCCGCCGCTGGCCGGCCGACAGGATCCAGTCCGGGTGCGCGCGGTACAGGCCGGAATCGGGGTTGATCATCTCGGGCTCGATCCACAGTCCGAACTGCATGCCGCGGGCCCGCACGTAGTCGGCGAGCTGGCCCAATCCGGCCGGCCAGACGTCCTGGTCGACGTACCAGTCGCCCAGGCCCGCCTGGTCGGTGCGGCGGCCGCGGAACCAGCCGTCATCCAGGACGTAGCGTTCGACCCCGATGCCCGCGGCGATGTCGGCCAGGGCCGCTAGCGTGCTGAAGTCGTGGCGGAAGTAGACGGCTTCCCAGACGTTGAGGTTGACCGGGCGGGGTGAGCGCGGATGCGCCGGCCGCGACCGCAGGTAGCCGTGGAACTGGGCCGACAGGCCGTCCAGGCCGGCCTGGCTGGCCGCGAGGTAGACCCAGGGCGTGGTGTAGGTCTCACCCGCGTCCAGGGTGATCTCCCCGGGCAGCAGCAGCTCACCGCCGCCGATGGTGGTCGCTCCCGGCAAGATGCGCTCGCCGGCGCCGGTCATGCCCCAGCCGGACGGCACCCGCTCGACGCGGTGCACGGTGTTGCCACTCCAGGCCACGTGCAGCCCGTAGGCCTCGCCGCGGCCGAAGGTGACGCCGGGGACGCCGACGATCACCATGGTGGCGGAGTCGTGGCCGGTGTGACCGCGACGGCCTTCGCGCAGCCACAGTCCGTCGCCGAGCTGGTGCCGCTGCGGGATGCGCTCGGCGGTCGGCTGGCCGGTGAAGTCGAGGACTTCCCCGGTCCGTCCCGGCAGCGGGAAGACCACGTCGAGGTGGTCGACCACGTAAGGCTGGCGGCCGCGGTTGGCCAGCGTATGCCGGGCGCGGATCGCGCCGCCCGGCACCGCCTCGATCTCGGTCACCAGTCCAAGGCCGGCGTCCGCATCCTCGGCCTCGAGGCGGGCCCAGCGGCTGCCCTGGGTGAACCGGGCCGGCCGGAACATCGGCGACCAGTCCCGCCCGGCCGCCGGGCCGCCGGTACCCTCCCTCAGCCGGTGACCGGACAGCCCCGGCCGGCCGAACCATCCCTCCCCGTGCTCGGGCAGCAGGAAACAGGGCCGGACCGCCGCCAGCAGCGCCGCGGCATCTTCTGGCGTCAGGCCCGCGGCGGGCACTGAACCGACCCAGGCCGACGGAAGGCCCGCCACCCGCGGGAACAGGATCAGCCCGGTACCGGAGGCAACCGCCGGGTCAGCGACCAGGACCGGACCGGTGAGGGGCGGGCTCGGCCGCGGCGGGGAGCTGCCGGAAGTAGCACCGACATCATCGCCGACGCTCACCGCAGCTCCGATCTCGACTGTGCGCCGGGACCAGGCGTTTGCGGTCCCTCTTGGCTCATACTGACAGGCATATCCACGGCACGAAAGCGGCCGGCCCGGTGTCCCGGTACGGGAGCCGGCGTCCCGGTCCCGGTGTCCGTTGTCGCTGTACGGTGTTGTTCCCTTCTGCCCAAGGTTGGCCATGGTATTTCAGTCTCCGTCCGCCGCGCTGCGGCATCGGTTCGAGCGACGCTCGCGGCGCCTGGAAGTAGCCAGAGAAATCCGCGAATCCCTGGTGTCGCTGGCCGGGCTGCTGGGACGCCCGGTGAAAGAAGGCGGCGGTGAGGTGGTCGGCAAGGTCACGGATCTCATCGTCCGGCGGGACACCGACCAGCCGTACCCGCCGCTGTCGGGTGTGGTGGTCAAAGTCGGCGCGCGGCGCGCGTTCGTCCCCGCGAGCATGGTCGCCGCGGTACGCCAGCGGGAGGTGACCCTGGCCACCGCCCGGCTGAGCCTGCGGGATTTCGTGGCCCGGGAGGGAGAAACAGCCTTGGCCAGCGGGGTGCTCGACCACCAGCTGGTGGATATCGACGGGGCCCGCGTGGTGCGGGCGGCGGATCTGTATCTGGCCACCGCCGGAGGGGAGGTGCGGCTGGTCGGCGTCGACGTGGGCTTCGGGTCGCTACTGCGCAGGCTGGGCCCCGCTCGGTGGCGTACCCGTCCCACCCCGGAGGCGGTTATCGACTGGGCGTCCGTGCATTCCTTCGGCCCAGATGAGGGTCAGGGCGGGGCCCGGCTGGCCCGTCACCGCGGTGAGCTGAACACGCTGCGGCCCGCGGAGCTGGCCGACCTGCTGGAAGACCTCGGCCGCCGGGAACGGCACGAGCTGCTTGACCTGGTCGAGCCCGATACCGCCGCGGACGCCCTGGAGGAGATGGAAGCCAAGGAGCTGCACCAATTGCTGGCCGAAACCGACATCCCCAAGGCCGCCCGTCTGGTCGCCCGGATGGAGCCCGACGAAGCCGCCGACGCGCTGCGCGACCTCAGCGAGGATGACCGGTCAGCATTGCTGGCCGCGCTGCCGCAGAAGGACGCCGCGGCGCTCCGGTCCGTGCTGGAGTTCCCAGCCGATTCCGCGGGCGGGGCGATGACCACCATGCTGGTGCTCGCTCACCCCGAGGATACGGTCGCGGAGGTGCGGCGTCGTCTGGCCGGGCAAGCCGAGCATGTGGTGGACCTGGACGCCATCATCGTCGTTGACGCCGAGGGGCACCTGGTCGATGACATCTCGCTGGTCGAGCTGCTGATAGCCGAGCCCGATACCCCGCTATCAGAACTGATAGGCCCGCCGTGGCCGGTCACCGTCACCACGTCCGCGGACGTGCGTGAGGTCGCGGATCGACTGATCGACGCGCGGCGCCTGTCGGTCGTGGTGCTCGACGAGGACGACCGGCCACTGGGCCGCATCCTCGCCGACGACGTGCTCGACGCGGTCATCAGCGGCCACCGCCGCTGGCAGTTCCCCCGGACACGCTGACCGCCAGCTGGATCAGAAGGGCCTGCGATCTCGATGACATCACCGACGCCCCCCGGGCAGGCGGCCGCCGGCGCGCGGAAAACACCGCACGTCCCGGGACCGCCACGGCGGCGCCGCTGGTGGAGGCGTGCGCTCCTCGCGGTGGCATTCGCTGGCCCTGGCCTGGTGGCAGCGAATGCCGGCAACGACGCCGGCGGTATCGCCACCTATGCCTCGGCCGGGGCGCAGTTCGGTTACCAGACGCTGTTCCTGATGGTGTTGATCACGGTGGCGCTGGTCGTGGTGCAGGAGATGTGCGCCCGCCTGGGCGCCTACACCGGCGAAGGGCTCGGGGCGCTGATCCGCGAGCAGTTCTCCCTGCGGGTGACGGCGTTCGCGCTGCTGGCGTTCCTGGTCGCCAACATCGGGCTGGTCGTGTCGGAATTCGCCGGCATCGCGGCGGCGCTGGAACTGGTGGGCGTCAGCAAGTACATCTCGATCCCGGTCGCGGCCGTCGTGATCTGGGCGCTGGTGGTGTACGGCTCCTACCGCTACGCCGAGCGGGTCTTCCTCATCTTGTCGCTGGCCTTCCTGGCCTACCCGATCGCAGCCGTCCTGGCCCGCCCCAGCCTGACCGCGGCGGGCAGCGACCTCATCTGGGCGCACTTCGCCGGCAGCAAGGCTTTCCTGCTGCTGGCCGTTGCCCTGATCGGCACGACCATCACGCCTTACATGCAGTTTTATATCGCGGCCGCGATCGCCGACAAAGGCATCGGCCCCGACGACTACGGTAAAGAACGCGTGGATGCCGTCGGCGGCGCGATCTTCGCCGACCTGATCAGCATCTTCATCATCGTGGCCACGGCCGCGGCCATCAAGACCCGGGCCCCGCTCGCCTCCGCCCAGCAGGCGGCCCAGGCCCTGCGCCCGGTCGCCGGGCGGTTCGCCTCGCAATTGTTTGCCCTCGGCCTGCTCGGCGCCTCCTCCCTCGCCGCCG
Organism: Actinomycetota bacterium; assembly: GCA_030853115.1. Classification (GTDB taxonomy): domain Bacteria; phylum Actinomycetota; class Actinomycetes; order Streptosporangiales; family Streptosporangiaceae; genus Palsa-504. Next base: position 36,712 of record JALYVS010000007.1, read on the forward strand.
CGGTCGTGCCCTTGTCCACGGCCTACGCGCTCAGCGAAGCCGTCGGCGCCGAGAGATCGGTCGGCAAGAGCTTCCGCGAAGCCAGGCTGTTCATGGGCCTGTTTACCGGACAGGTCGTCCTCGGGGCCGGTTTCGCCCTGATTCCCGGTAACCTCATCCAGCTGCTCGTGCAAGCCCAGGTCCTGAACGGGGTGATCACCCCCGTCCTGCTCAGCTACGTCCTGGTGCTGGCTAACCGCCGTAGCCTGCTCGGGAAGGCGGCCAACGGCCCGGTCTTCCGGGTGATCGCTACCGCCTGCGTCGTCGTGATCGCCATCATGGCTGTGGCGGTGCTGGGCTTGACTGTCGCCGGCTGGTTCGGCATCGGCTGACACCCCGGCCTGCGTCTTACTGACTCAGGCCCGAACCCGGTATTTCTGGTCTGACAAGTCTGGATTAGGCTAACGTCGGAGCGGATACTATCCCGCCAACAGCCGACTACGTTTGGTCCGGGGAGGACCTTTGAGCAGCTCTGACACCTTCGTTGCCAACTCAGGCCAGTACGCCGCCAACTTCGACAAGCGCGATCTGCCGATGCCACCCGCTTCGCACGTCGCGGTGGTGGCCTGCATGGACGCCCGGCTCAATCCGTACGGCGTTCTCGGGCTCTCCGAAGGGGACGCGCATGTTATCCGCAACGCCGGAGGCGTGGTGACCGATGACGTCATCCGGTCGCTCACCATCTCCCAGCGGCTCCTGGGCACCAACGAGATCATCCTCATTCACCACACCGACTGCGGGATGCTCACCTTTCACGATGACGATGTCAAGGCCCAGATCGAGGCCGACACCGGCATCCGGCCGCCGTTCGCCCTGGAGGCCTTTCCCGACCTGGAGGGCGATGTCCGCCAGTCCATCGCCCGGATCAAGGCCAGTCCCTTCATCCCGAACAAGGACTCGGTCCGCGGCTTCATCTACGAGGTGGAAACCGGCCGCCTGGCGGAAGTCAAGGCCTGAATCCGCCCGTCAGCCCGCCTGATCAGCCCGCCTGATTAGCAGCGCCTGATTAGCAGCGCCTGACCAGCGCCCGCGCCGGCTCGCCGGCGCGGGCGCCTTGGTATCGTGGCCCGGTGACGGTCGTGACAGAAACGAACGAGCCGGACGGCGATGCCACCACCAGGTCAGCCCGGCTGCGGCACCTGATCATCACGGTCTACGGGCTGTACGCCCGGCCCGGCGGAGGCTGGCTCTCGGTCGCGGCGCTGATCCGGCTGCTCGCCGACCTCGGGGTGGACGAGCCCGCCGTCCGCTCGGCCATATCGCGGCTGAAGCGCAAGGGGATCCTGCTGGCGCACCGGCACCAGGGATCGGCTGGGTATCAGCTGTCCGGCGGGGCTCTGGCCATCTTGCGCGAGGGGGACGCCAGGATCTTCCGGCCGGACCGGGCCACGCTGGCCGACGGCTGGCTGCTCGCGGTCTTCTCGGTACCGGAAACCGAGCGCCACCGGCGGCACGTGCTGCGCTCGGAGCTGTCCCGGCTGGGGTTCGGCATGGTCGCGCCCGGGGTCTGGATCGTGCCGGCCCACCCGCAGGACACCACCGCCGGGACGCTGCGGCGGCTGTCGCTCGACTCCTATGCTGACCTGTTCCGCGCGGACCATCTCGCGTTCGGCGATCCCGCCGCCAAGGTACGCCGCTGGTGGGACCTGGACTCGCTGGAGCGCGAGTACGAATCGTTCAGCCAGGTCTACGAGCCGGTCCGGCAGCGCTGGGAGCAGAGCCGGGCCAGCGGCGGTGCCGGGCCGGTCCGGCACCCCCAGGCGTTCGCCGACTACGTACGGGTGCTCACCGACTGGCGGCGGCTCCCCTACCTCGACCCCGGCCTGCCCGCCGAACTGCTCCCCGACGGCTGGATCGGCCTGCGGGCCGCCGAGCAGTTCTTCGCCCTGCGAGCCCTGCTCGAGGAACCGGCGCGAGCCTACGCCGAGCAGCTCATCCGCGGCTGATCGCCGCGATGCCCTGGATCTCCACCAGCGCCGCGGGGTCCCATAGCCGGGTGACGCCCACGCCGGCCATGGCCGGGTACCCGGTCCCGGCCAGCCGCCGCCAGACCGCGCCGATCTGGCGGCCGTGAGCTTGATAATCCTGCACGTCAACGAGGTAAATAGTCAGGCTGACCAGGTCTTGCGACTGCCCGCCGGCCGCCGCCAGCGCGGTAAGCAGGTTGGCGAGGGCCTGCTCGAACTGCGCCACCACACCGCCGCCGACGACCGTCCCGTCTGAGCCCGCGCCGAGCTGGCCGGCCAGGAACACCATCCGGCTCGCGGTCACCGACACCGCGTGGGAGAAACCGGAGGGCCGGCCGAGCTCGGGTGGATTGATCCGCTCCAGGTCCATGACGGCACTCTAGCGCGCCGGCAGACAGATATCGCGTTCCATTGACGACCGTATAAATTCCGGCATAGCATCGGCCCGGAGGAAGGACGAGCGCCATGCGTATCGCGGTCATCGGCGGCGGCCCCGGCGGCCTGTACTTCGCGGCCCTCGCCCGGCAGCTGGACGCCAGGCATGAGATCACCGTCTGGGAGCGCAACGCCGCCGAGGACACCTTCGGCTTCGGCGTGGTGTTCTCCGATGAGACCCTCGGCGGCATCGAGCACGCCGACGCCGCCATCTTCTCCGCCATGCGCCGCGACTTCGCCCGGTGGGATGACATCGACGTGCACCGCAGCGGTACTGTCTTTACCTCAGGTGGCCACGGTTTCGCGGCGATAAGCCGTCAGCGCCTGCTGGCCATCTTGCAGGCCCGCTGCGCTGAGCTCGGGGTACGGATCTTGTTCGGCACCGAGGCGGCTGACGCGGCCGAGCTGTCCGCGAGCCACGACCTGGTGGTCGCCGCCGACGGGATGAACTCGGCCACCCGGGCCAGGTTCGCGTCAACCTACCGGCCCGACCTGGAACGGCGGCGCTGCCGGTACATCTGGCTCGGCACCGACCTGGTCTTCGACGCCTTCAAGTTCTACATCCTGGACACCCAGGCCGGGATCATGCAGGTGCACGGCTACCCGTACAGCGACAAAGCCAGCACCTTCATCCTGGAGATGCACGAAGACGTCTGGCGGCGCGCCGGATTCGCTGATAACGCGGCCGCCAGCCTGGCCCCCGGGCAGAGCGACGAGGCCTCCGTCGAGCTCATCCGCGACCTATGCTCCGACGTGCTCGCCGGGCCCGGTGCGGGCCAGTACCGCCTGGTCGCCAACAACTCCCGGTGGACGACGTTCAGCACCGTGCGCTGCCAGAGCTGGCGGCACCAGAACGTGGTGCTGCTCGGCGACGCGGCGCACACCGCGCACTTCTCGATCGGCTCGGGCACCAAGCTGGCCATGGAGGACGCGCTGGCCCTGGCCGCCTGCCTGCACGAGCAGCCAGACGTCGAGACGGGTCTGGCCGCCTACGAGCTGGAGCGCAGGCCGGTGGTCGCGTCCACCCAGCGGGCCGCGCAGGCCAGCCTGGAGTGGTTCGAGAATATCGGCCAGTACGCCGGCCAGGACCCGCACCAGTTCGCGTTCAACATCATGACCCGCAGCCGCCGGGTCAGCTACGACAACCTGCGGCTGCGCGACCCGGAATTCGTCGCCGGCCTGAACCGCTGGTTCGCCGCCAGCCTGGACCGGAACTCCGATGCGAGCCTGGACGGCGACCAGGCCGGCGGCCCCGGGCCGCGGCCGCCGATGTTCCAGCCGTTCCGGCTGGGCGGGCTGGAGCTGGCCAACCGAGTGGTCGTCTCCCCGATGGACATGTACTCGGCCCGCGACGGCGTGCCCGGCGACTTCCACCTGGTCCACCTGGGCAGCAAGGCCCTGGGTGGCGCGGGCCTGGTGATGACCGAGATGGTCTGCGTCTCCCCGGCCGGCCGGATCACCCCCGGCTGCACCGGGATCTACACCGCCGGGCAGGAGGAATCCTGGCGCCGGATCACGTCCTTCGTGCACGACAGCAGCGAGGCCAAGATCGGCATCCAGCTCGGGCACTCGGGCCGCAAGGGCTCGACCAGGGTCATGTGGGAGGGCATGGACGCCCCGCTGCCCGCGGGTAACTGGCCGGTGTGCGGACCCTCCGCCCTGCCCTACGCGGCCCGGAGCCAGACGCCGCGCGAGCTCACCGAGGCCGGACTCGACGAGATCAGGGGCCAGTTCACCGCGGCGGCCCAGGCGGCCGGGCGGGCCGGCTTTGACCTGCTCGAGCTGCACTGCGCGCACGGCTACCTGCTGTCCTCGTTCCTGTCTCCGCTGACCAACCGGCGCACCGACCGGTACGGCGGATCGCTGGCCGCCAGGCTCCGTTACCCGCTGGAGGTCTTCGACGCGGTCCGCGCGGCCTGGCCGCAGGACCGGCCGATGACGGTGCGGATCTCGGCGACCGACTGGTGCCAGGGCGGATCGCGCATCGACGACGCGGTCGAGATTTCCCGTGCTTTCGCCGAGCACGGGGCGGCCGGCATCGACGTGTCGACCGGTCAGGTCGTCAGCGAGGAGCGGCCCGCCTTCGGCCGCAGCTACCAGACGCCGTTCGCCGACCGGATCCGCAACGAGGTCGGCCGCAAGTACGGGGTCGCGGTCATCGCCGTCGGCGCGATCTCCTCCTACGACGACGTGAACTCCCTGATCCTGGCCGGCCGCGCCGACCTGTGCGCGCTGGGCCGGACCCATCTGCACGACCCGCAGTGGACCCTGCATGCCGCGGCCGAGCAAGAC
>JALYVS010000097.1 GCA_030853115.1 Actinomycetota bacterium
GCGCAGACCACGGCCGCCGTCGCGACCCTGGAAGCCGAGCTCCGCTCACCGGCTCGCCCCGCGCCGCGTCGCAGAGGCCGCACCGCCGGAAGCCATGCGCGGCTGGATCTCCGAGCTGTCCCGGAAGCAGCACGGATAGTAGAGGTTACGGCTGGCGGTCCCGCGCGGCGCGCGTCGGCCGTCGTGAAGGACGGCTAGCTCGCGCACCTCGACGCACACATACCACTCGTCCGGCCCGCACTGCTCTGCGATTGTTCCTGGCAGCCATGGCCACTGCTCGCGGTCGCCCTGTTCTTCCTGCTTCGAGCGTGGGTAGCGGACCTCGACCGGGCTCTCGTCAGGGAACCTGCCGTCGTTGTCGTCCTCGTCGTACATCTCGGCTCCTTCTAGGAGCCGGGTGGACAACGTGTGTCGTTATCGTTTGCACGGCGGACTGTGGCAGCATACGCAGATATAGCTGCTGAACTGGGTAAACGTCACGGGGTTACTGCGAGTGCAGGAAATTCCGGCGTGGTCAGGGAAGCCAGGTGACGGCGGCTATCGTCGAGGGTATTCCGCGTGTCAGCGCTGCCGCAGCCAGCGAATGGACCAGCCAGTTCGACGCGCCGCCGGGCCGTCCGCGGGCGGACGCCGGCTGACACGGAACCCGTGATGATGGGCGCAAGAAGTTCGCCTGGCATCGACGCACATTGCCAGCGCGGCCGAGTGTGCCCGGTGTGGGCGATGATGGGCTGATGGACTTGGAGCCGTACCGGGGTGAGCTGGTGGCGTATTGCTACCGGATGCTGGGCTCGGTTCATGAGGCCGAGGATCTGGTGCAGGAGACGATGCTGCGGGCATGGCAAGCCCGCGGCCGGTATGACCCCGCGCGCGCGTCCGTGCGGACCTGGCTGTACCGGATCGCGGCCAACGCGTGCCTGTCGGCGCTGGAGGGGCGGGCGCGGCGGCCGTTGCCATCTGGGCTGGGCACGCCGAGCGAGGATCCGGGAGCGCCGCTGACGCCCGCGTTCGACATCCCGTGGCTGCAGCCGTTTCCCGACGCGCGGTTCGACACGGGGGTGCGGACGGATATGCGGCTGGCGCTGGTGGCGGCTATGCAGGTACTGCCGCCGCGGCAGCGGGCCGTACTGATACTCCGCGAGGTACTGGAGTTCAGTGCCGCCGAGGTCGCCGCGCAGCTGGGAACCTCGGTCGCGGGGATCAACAGCGCCTTGCAGCGAGCCCGCGCTGCGCTGGCCGGCGCGGGTGATCCGGGCGAGGTCACCGAGCCGGACGATCCGCAGGTCAGCGCGGTGATCGACCGATACGTGCGGGCGTTTGAGGCGGCCGACGTCCCCGCGCTCGTCCGGCTCCTCACCGACGAGGCGGTCCTGGAAATGCCACCGGTGCCGCTGTGGTACCGAGGCAGCCGCGACTACGGCATGTTCATCCGGCGTGTGTTCGACATGCGCGGAACGGGCTGGGTGATGCGCCGGCTCACCGCCAACGGGCAGCCCGCGCTGGCCGCGTACGCGCCCGAGCCGGGCGGCGGCCACCGGCTGCACACGCTCCAGGTCTTCACGGTCACCGACGGCCGGGTCGCGCGCAACGTCGTGTTCGCTGACCCGGATGTCTTCCGGGCCTTCGCCCTGCCCGGGCAGATTCCTACCGCCGGATTCCGCCCGCCGCGATGAGCCGGGCCAGTGCCGCCGGTATGTACCGGTGAGCATCGACATAAGGGAGAAATCGTGAGCGTCATCGTCATCGAGTTCATCACCCTGGACGGGATCGTGTCCGACCCGGACGGGTCCGGGGGCACCCCGGCCGGCGGCTGGGCGTTCCGGCACGGCCCCGAGACGGTCGCCGGCGACAAGTTCCGGCTCGGCGGCACGCTGGATGCGGGGGTCCTACTGCTGGGGCGCGCGACCTGGCAGCTGTTCTCGCGGCTATGGCCAGGACGCGACGACCCGTTCTCCGCGCGGATGAACGCCGTGCCGAAGCTGGTCGCCACACGCACGCTGACCGACACTTCGGCGTGGGCGAACTCACATGTCATCGACGGCGACCTCACCAGCGCCGTCAAGCGCGAGCCGCGGGATGTGATTATCACCGGCAGCCTGAGCGTCGTACACGCGCTGATGACCGAGGACCTCATCGACGAGTACCGGCTGCTGACCTTCCCCACCATCCTCGGCACCGGGGAGCGGCTGTTCCCCGCTGCCAGCCCGCCCGTCTACCTGGAGACCCGGGCCGCCGAGCAGGCCGGAGCCGCCGTCCTCACCCAGTACCGGAGGGCACGATGACGGCCCGCTTCCTCGCCCTGTACGAGACGCCAGCCGACCCCGAGGCTTTCGACCGGCACTACCACCAGACTCACATTCCGCTGATCCGCCGGCTGCCGGGACTGCGCCGCTACACCCTCGGCCGTAACGTCACGGCCCTGCACGGCGCCCCGTGCTACCTGGTCGCCGAGCTGGAATGGGACACCATGGACGAGCTGCAGGCCGCGTTCGCCACGCCCCAGGGCCGCGCCACCGCCGCCGATGCTGCACGCCTCCAGGAGCTTGCCCCGGTACGCAGGATGATCTTCACCGCAGACGACACAGCCGGATAGCACGCCATCCCCGCCTCGCATCCAGGTACCGAGCCGCCGCTTGCTTCCGTCAGGGGACCGCATGACTACCGGACGACGGCCGGACTGCTCACCACCCACTCACCGCAGCGGCTGCCGGAAGACTGATCCACAGGATCTTTTCTGCCGCACCACCTGCGTGGTTATCGCTTGCATTTAGGCCTGTCGTCACACGCACATTCAGGCCGACGATGCCCGCCAGTCGCCTGGTGGGCTCGCCCCCTAGCGCGGATTTCCCGTTCGATAGTTCATCCACCGTCAGGATCGTTCCGGGATCTTCAGATGGACTGACGGGTAACGCTGGCCGTACACGCCGGTGGAGTTGTTCGTGGTGTCGGCGATCCAGATGAGGTCGCCATTCGGCTGGAGGGCCACCCCGGATGACTATCGAAGCTGATGCTCCTCTAACCAAAGACGCGCTTGGCCGCCGACCGGTTCATAGCAGTGGGGAGTCTTCGTCAAGACGTTGGGCATGATGCCGACTTGAACGTTGAGGAATGTGACCTGTATGGTTATCTCTTGCTCATTTGGAGCTTTCAGGCGCTCGCAAGTTGCCGGGGCCGCTCCTTGAGCGAGGATCTTGCGCCCCGGCAGGGCGTGTTCGAACGCTGACGGGTGAATCCTCCTGGCCGGGTCACGCGGCTCAGCGACAGTTTGTTTCGGGTCTCGCGCGCAGCGGTGCGAGGCATCCGTCTCCGGTTGGTCAATGGTCATAGATGTCGTGATTGCCAACCCGCAACCAGATTACGACAGGTTCGCCCGCTACTTCTGCCAGCCGGAACAGTGCCCGGCCGTCGGGTCCGGCGAAGCTCCAGGTCATCGAGTAGTCCCTGCCGATCCTGTGGATGCGCAGTGCCCTGGGCCAAGGCGCAGCTCCCGCATGCGCCCCAGCGTCCAATGCGGGACGCAGCAGCTCATGGACCGCGACGGCGAACATCTTACGGTGCTCATCAGGCAGGCGCCGGAGGTCCGCAAGGAAGCCAGGAGTCCGGACGTACTTCACTCCTCCGGACCGAGGTCAGCCAGCAACGCATCCATGGAGTCGTACACCTTCCCATCCGGCACATCGTCCCCGGGACGGGATGGGTACCTTGCCTCGTGAACGGTCCAGTACAGCTCGGTCTCTCGCTGCTCTAGCGCCTTCAGCGCGCGATATTCTTCTAGCGGGACCACAACTGCTTCGACCTGACCTCCGCGGATGATCACCTGATGATCGGCAACCTCGTCGCTGAGGGTCACGGGGCTCTGACTCACACCCAGAGCATACCGCGACAGCCAGCGGACGGACCGGCAGCCATCGCCTCTTAGCGGCGACATGCGGGATCGCTGCCCGAAGGTCGCAGTGCGACATATGTGGGTGTATCAGCAGCCTGTTGTCATCTCGGCCAGTCAGCTTGCGGCAGCACGGCCTCGTACAATCACCCCTGCCCAGAGGGCTGGACAAGGTGTGTCGTTATCGTTTGCACGATGGACTATCATTACACGCACAGCCGGGCCCTCGACGTCGCGCTCATGGTGGACTTCAGCGTTCCGCGGACAGGTTGTCGAGGAGCGCGGCGGGGGCCGCGCAGGTCGGTGACGAACCACCAAGGCCATGCCTCACGTTCGGGCAGCCGGGCCCACGACGGAACGTCCCATCCGTTCCCGGCGGGCCAGGTACTCGGCCATCACCGCGAACACGGCAACGACCCTAATGTCTCCGGTGCTCCTGGGGGCGCTTGCCCACATCCGCGCGGCGGCCGGGACTCCTGGGTGGCGAAGGACGCGGCGGCCTGGTCAACCGTCTCAAACGCTCGATCTCCACGTCTGTAATGTAGCGACCGGATGCCTTGCACAGCGTCAGGCACGGTGCGACAGGTCGCCGTCACGATGCCGGGATGGTCACGGCTAGCCGGGCCAGTAGCTCCTGATTGTCATCGGTCGTGGCGAAGGTGACGAGCTTCTGATCGAGGTCGTCGGCCACGTGCAGGACGACGTGGTCGAAGGTGATGTCGCCGATCAGCGGGTGGCGAAGCCGCTTGGTCCCGCTAGCCGGAGGTAGTACCTCGTGGCGGTCCCACCACCGGCGCGCTTGCGGGCTGTGCTCACGGAGGTGTTCGATCAGGGTAACGAAATGAGGATCGTCGGGCCTTCGGGCCGCGGCCAGACGGAACCGCGCGAGCATGGCGGCTGCGTCCTTTTCCCAGTCGACGTAGACAGCGTGCGCCTGGGGGTTGGTGAACATCCAGAGCAGCTCGTTGCGTTGCCCGGACGGAAGGGTCAGCCAGTCGGTGAACAGCGCCCGGGCGGCGCGGTTGGCAGCCAGGATGTCCCAGCGGCGGCCCTTGACGAAAGTGGGGTTGGGGTCGAGGCGCTGCACCAGCGCCTCGACCTTGGGGCTCAGTGTCTCCGGTGCGTGCTCCCCGCTCGGAGCGGTGTGCTGGGCCAGCACGTAAAGATGGTCTCGCTCTGCCGGGCTGAGGCGGAGCGCGCGGGCGAGAGCGTCGAGTACCTGGCCGGAGGGGCGGATGTCGCGGCCCTGCTCCAAGAACGCATAGTAGGTGTGCGAGACACCGGAGAGCTGGGCGACCTCCTCCCGCCGCAGACCGGGCGTTCGCCGCCGGGAGCTATCAGGAAGTCCGACGTCGGCGGGCAGGAGGCGCGCGCGCCGGGTCCGGAGGAACTCCCCGAACTCGGCAAGCCGTCTGGTGACTGGTGTGTCCCCTGCCGTGGCCATGGTGATAACCCCATTACTAGTAACAGCGTGCTGTGGATACCACTTTACGGGTGATATAGCGTGCAGACATGAAGACCAGATCACTGGGTGCCCAAGGGCTACAGGTCTCTTCGCTTGGCCTGGGGTGCATGGGCATGTCGCAGGGTTACGGCCAGACCGACGACGATGCATCCCTCGCCACCCTGCACCGGGCCCGTGAGCTTGGCGTCACCTTCTGGGACACCGCTCAGAGCTACGGGGCCGGGCACAACGAGCGCTTGCTGGCCAGGGCGCTCAAGGGCCACCGGGACGAGGTCTCGCTGGCCACCAAGTTCGGCATCGTCCGTGATGCTGGCGGGGTTCGCCTCGAAGCCCGCCCGGAGCAGGTGCGCAGCTACTGCGAAGCGTCACTGGCACGTCTTGGCACAGATCACATCGACCTGTACTACCTGCACCGGGTGGACCCGCAAGTTCCGGTCGAGGAGACCGTGGGGGCGATGGCCGAACTGATCACCCAGGGAATGGTGCGCTACCTGGGGATCTCCGAGTGCGACGCCGGGCAGCTGGAGCGAGCCGCCGCCGTCCATCCCCTGAGCGCCATTCAGCTGGAGTGGTCACTGTGGTGGCGGGAGCCCGAAGACGACGTCGTCCCGGCCGCCCGCAGGCTCGGGATCGGCTTGGTGGCGTTCAGCCCTCTCGGGCGGGGGTTCCTGGCTGCCAATGTCGTGCCTGGCGACCTGGCCGACGACGACTACCGGCGCCGCGACGCCCGCTTCCAGGGACAGAACCTGGACCGCAATGCCACGGTGGCCAGCGAGATGCGCCGCCTGGCCACAGAACGGGCTATCACCCCTGCTCAGCTAGCGCTGGCCTGGCTGCTTAGTCAAGGCGACGACGTGGTTGCCATACCGGGAACCAAGCGTGCTCCGCGCCTGGAGGAGAATGCGGCCGCAGCCGACGTCGGACTTTCTCAGGCCGACCTGCAACAGCTCGAGACGATCGCCCCGCGCTCCGCCTGGGCGGGAGACCGTGACGCCTTCGCTGCCCACCGCACCAGCCGGTCCGGCTCCGGTGAGCTGGCATAGTACAGGCACACCCATCACATGACAATGTTGGTGACGCTGGCCGACGCCGGCACCGCCGTCGGAACCCTCGTCCTGGCCGGCGCCACGTTCGTCTCGGTGCGAGCATCGACGCGCAGCACCCGGATCGCGGAACGAGCTCTGCTCGCCGGGCAACGTCCCGTGCTCGCACCAGCGGGGCTGGACGACCCGGCCGAGCGCGTCCAGTTCGCAGACGGTCGGGTCTTCCGAGTGGGCAACGGGCAGGCCCTGGTCGAGCACGACACGGGGGCCATCTACCTGGCGATCCCGCTGTGCAATGTCGGAGCCGGCCTGGCCCTCCTGTGCGGTTACCACCTCCAAGGCGAGCCCGCGGACCACGTCGCCCAGGATCCCCGCGGGCCAGCGCGCCACCTCCGGGGCGATCTCGCCCCCGATCCGCAGGTCTTCGCCCCCCAGCAGCGCGACCTGCTCATCAGTACCGGACGGGCAGGGTTCTGGCAGGCGGCCCTGCGGGACTCCGGGACCCAGCTGTATAAAGAGGTGGCAGAGGCCATCGAGACCCCCGGACGCATCACCGTCGACGTGCTCTACGGAGACCACGAGCGCGGCCAGCCCACCATCACCAGATTCGTGCTGCTGCCCGAAGAAGCAAGCTCGTGGCGCTGTGACGTCACGCGCCACTGGAGTCTGCCGACCAGCGAAGGACTGCGCGACTTCGGGTTCGCCTGAGTCCCCGGTATCTGCCAGGTGCATAGTCCCTCTGGTGTGTTGTTATGACTTGCACGGCGGGCTGCGGCTGCACTCGCAGATATAGCTTATGAGCTGGGAAAATAGCCTTCAGGTACTTGTTCTCTCGTGCATATAGGTCGCGTTAGCAGGCGGTGATGTCGTCCACTTCTGCGGAGTCTGGCAGTTAAGTGACGGTCGCCGCCCAGGGCGGGTTTACTGCTAGCCGCGACGCTGCCTGGGTGATCGGCGCTACATGGAGCGGCGGGAAGCGCGGCGGGACGCCGCCTTGTAGGCCGCTCGGCGGGCTGCCTTGGCGGTCTTCTTGTCGTCGGAGTGCTTGCCGAGCATGGTGAGCACGGCTTCCGCGTCTGGATGCTCGAGCCGTGCCATGGCCTCGAAGATCGCCTCGTGGCTCACGGCCCAGCCCGCGTCCGGGAGTTTGGTCATGTCAAACGGGAACGTCCCGTTTCCATGATCGAGGCGGGTAAGCGGCCCGAAGGTGTCCGCGACGAGCCATGCGAGATCCTCGGTGGCAGGCTTGAGTTCGGCGGGTACCGCCGATCCCGGGTCGCGGTCGGCAAGCTGGGCGAGCAGCGCCGGCTTCGCGTAGCAGCGGAGCTCCGGGCGGTCGAGCGCTTCCCGCCACGCTGGTTCGGCGGCGGCCCCGAGCCGGGACACGACCGCTATCGCCGCCGTCCGGACCGCGGCGGACTCACCCGCGGCGAAGACGAGCAGTTCCCGCGCGGCGTCCTCGGAGGTGCGTTTCGCTAGCCAGGAAGCAAGCTCCGCCTCGAAGTCTTCCTCGGTCCCGAACATGCTCACCAGCACCACGTCGTCCGCGGTCATCTCGTCGGGTGGCGGGAGTTCCGGGACATGCACATCGCACGCCCGCAGCTTGGCCCCGACCGCGAACAGGGCGAGAGGCCCCAGGCGCGCCACCTCGTCGGCGACGGTAACCGCCGAGAGCTTCGCGAGCTGCCCGAGCAGCAAGCGGGCTGGATCGCCGTGGGCGCCGACCCATTCCTCCCATTGGCGCTCGGCGACGTCCGGCGAGAACTCGGCAACCGCTGCGCTCTTCAGGCTGGCGGACAGCTCCGCGACGGGAACGCCGGCTCGCCCGCCGAGGAACAGCGTCGTCACCATGGCTATGCCGTGGCCCGTCAGGTCCAGGTCCTCGCCGACGTGCGGTTCCGTCAGGTCCGCCGCCTCCAGCGTAGTGTCCAGGACCTGCGCGAACGTGTAGTCCCATGCCTCCAGGGCAGCGACGTCGCCGGCGAGGTCGTCCAGCCACTCGACATCGTCGCCTGGGACGAGCGTGTCGCCGTCCTGCTCCACGAGCTCGGTTTCCACCGCCAGACCGACGAGGAGGGGGTCGACATCGGGGGTACGCACCGTCGTCCCGCGGACTTCGCGGGCCAGGTCGCGCAGGTCGGTCAGGAGCGGTGCGGTGCTCGCCAGCGCCGTGAGTGCCGCCTCGTCCGGCAGCCGTACCGGCGCGAGCACGTCCGGGATGCCGAAGGCCTCCTTGAGGTCGGTACCGTCCCAGGTGGGCGAGTCGGCTTCGTCGTCGGCGAACTCGTGGCCGGCCAACAGGCCCGCGTTCTGTTCTGCGATCCACCGGTCGACGGCGGCCTTGTCGCTCAGGTCCGTGCCATCGCGGTGCATGGCGTGCACCATTGCCGTGGCCGGTCCCCAGTTGGCCGGGCTCAGGACCTCGTCGGCGAAATCAGGCTCGATCTGGTCCAGTTCCCGTTCCAGGGTCTGTGCGGTCGCGGGGGTGATCGCGCCCGTATCGGCCAGGTAGGCGATTAGGTCACGCACCGCGGGGATGGTGTCGGCGGTGTCCTCTCGGTTAAACACGGTGACCTTGCGCGGGTATACGTCCAGCAAGAGCTGGGTAAGGTCCCCCGCGGCCAGCCGGGAAGGCGCCGCTATCTCCAGGTAGTCGGGCATCAGGTCGAACACCGTGTTGAGTTCCGCGGCGTCAGTCTCTGGGTCGCCGCTCAGCTTCCGTTCCGTCGTGTCCGCCCAGCGGCGGAAGCCGGTCAGGGACTGGTCGAATGCGTTGCCCGTCATGAGCCGTCAGCCTAATGGATTCCAGTTCCACTGTCGGGCCAGGCCGCATGCTGGAGCATTTCGCGGTAAATCTGCCTCCAGGGCGCCGAGCCTGCGGTTCACCGCCGCGAGGTCCAACGGTTCGGGTTTCGCCGGGCCAGCCTCCACGGGCTCGCCATCATCGGAGTACCAGATCCCCTCTTCCGGATACTCGACCGGTGAGTTGCCGCTGTATCTGACGCAGAACGGATAATCGGCGCCGGGTTCCCGTGGCGCCTTCTTCTGTAGCGCGATCTCGTGGATCCAGCTCGCGCCGAAGTCGTTACCGGCACCGCTCGGACCGTGGCGATAAACTCCGGTCATGGTCGATGACGGGCGGGTCGAAGATGTAAGCCAGGAGCGGAACGAGGCCGACGGGCTCCCGCGGCACCTGGCTGCGCTTGTCGGTGCGCTGAGCGGGCCGGCAGACCTCGGCCGTAATCATGACAAGTACCTGTCCTCTTGACTTTCGCATTTTTGATTCGCCATCAGCTCCAGGTCTCCAGCGCATCTCGCGCCCGGTTCACCGCATCCGCGATCTGTCCGGGATCGGTCTCGACGTTGAGCAGGGCGCCGGCGGGGAATCCCACGCTAGGCGCGGTTTCATGCTCGTACACGCTGACGAGCACCTCGCACAACAGCCGGCCGCGCCGTTGCTGGCGCTCCTCAACTTGAGCGCGGACCTCCGGCGCAAGGTGATCCTTGCCGCCGGGAGCGTTGGTGTAGCTGAACCAGCCACGTCGGCCATCGGATCTCTCCACGACGCAATTGTCCTGCCCTGCCCCCGGATCACTCAAGCAGCCGGGTAAATAGCATGGCTCCGGCGGGGGACTCGGGCTCCAGGACGGCCGGCACCGCACGGGCCCTCGTGTGGCAGGGGCGAAGCCCTGGTCATCGTGTCACCATCGGCCCAGGCGAAGCCGGGGCTGGCTGGTGGGTGCCTGCTGGTTTCCAGGCGGGATGAGCCAGGCATCCGGGGCCGGTACGGCAAGCCGTCCAGCGTAGGCTGACGTGGCGGGACCCGGGGTCACCTGATCGACGGCAGGCGGGCGGCTAGCGCGGCACGCCGGATTTGCGTGGCTTTGGTGCGTGATCTGGCAGGCGGAACGCGGAAGCATCGGCGGTGTTACGTCCGCCTCATACTGAGGGAACCCGCCGATGCTTCCTGGGCTGGCCCTACCTGCCTCGCTGCTGGAGATGCTGGCCGCGCTGCGGCCGTGTTTCACCGCGCCGGGGTTTGTCACGTTCTGCGGGCTGGCCGGGCTGGCCGGGCGGGTGCGGCGCCGCACCGTGGTGGGCATGCTGCTGGGCGGCTGCCTGCAGCACATGTGGCCGCATGACCGGGCGCATTACTTCTTCGCCCGTGCCCGCTGGGAGCTTGACCAGCTGGGCCTGGCCGTCGCGCAGCTGGTCGTGCTGCTGCTGGCGCCGCCCGGCGCGGACCTGCGGGTGGCCGGCGACGATTCGGTGTTCCGCCGGTCCGGGCGCAAGGTGCACGGAGCCGGGTGACAGCATGACGGCAGCTCCCCGGCCAGGAACAAGCTGAGCTACGGCAACTGCTTTGTCACCGCGGCCATCCTGGTTCGCCTGCCGTTCTGTTCCCGGGAGGTGGGCCTGCCGGTGCTGGCCCGCCTCCACCTGCCCGGCAAGGGCGCCGGGCCCGGCAAGGTGGAGACCGCTGCCGCCCTGGTCAGCCAGCTCGCCCTGGCATTCCCCGCCCGGCTGGTCCACGTGGTGGCCGATGCCGCCTATCACGGCCCGGCGCTACGCACCCTGCCGGAGAACGTGACCTGGACCTGCCGCATCCCGCGCAACGCGGTGCTCTACGACCTCGCGCCGCCGCGCACCGGCAAGCGGGGCCGGCCCCGCACTAAGGGCGAGCGGCTCGGCACCCCGGACGACATCGCCGCCGGCGCGGCCTGGGACACGGTCACCGTCATCGCCTACGGCCGCGAGCAGGTCAGGCACGTCGCCGAGGTCACCTGCCTGTGGTACGGCTCCTGGCACACCCGCACCGTCCGGCTGATCTTGTCCCGCGACGAGCGCACCGCGGCCGGCTATGACCTGGCCCTGGTCACCACCGACCTGGGCGCCAGCCCGGCCGCCCTGGTGACGCGGTACGCCGCCCGGTGGGGCATCGAGCAGGCGTTCGCCGACGCCCGCAACGTCCTGGGCGCCGGCGAGGCCCGCAACCGCGTCCGGTGCGCGTCGAGCGCACCGTACCGTTCGCCCTGCTCGTGCACACCCTGATCATCATCTGGTACGCCCGCTACGGCCACGACCCGGCCGACGTCGATGACCGCCGCGCCGCCCAGCCCTGGTACCAGACCAAGACCGAGCCGGCCTTCGAGGACATGCTCATCAAGCTGCGCCGGACGATGATCACCGCCCGGTTTTCGCCAAGCCGCCCAGGTCAGCCCGCACCCGAGCAAATCCGCGCCGTCCTCGCAGCCTGGGAAGCAGCCGCCGCATAACTACGAAACTTCAGTGTCCTACCCTGACCGGGAAGAGGCAAGCGGAGCGGCATCCGCGTGATCTTGGGCGATACGGGGCCGCTTGTCGCTGCCTTCAATCAAGCTGACAGCGATCATGCCCGGTGCGCGGAGTTCCTCGCCGGCAACTGGTCTTGCCTGGTGATCCCGTCGCTTACCGTCACCGAGGTCTGTCACCTGCTGGCCGATCCGCAGCGGCGCGGGCGCGCTGGCCTGGCCGCCGAATTCTGCGCCGCCATCGCCGACGACGAGCTCCGTGTCATCGAGGTCACGCCGCATGACTACCGGCGGATGGCCGAACTGCTCACCACCTATTCGTCGCTGCGGCTCCAGGTCGTGGATGCTTGCGTGATAGCGCTAGCCGAACGGCTGGACCTGCGTGAGGTCGCCGCCCTTGACCGCCGGGACTTCCAGGTAGTTGCGCCACGCCACCTGTCCAAGGGACAGCGGCTCAAGCTGCTGCCGGAAGACTGATCCTTAGGGCGTATCTGCCTCGCGCCACCTGTGTGGTTATCGCTTGCATTTCGGGCCGCGCTGGCATCATCAGTAACTGCTGCTCCAGATTGCCGCGGCAACTGGATGGCGAGCATCGCCGGATCATACGATTGTGTTATGACACATCCGTACGATTCTGAAGGGCTGCCGTCTCCGTCGTCAGCGCTCCTGCAGCTCGCCCGCCTGAAGTCAGGCATGAGCCAGCGGGAACTTGCCGAGCGAGCGGGAGTCCCGGTGACGATGATTTCCGCTTATGAACGTGACCAGCGACAGCCGACCCTCACCACGCTACTGCGGCTGATCCACGCTGCTGGCTTTGACCTTCGCCTGCACCTGGCCGCCTACGACCCGCATGACGACATACTCATCGGCCTGGAAGCCGACCGCTCCGAATCCGAGCGGCTTCGCCGCGACCGCCAGCTTCAGGCATGGCGCCAGGCCACTCCGGCAGAGGATGTGGCGTGAGCGATCGGGAGGAGGCCGCCGGTGAACCGGAGCTGAACGCCGCCGCCATCGTCGCGGGGCTGAACCGGCACCAAGTTCGCTATGTAATTATTGGCGCCTTCGCTGCCATTGCCCAGCAAGCCCCGATACCGGCCACTAGGGACATTGACCTCACGCCGGAGGTGAGCCAGGAGAACCTGGCCCGGCTGTCGCTGGCGCTGAAGGAACTCGGTGCGCGAATCCGAACCGAGGCAGTGCCGGAGGGGCTGCCTTTCAGCCACGATGCCATCTCTTTGGGAGCAGCCGACGTATGGAACCTGATCTGTGCTGACGGCGAGTTCGACATCTCGTTCCATCCATCGGGCTTTGCCGGAGGCTACGCCGAGCTGGCGGTAAACGCGCACCGCCTTCGCGTCGGTGAAGTGGAGGTCGTCGTCGCAGACCTCGCAGACGTCATACGCTCTAAGGAGTCAGCCGGGCGCCCGAAAGACTTGCGCGTGCTGCCGCTGCTCTACCGGCATCAGTCCACACGGCGCCGCGGGAGCGGATGACGGCGATGTGTGTCGTTATCGTTTGCACGGTGGCTCATGGCAGTACGCGCAGATGTGGTCATTGACCTGGCGAGATCATCTGCGGACGACATCGCGCGGGTGTATGGGCGGCCTACCATCGACTTGCAGTCTCCAAGACGGCGGCGTACAATTTATTGTACGTTCCGAACTGTCAGCGACCTGAGGCCGGTGGACCTTTGAAGACCATGACGTACTCCGAGTCTCGCGCGCACTATGCCGAGACCCTCAATGCTGTGGTCGATGACCGGGAGGAAGTCGTCATCACTCGTGCGGGGCATGACCCGGTGGTGATCGTCGCGCTCGCTGACTATGAGTCCCTAAAGGAGACCGCCTACCTGCTCCGGAGCCCAGAGAACGCTCGTCGGCTGCTGGCCTCGATCGACCGGCTGGAGCATGGCGGTGGCATCGAGCGGGACATCCTGGAGTGAAGCTGGTATGGGACGAGGCCGCCTGGGAGGACTACGTCTGGTGGCAGCAGCAGGACCGTAAGGTCTTGAAGCGGATCAACACCCTGATCACCGACATCCAGCGCAACGGCAACGAAGGCATCGGCAAGCCGGAACCGCTCAAGCACGGCTTCCAGGGATACTGGTCGCGTCGCATCACCGACGAACATCGGCTCGTGTACAAGGTCATCCAAGACGAGATCCGGATAGCCGCCTGCAGGTATCACTACGAGCGCTGACCGCCGTCGCGCAGTTCGGGCGGTGCCGCGATCAGCTATGAATGACCACCAATGCCGGTGCTGGAGCTTCACGGCCCCTTCGAACGACGATGTGTGATTATCGCTTGCAGAGTGGGCTGTCGTCACACGCACATTCAGGCCGACGATGCCCGCCAGTCGTGGTTTACCGCTGCATCGAGTCTACGATCTCGGTGAGGAGGAACTTCACCTTCGCCGGGATTGGCCGTCCTGGGTAGGCCTGCTCGACTAGGTCGAGTCCTTCGTCCACAGTAGTGAAGCCGAGCTGGCGGTAGAGCAGGATGATGTCGTCGGCATCGATCTCGGCCCGGGCTGCGAACAGTTTCATCGCGAGCAGGTACCTGGGGGACGCGACATCGACGATCAGCGAGTCGCTCGAGTAGAAGCGCCACGCGTCGGGGTCGGGGCCTGGCAGGAACCCCTTCACCGCGTCGTTGAGCCAGTCCTCTGCGAGCCCCTTGTGCTCCGCTACCGCTGCCGCGGCTTGCCGGACCACGTCGGTCGGTATGAACACGGCATCGAGGTCGCGGGTCGCTCTCATGGCGTCATATGCCACCGCCAGGGCCGCTCCTCCGACGAGGAAGAGCTCAGCTCTCGCGCCGCGCGCCGCCAGTTCCGCAGACAGGTCGTCGAGGAGTGCGCGGATGTCCTCCCGCCCGAGGCCGGTGCTCATGCGCGGTTGAGTGCCCCGCTGGTGATGAAGACGCCGCGGCGGCGGAACGAGGACGGGGACTCGACCAGGGCGCGCGGGTGGAGGCCGCGCAGGTCGGTGACGAACCACCATGGCCACGCCTCACGTCCGGGCAGCCTGGCCCATGACGGGACCATCCATCCGTCCCGGCGGGCCAGGTACTCGGCCATCGCCGCGAAAGCGGCGTCAACTCGGACGTCTCTGGTACTCCTAGGGGCGCTGGCCCACATTTCCGCGGCGGCGGAGACTCCCCCGTGGCGAAGCACGCTCGTGTAGTCGTCAAGGATCTGCACAAAGACATAGCGCCAGAGCCTGCTCAGCCGCTCGCCATCGGCGAGCATAGCGATAGCGCTGCCGGCAGCCTGGTCAACCGACTCAAACGCCCGCATCCCCATAGCCGATCCTCCGATGATCGTCACGTCATATCCGAGGATACGGCTCCGAGCGGCGCCAGCCCCAGCATTGCAGTCCTGCGCACGGGGTTCGTTGAGTCCGCAGCCACAGCCAACCGCCGCCCTCGGACGAAAAACCGGGCGGGACACGCGGTGAAAGTAGCGACCGGTTACGGCAGAGTCCCGCGGGTGCAGACGCGCGACGAGCAGGACGAGGTCCAGCCGCAGGTACCGGTGACGGCCGCGAAGCCCATGGCAGAGATTGAAGCTGTCGATGCTGGCGATGACGTCCGCCATGCTCCGACTCAGGGTAGAGCTCTATGAGCAGAACGTGATCATGGTGGCTTATGGTCATAACCCCGCCGGGGAGTCCAACTCGCGGCCTGGCGGCCCTGGGAAATCAGGGCCGTCGTTTTCTTCCGGATCGCCAGGCTCATAGTCTCTGGTTGCGCACCGGCGAAGCCGCACGTGGCAAGCGACGGCTTGAGCGTGGGGGGCGGCTCGCGCGCACATCCTCACCCGTCAGCGGAGCCCCGGTTTAAAGTGTGTCGTTATGACATGCAGTCAGGGCCGATGTTGCACAGGCAGGTCCGGCCGCCGTCTTGGTGGGGGGTGTTGTGCTCGAAGTCGCAGGCGGCGGAGGGCCGGCGGCAGCCCGGCCCGGTGCAGGTCGCGTGCCGGATCTGGGTCAGGTGCCGGAGCTTGACCCCGGGGTCGTGGCCGCGGGCCTGGAACCGGTGGTCGCATTCCTCCAGGGCGAGGGGGTCGATCATCAGGAGCAGGTCCGGCTGCCCGGGGATCGCGGTGCTCAGCCGCCAGGCGCCGTATCCGCCGGGCGGCCCGGGCGGCCCGGCGGGGGTGAAGG
>JALYVS010000098.1 GCA_030853115.1 Actinomycetota bacterium
CGGCCGGCCCGGTGGCTCCGCAGCCAGCTGCCCATGCTGGTGGCCGGCCTGCTCGCCGGCGGCGCGGTGCTCGCCGCGTTCGCGGTGCACCAGGCGAGCTCCGCCTGGCTGACTCTCGCCGGACTGGCCGCCGCGGTGGCCGCCTACCTGCTCGCCCTGCCGTCCCGGCGACGCCTCGAGCCGGGGGCGGGACCCGCTGACATAGTTCCGGTCCCGATGGAAGCTCGGCCTGCCGGCCAGTTCAACGGCGAGCCGACCGCCCCCGGCACCTCCGCCTGAGTGCCTCAGGCGTCGATGTCCAGGGACGCCTCGTCGAGGTCCGCCATCGTGCCGGGGACGGCGATGCCCAGGCGTTCAGCCAGGGCGCGCGCCCTGGCCAGCAGCGGGTGAGTCTCGGCCAGCGCGGGCCGTCCGTGGGCCAGCAGGGCCCGGTTCAGCACGGGCGCGAGCAGCCCCGCCGCCTGGCCGGCCTCGCCGAGCGCGGCCCGGCGCACCGCCTCGTCGTAGTGCGCGGTCAAGATCACCGGGTGGCAGGGGTCGATCCCGGCCGCCGCCAGGCCGGTGACCGAACGGAAGCACTCGGCGGCCCGCCCGGCGTCGCCGAGCCGGTCCGTCGCCCGGCCGAGCAGGACCAGGGTCCAGCCCTGGGCGGGCAACGGCGGTCCGGGCTGGGCCTCGGCCTCGGCCTCGGCGAGCCGGGTCAGCGTGGCCGCGGCCCTCGCCGCTTCGTCTCGCAGCAACGCGAGCTCGCCGAGGGATCGATCGAAGTCCGCGGCCAGCGGGTCAAGGCCCAGGTCCAGCGGCCGGTCCGCGAGCTGCTGCCGGTCGGCCAGCAGGGTGGTCGCCGCCTCCTCGGTGCGGCCCAGCTGGCCGTGGGCCAGCGCGAGCAGGCGCCGGGCGGTATAGCCGAGCCGGAACGACACCCGGTCACGGAACCAGTCGGTGGTCGCGGCCTGGTCACCGAGCAGCTCAAGCACGATGCGGGGGCGCTCGAGCACCAGCGCCGCCCGGGCCAGCCAGATGAGATCCTCCTGGACCCGGTAGGAGGTCGCCATGAACCGGCCGCGGCGCGTGTCGGCGGCCTCTTCGAGGTGCCGCCGGGCCACGGCGGGATGGCCGCCGGCCAGCAGAGCCTGGCCCAAGATGGTGCGAGCTTCCGCGGTGTCGGCATGGGCGAGGTCACCGAGCCGGGCCCGCCGATCGGCTAGTAGGTCCGAGGCGAGCTTGACGCTGTCGATCACGCTTCCGTTGAGCCGGGCGATGTCCGCCCGGGTCCGTTCGGTGACGGTCAGCCGACGCCAGGCGGCCGGGTCCTGCGGGGCGCGCTCCAGCAGCCCCAGCCGGGTATGCAAAACGACGGTGATGAGGTGAACGGCGTGCTGGCCGTGTCCGGTCTCGGCGGCCAGCGCGGCCAGGTTGTTGTCCGCGCGGGCGATCCTCGACCGGTCCTGGCCCAGGCTCTGCTCGGCGACCCGGCGGGACAGCTGCCACGCTTCCGCGGCCGACCGCCGGTCTCCGTACCTGGCCGCGGCCAGCCCCAGATGACTCGCGGTGTCGCTGAGCCGCTGCAGGTCGTGCCCGGCGCCGGCGGGCGCCGGCGCCGGCGGGCTGTCCAGGTCGGACGCCAGGTCCTGCCAGAGCGAAACCGTCCGCCGGGCCTCCTTGACGCACCGTGCGTGCAGGGTGCCCGCCTCGAGTAGCACCCGGACCACGACGGCGCTGGCGTTCGCCTCGGCCCGGGGATCGGTATGCCGCCGGGCCACGGCGGCCAGCGCGGTCTCGCCGCTTTCCAGGTCGCGCGGCAGCGATCCCGCGACCCGGGTCAGGTCGCGCTCGAACCACAACGCCGCGAGCCCGCGCGCGACGAGCTCGACGGGACCTTCGTGATCAGCCAGGCAGGTCCGGAAGGTGATGTCGGACAGCCGGGAGGCGCTGTCCGCGACGCTCGGCTCAGCCAGGTAGGTGACCGATTCAGCGCCGTCGCGCAGCACCGGGCGCAGGAAATCGGAGAAGACGTCGCACCGGCCGTGCCAGGCCGCCGCCGCGACCCGGCCCCACGGACTGTCCGGCCAGTCGGGCGGGACCAGGGCGGCACCCGCCGCGAGTTGCCGCTTTTCCGCGGTGGAGATGTCGCCGATCCCGTAGCCGACCTGGGTCATCAGCTGGTGTTCGGCCCGGTGAAACGCGACGATCGCGCTCAGCGCGGCGACCACGGCCGACCTGGCGGCGGTCACCGATTCGATCGGCTCCGGTAGTGACCAGCGCACCTTCTTGTCGAACTCGCCCCAGGCGTGCGCCGCGGCGAGCGCGACTAGTACGCGGCGGTTGTGCACCTCGTGATAAAGCCACACCGCGGAACGCCCGGCCTGCCCGGGTAGTCGTACCGCTGCGGCCACGTCCCCGGCGCGGACAATGTGGTAGGGCGTCTGCCGGAGTACGGCGGCGGCGGCCGCTGCGATGGCCGCCAGCTTGTCGTGTTGCGCTGCCACCGTGACCTCCTCTGGGCTGACCTGGCCCGTTCGCCCGAACCAAGATCGTCATCATAGGTGGAACCCAAGCCACGCCCGGCCTCGGTTGTTGCTGACTAAAGGCAATATGATTTTTTTATGTTGGTTCAGGTATTAACTGGCTCGCGGCGGACATCCGCGCGGGCGTCCCCGTGTTCGAGGAAGCCTGTTCCAGGTGGCTTCGAAGCCATGTCAATGCCGGATGGGTAGTGAGGTGCTCGGCCCGGGGGCTCAGGCTCCCGGGCCGGTGCAGGTCACAGCGTCGGTAGCCCGCGCATGGGCGGTGGCCGCGGCGAATGCGGCGACCCGCGTGCCGGCCGGCCCCGCCGAGGCTGACGCGTGGACGGTCCGGGGCTGGGCCGACGTCGCGGTCGGCTGTCTCGCCCTTGACGGCCCCAGCGGTTCAAGGCCTGGCCCTGCCCTGGTCGCCCCGGGCAGGCAAGCACGGGTGGGCGCCTTTAGCGGCCTGGATGAGGTGGTGCGGGACAGGCGCATCGTCTCGGGCGGCGAGCAGGCCGCCCGGCTCCGCCAGCTGCGGCGGCTGGCCGGGCCGGTGCCGCCGTGGTACCCCGATACCGATCCCGTCAGCGGGCCGGTCCGCCGCGTCTCCGGGATCGCGTGGCGAGCCGCCGGCCTCCTCTCGTGGTTCGGTGAGCTGCTCCTGACTACCGCCCGCACGCTCCCGCAGCGGCCGCCTTGCCCGCTGGTCAGCGCGCGGCAGCTGGCTTGGGGCCTCCGTTACCGGCCCTCCCCGAGCGACGAGCACGTCACGCTGGGCCTGCCGGTGGACCGCCGGCTGGCCCGGCGGACCTGGATGTGCCTGCCCGGGCTGCCCGGCGCGGGCACGGCGATCGCCGAGGTCCCGTCTACCGCCACCCCGCTCGAGCAGCAGGTCTGGCGGGGCATCCACGAAGGTGCGCACCTTGACCATCTCGCCTCGCTGGCCCGGCTCGGACCCGGCGGACCTCCGGCGCCCGACCGCGGCGAATTCGGCGCGGGCCTGCTGATCGCGGAGTCCTACGCGATGGCGGTGGAGATACTCGCGGCGGTGGAGTGCGTCCTGGCGGGGGAGGGGCACGCGGTCCGCCAGCTTGGCGCCGGGCTGATCGAGCGGGCCACCCGGCTACCCGGCGGCACCAATTCGGTGGCCGAGTTCACTGACCTGCCAGTATTGGCCGAGGTCTACCTGCTCGGGCCGCTCGAGGTGCTGGCCGGCGGCGCCGCCGCGGATGCCCTGCCGGACGAGATCGCGGGGCCGCTGCGCGATCGCTGGCAGGCCGCGCTGGCGGCCTATCCTCCCGCCGCGGCGTTCGGATCTGCCGCGGCGGCCTTGATCACCCGGTCGGCCGAGCAGCCCCTATAGGGCCTGCTGCCTGCAAGTCTCACCGCCGAGACAGGTATTTATTCAGCTAAATCCGGCACACATAGACATGCTTTATCTAGCTACACTAAACTCATTGTGGTGCTCACGAGGTCGGGGCGAACAGCTCCGTGAGGTGAGCTGGAAGGGGCGGATGAGGGGGAATAGCCGCAGGGTCGGGGCGGCTAGGGTCTCATCAATGTCGCCGGATTTAGCGAGGTTGCTGCCACCCATTACCGATCACCGGTAATGGCCTGCCCGAGAAGGGTGATTACCAGCCAGCGAATCTTTGCCGTTGGGGGGGGCGTATGTCAGCCGCATCTCTCTTGCCTGTCCCTGACGGAGCCGGCCATCACCTGGCTAACCCGCAGAGAGGGCCTAGATGACTGACATCGATAACCGCCCGGTACTTGACGGGCAGGAGCTGGACACGGCGATCGAGCACGCACGCGCGGCGCTGGCCGTATTGCTCCGGGTGCCGCTCGGTGGTGCGGGGGCCGGCTACCCGAAGGTGATCGCCGAGGCGCGCGGGCTGCTCGGCGCCCTGCTCGAATATCGGCTGGCCCAGGCGGTGGAGCGGATCGACGAGCAGAACCTGGGCGCGGTCGCCGCCATCCGAGCCGACCGTAACGAGGCCATCGCGGTGAACGCCGCGCTGCTCTACGAGCTGCAGATCCACCATCCGGCCTGGCCGGACGTGGCGATGACGCTGGGCAGGCTCAGCTACGACCGCTACCGCGACCCGTGGCCCGATCCCGAACCGCCGGACCCCGACGATCTCGACGCCGCCTGTGACCTGCTGCTGCGGGTCGCGCGCAGCGACGAGGCGGACGAGGGCACCGCGCTGTATCTCGTCCTGGCGCTGCGCGACCGGCAACGCCTGCTGGCGTGCCCGGCTGACACCAGTGCGCTGATGACCTGGGGTCGGCGGCTGCTCGCCTTCCCCGACGCCGGCGGCCGCTCCGCTTAACCGCCAGGCCCGTCTGAGCCGGTCAGCCTGGGGTGCCGGGAGCGGGCACGCCGATCGGACTGGGATACGGGAGCACGTCCGCGCACGCCAGCGCGAGCGGGGCGAGGACCTTCACGACGTCCGCGGTGGCCGCAGGGCCCAGGCGTGCCCAGGGCCGCGCCGCGGCGTGGTCGGTGGCGTTCTCGACAGCGGCATGCGCATCCCGGCCGGCGGCGGTCAGGTCACCGCCGGCACCGACCCAGCCGCGGTCGGCCAGCCTGCCGAGGGCGGCTGTCCACTCCTGGTCGGTCCAGCCCCGCACCGGCTGCAGGCTTTCCCGCCGCAGGTCCAGGCAGCACCGCAGGGCCACGGCCTCGCAGCCGTCGATGTCCGCTGCCGTCAGGGCCGCGAAATGCCCGTCACCGCGGTGCTCCCGCAGCAAGGTGGCCGCCTGCCAGAGCCGGGCTAGTCCCGGGGTTTCGCCGCCGGGAACCGGCAGCGCGGCGTTAGCCGCGGCTAGCACCCGGCCCGCGCAGTCCAGCTCGCCTGCCGCCTGCCAGAGCAGATCGGCGGCCGCGGTCACCTCGGCCTCCCGGCTATCGAGCAGGCCGCCGAGCGCGCCGACCGCGCCCGCCAGGCGGATCCGCAATGCCTCTTGCGGCGTCATTAGCTCCCAGACACCGGGAATCGCGCGGGCCACGAAGGCCGGCGCGAAATTGTAGAACGAGGCGGTGACGATCGCCGGGCCGGCCGGGCCGAGCGGCGCGGCCCGGCCGGCGAAGTAGCCCCGCCAGAACCCGCGCAACCCGGCCTGTTCGTAGGCCGACCGCGCTTCGGGAGCGAAGTAGGTTACCGCGTGGATGGGCTCGAACAGGGTCCACAGTGACCGAGCCGTATGCGCCGTGTCAGCCACCACCGCTCCTTTCGCTATGCTCAAGGGATCTCTAGGGTGCTCCTCTGGGCAGGATAACCCTGAGCGGGCTGTTACGTATGTGACGGAGTTGCTGCCCATAAGCCGGGTAAGAGGTTTGTATGCGGACTGACCCGGCGGAAGCCGGCCGAAAGCCTGATGCCGGCGCCGACACCAGCAGTGGCTGGCGGCGCTGGCTTACCTGGCTGCCGTTCCTGGTCAAGCCCTTGCGCCGCGGCATCATCTTGTTCATCGTGGCGCTGATCATCGAGTACCTGGTGGTACCGGAACTTGTCGGTGCCAGCAAGAACCTGTCCCTGCTCGGGCGGGTGAACGCGGGCTGGCTGATCGCCGGCCTGGTCACCGAGTGCCTCTCGCTGTTCTGCTACGGCCTGCTGACCCAGGCCGTGCTGTCGCCGGCCGGGCCGGACGACCCACCGCGGCCGGGCCTGTCCCGGCTGTTCCGCATCGACCTGGCCGCCGCCGCGATTGCGCACGTCATCCCGGCCGGGACGCTGGGCAGCGCGGGGATCGGCTATCGCCTGTTCACCACCGAAGGCATCAAAGGCAACGACGCCGCGGTCATGATGGCGACCAAGGGCCTGGGATCCACCGTGGTCCTGAACGTGCTGCTGTGGCTGTCCCTCGTCATCTCGATACCGCTGGCGGGCTTCCACCCGATCTACGTGACCGTCGCCATCATCGGCGCCGTGCTGCTGTTCGCGATCGCGGCCCTGACCTTCGGCATCACCCGCGGCGTCGGGCGTGCCTCCCGCATCCTGCACGCCGTCGGCGACCGGATACCCCGCCTGACCGGTGACCGCCTGGAGCAGGGCCTGCGGGAGGCCGGGGCGTCGTTGTCCGCGCTGGCCCGCGACCGGCGCACCATGTTCTGGTCGCTGACCTGGGCCGCGCTCAACTGGCTGCTCGATGCCGGGTCGCTATGGTGCTTTGTGGCTGCCTTCGGCCGTTTCGTCAATCCGGTGGAGCTGTTCGCCGCCTACGGGATCGCCAACATAGCGGGCGTCCTGCCCATCACCCCCGCCGGGCTGGGTGTCGTCGATTCGCTGGCCCCGCTGCTGCTGGTCAGTTTTGGCGTGACCCGGAGCGTGGCGACCCTCGGCGTCCTGGGCTGGCGGCTGGTCAACTTCTGGCTGCCGATCCCGGCCGGCGCCGCCGCCTACGTGTCCCTCAAGGTGCCGCGCGGGGCTGGCGTGAAGGCCATGCGCGCCGCCGTGTCGACCATGATGACTCATAACGGCCAGCATCCGGAGACCTCGCCCCCCGAGAGCGGGCCGCCCGATCCTCCCGAGCCGCCTGCCCCGGCTAGTGAAAGGTAAGGCTGGACGACGGTTCGCTGACCAGTGCCCTGCTTGGATAACGGCTAAGTTGGGAAGATACACGCCGTGACGGCGCAGCCGGCAATGGTGAGCGAGCGCGCAGCTGGTCTCCTCAAAGGCCGTACCGCCTTGCTATAGCCGGTCCGGCGGACGAGGGGGAGGGCCAATGCGTACGGTCTGTCCAGCTTCTCGCCGCGCCGTGCGGTAGCAAGTAGATTACTTAAACTTTATTTTGTCCCTACCCATCCGATCTGACCTTGGCCCCGAAGGTGTCATATGAACCCGAGCGATTCGGACGCGTCCCGGTTCAGATCTGCGCCCACGGATAGGAGGGGAGAGCGGGACCTAAACGACCTGCTCATCCACGTGGCACGTGGCGACCAGGAAGCGTTCGAGGCGGTGTACGACCGGCTGGTCGGACCCGTGTATGGCGTGATCCGCAGGGTTCTTCGGGATCCGTCGCAGTCCGAGGAGGTCGCTCAAGAGGTCCTTCTCGAGGTGTGGCGGACCGCTGCGCGGTTCGACCCGGCTCTCGGTGGCGCGGCGACGTGGGTGATGACCATCGCCCACCGTCGCGCCATCGACCGAATCCGGTCCACCACGGCAGCAACCGAGCGTGAGCACAAGATTGCCGAGGTGCAAACACCACATGATGAGGTCGCTGAGGCGGTGGAAGCAAGCTTGGACCGAGAGCGAGTGCGTCGTTGCCTGGGCGGGCTCACCGATATCCAGCGTGAGTCGATCACCATGGCCTACTACGGCGGCCATAGCTACCGCCAGGTGGCCGGGTTGCTTAACGTTACGCTCGGCGCCATCAAGACGAGAATCCGTGACGGCATGATCCGGATGCGTGATTGCCTGGGGGTGAGCTGAATGCGGCTCCTCCGTCATGATCTGCACTCCATGTCCGGTGCCTATGCGCTCGACGCGCTCGAGGGGGGCGCTGAGTTCGAGCGGTTCACCCGGCACCTGAGCCGGTGCCCGTCCTGCGCTAGCGAGGTGCGCGGGTTCCGCGAGGTGGCCACCTCGCTCGCCTTCGCCGCCGCCGCCGAACCGCCGCCTGAGCTGCGCGCCCAGGTGCTGACTGCCGCCACGCGCGTCCGGCAGCTGCCGCCCGAGGTCAAGTCGCACGCACGGCCGCGGCGGGCCCGCGTCTGGGTGCCATGGGTGCCGTGGCTATCCGGGGCCATCGCGACCGCGGGAGTGGCGGTCGCGGTTGTTTTCGGCTTCTCCCAGGCCCATACTCAGCAGGAACTGAATCAGGCCCGAGCTCAGAACCAGGCGATCGCCCTGGTCTTGTCGGCACCGCAAGTCAAACTGCTCACCCATACGACGACGACGGGTGGCGCGGCTAGGGTGTACCTGGCCACGCAGACCCACAGGCTGGTGGTGACGACGAGCGGGCTGGCCGCCTTGCCCGCCGGCAAGGTTTACCAGCTGTGGCTGATAGGTCCCAAGAAGATCGTGTCGGCGGGTCTGCTGCCCTCGGCCGCGTCCGGGCAGACCCCACCGGTGCTGGCGTCTGGCCTGGTGCCAGGCGACAGCCTCGGCCTCACCGTCGAGCCCGCTCCGGGAAGCGCCCAGCCCACTACCACGCCCATCCTGGACCTGGCCCTGCCCGCCTAGTGGTGCGGGGTCCCGAGCGGGGCCGAGAAGTGGTGTTTGGTGATCTCGCCGCCGCGGATGGTGATCGTGGCTTCCGGCGTGTGCTCGTCTCGCCAGATCGTGTACTGCCCCTCGGTCAGGCTCGGGTAGACCGCCGCGTAGGTGGTGGCGGTCGCCATCGGCCGCTGCCGGACCTGGGAGTGAGTGCGATGCGCGCCCGGCTCATCGTCCCGGCTGATCTCGATCTCGACGCCGTCCAGCTCGGCCGGCGTGTACAGGATCAGGGCGCCGACGTTAGCGCCGAGATCCAGGACGACGGTGCCGGGGCCGGTGGGACCGGCGGCTGACTCAGTCATGCTGCGCTCCTTTGTCACCAGAGAACTTCAGAACCACCAAAATAGTGCGCCCCGGCGAGGACCATCAGGATTGATGGCCTCGCCGGGGCGATGATGCGATCAGAAACCAGCCGGCACAGTCGGCGGGGTGACATCCGGGGTGTAGTAACCGCTGTACGGAACCCCGAGGTAGGGGAACACGTCCAGGTACGGGGAGCTGACGTCGGCGGGGGTTAGGCCGTCGGTGACCGCGCCCGCGGCAGCGTCGGGCACGTAGGTCGGGTCGACCAGCGGGAGGATTGCTCCCGCGATCGCCCGGATCTCGACCGTGGTGACGTCGTCGAATACCCGGCGTCCGTTCGGGAAGCCGGCCGCGTCGCCGCCGACCAAGCCAAGGATGTTCGGCTTAGCAGCCGGCGCGATGGTGGTGTTCAGCCGCAGCATGTCGGCGAGCACCGGCCCGGTGTAGTTGGTGAAGCCCTTGATGACGCCGGCCGGGATGCCGGTCAGCAGGACCGCTTCCAGGTCGGCGCGCGGCGTACCGGCCTTGTCCAGCGCGGCCAGGTGCGGGAACACGCCCGGGTACAGGACCGGTAGCAGCGCCGCCAGTTCCGGATGGAGGACGTACTGCGCGAACTCCTTGTCGGCCGAAGGCGGCAGCGAGTTCCACAGGTCCTTCTTGCCCATCGGGTTGATGACCTCGTTGAACAGCGGGTTGCCGAGCCTTGACACCTGCCGCCACGGCCCGCTGCACGCGTTCTCGCCCCGGTCGGCGTCCCACATGGTCGCCGACTGGCGGTACGCCGAGGTCCACACGCCGATGGTCGGGTGCCCGTGCCTGGTCACCAGGGATTTCGGCACCTGGATCGCGATGGAGTGCACGTTCAGGTCGTTGGTGTCGTTCACGCCGGGAGTCGCAGCCAGCCTGACCGGCAGCCCGAAGGTGGTGTGCAGCTCCTCGAAGGGCCGCAGGTCGCCCAGGTCGAAGATCGCGCCCAGGTCGATGTAGAAACCTTCGGCCCGCTGCCCGGCGAACACCGATATCCCGTCGCCCAGGCTGTGGATGGCCTCGGCGGCCAGCGCCGGGTAGTTCGGCGTGGACAGCGGCCCGATGTTGCACGGCGGGCTGGCCAGGTGCCTGCCGATGGTCCTCCGCGACCAGCCGTAGGCCTCGCATGTCACCGAGACGTCGTAATACTGCCGGCGGTTGAAGGTCGGGCTGTTGATCGACGTGATCGGGCCCGTGTTGTACAGGAAGGTGTTCTCGTCCTGCACCTCGGTGCGGAACCGGAACTCGAAGGAGAGGTCCGCCTGGCCGTTGCCAGTGTTGTCGATGTGGATGGCGTAGAGGACTTCCTGGCCGAACTCGTAGAAGTTCGGGCCGCCAGACGGCTCCTCGAACGGGATGTAGTTGGCGATCAGGGTGACCGTGTCGGGCTTGTCGGGGCTGACAAACGCATATACGTCAGTACTATCGGCCACCGGGTCCTTGGAGATTTCCGGCGCCTCGCGATGCGATGACATTGCAATTACCTCACTGGATCGAAGCTGTTTGGAGACGGACAGACGGCAGGCGTTAACCGATCGCCCGGCTGATCAGGGCGGCCAGGTGCTTGTCGGTCACCCGGGTCTTGCTCGTGCCGGAGAACACCTCGATGTCGCCGGTCTTGGCGTCGCGCACGTGCACCATGATCGGACCAGCGACAGTCTTGGGCTCACTGTGACTCTCTGCCGCAGCCGGCCGGCTGGTGGCGGCGAAGGCCGGGCTGGCCGCCGATCCAATGGCGGTAACGGCGAGACCAGCGGCGCCTGCGGTCGCAGCCCCGCGAAGCATCGAACGCCGTGACAGGTGGCGTCCCTCATCTGATGGACGCTGTGCATCCTGACTGGGCATGACAATCCTTTCCATGGCTGGTTGGCATGCGCGTCGCCGACGGCGAAGGCCACGCCGGTCATGTTTTAACTGAATGTGGACGGGTAATTACTCAGAGTATTCAGTGGTGAGCATAGCGGCTTGCGGGCCGTGGTGCTCACTTTCCGCTTCCGACACAGTGACAACATGCCTGAGCTGCCCGAATGTGGGCCAGATACGCCCATGCAAAGTCGGGCCCCGCGGCCATCCTCGACCTTCTGGTCTCCTGTCACGCCGGTATTTCGCTACGGCCAGGCTTACGGATGGGTCGCCTGTCAAAAACTTTAGATAACGTTCTGACGTTATCGGACATTAGCGGCTAATCCGGCGTTTCATGGATGAAATACGAGCGCGGGCGAATTCCGAACGCAGCGGGCCGGCGTCAGGCACGCTCATCCTGCTCCGCGCGCCGCCGGGCCGTCATGCCCCTCGCGGCGTACCGTCTGCATGTGCTTCGCTATCGGGTGCTGATCTCCGGCCGCGTCCAGGGTGTTTTCTTCCGCGACACCTGCCGGCGCCTGGCCGAGCAGAACGGCGTGTCCGGATGGGTGCGCAACCTTCCCGACGGCCGGGTCGAAGCGGTCTTCGAGGGGCCAGCGGAGCAGGTCCGCCGCCTGGTGGACTGGGCGCATAGCGGCCCTCGCCTGGCTGACGTCAAGGACATCGCCGTCCAGGCCGAACCGCCGCAAGGACTCACCGCGTTCCAGGTCAAGTAACGCGGGGGCCGGCCAAGAGGTCAGCCCCACCGGACGCCGAGCGCCAGCTCGTTCGCCAGACCTGACTGCACCGAGGCCACCGCGCGGAACGCTTCCCTGAGATAGGAACGGGCCAGCGGATTCAGCGTCTTGGGATCGATGAAGTCATCAGGGACCTCGCCGCGCCGCAGCTGTTCCACCTGATGGTCGAGGCGGACCGAGAAGATGAACCCGAACGCCTCCGTCAAGGTGCGCGCCTGCGAGCTTTCCAGCGTCCCGGCCGCCTCGGCCGCCCGCAGCCGCTCCAGCGTCGAGGCGCTCGCGACGCCGGCCCCCATCGCGGCCCAGCGGGCCAGGTCCACGATGGGGATCAGCCCGCCGTGCTTGATGTCGAGCTGTCCTCGGCGCTCGCCCGAATGCTCGACCACGAAGTCGCGCAGGAACCCGGTGGGCGGCCGGAACGACAGCGCGAACCGGGCCAGCAACCGCAGCAGGTCCGGGTCCGGCCGTGTCCGCGCCTCCCACAGCCCCCCGGCCGCCCACCCGGCCCCCGGCGAACCGGCCCCTGGGCTCCACACCGGGCGGCTGTCGGTGATCACCGACACCAGGATCAGAGCCTGCTGCTGGGTCGGATCCCGGCTGAGGCTGCGCGCGGCCGCGTGCCAGGAGGCCAGCGATCGCGCGAACCGCGGGCTGGTGGCGCTCGCACCGTGGGCGTCGGGCTGGATCCCGCACGCCCGCAGGCCTGCGTCCACCACCTCGGCGACCCGCGCCACGTACTCGCGCACCCCCGGCTCGTCCTGCTGCCAGGCCAGCGCGCTGTCGACGTCGGAGGAAGGTACCACCTCGCGCCGCGCCAAGCTGCCGAGCGCGAACCAGGCGAACGGCGCGGGCGGGACGCCTGCGTCCCGGACGGCCAGCTCGACCAGCCTGCGGGTCACCGCGTCCAGCACCACCGAACGGACCGCCGCCACCTGCTCGGCCGCCGCGCGCGCATCGTGCAGGGCGATGATCATCGGGGCCAGGCCCGCCGATACGGTCGCCAGATCCGCGGGGCTGCCCGCCACTTCGATGGCCCGGCGCAGCAGGAACGGCTGGCGGGCCTGCGCGGCCACCAAATCGCCGTCGTCGAGCACGCCGAGGATTTCACCGGCCGGGGACAGTACCGGGATATGATGCACGTCGCGCTCGAGCATGTCGAGCAGGACCTCGCCGCCCAGCCGGCCGGCGGGCACCGTGTAGGCGGGCTCGGTCATGACGGCCGAGACCGGCGCGTCCGGGCTGAGGCCCGCCGCGACCACCCGGGACCGCAGGTCACTGTCGGTCACGATCCCGAGCCCGGCCCCGGAACCGGGCCGCTTGCCGGCCCGGACCAAGATCGCGCTCGCGCCCTCGGTGGTCATCCGCCTCGCCGCCTCGCGGATCGGCTCGTCGCCCCGGCACAGCAACGGCGGTGTCCGGATCAGCGCGGCGGCGCGCAGCTCCACCGGATCCGCGGGAGGCTCGCTCACCCGGGCCCGGGCCACGATCGACCGCGCGACGAACCGGAGCACCTCCGGCCGGGCGAGCAACGGGCGCATGACACCGGCCGGAATGCGATAGCAAACGGTGTCTTCGCCCGCGCGGGCCTCGAAGCCAGTCGGCAGCCCTGAGAGCATCGAGGCGTGCCCGAACAGCTCGCCCGGCCCGAGCAGGTCGAGTGTCCGCCCGTCGTGAATGATCTCGACCGATCCGGTCCGCACCACCCAGAGGCTGGCCACCGGTCCGGCGCCCTGCGAGAAGATCGTCTTACCCCGGGCGCTGGCCTCGGTCTGGGTCACCGCGGCGACCCGGGTCAGCTCGTCCGGCTCCAGGCCGTCGAACGGAGGATGAGAGCCGAGGAACCCGGCCACATCCCCCAGCGACCCCCGCGACCCAGACACCGAGCCTGGGCTCAGGCGGGCTCGTCGGCGACGCCGGCCGTGGCGAGCGCCGTCCCGGCCTTATGCTCGGCCAGGGCGTCGGCCGGGCGACCGCGCAGGACCAGCAGGTAGTAGATGACGCCGATGAGGCCGAGCCCGCCGGTGAAGGTGAACGCGCCCCACTGGAAGTACCAGTGGTCGGCGCCGTAGACAGCCGGGCGCGGCCAGGCCAGGTTGACCATGACGCCGACCTGGAAGATGACCGCCAGCACGTTGACCACCAGCCCCCAGCGGCCCAGCGAGAAGTACGGGCCGTGCTCGGGCGAGGGCCACCGACCGCGGAGCCGGGCGATCAGCAGCGGCCCGGTGACGCACAGGTAGGCCAGGTAGAACATGATGATCGCGACCGAGGTGAGCACGAAGAACGCCCGCTGGTTGCCGACGTTCAGGACCAGCAGCGCGAGGGTGAGCACGCCGATGACGATGGAAGGGACCAGCGGCGTCTTGGACCGGCCGTGCACCTTGGCGATAGTCGCGGCGAACGGCAGCCGGCCGTCGCGGCCCATCGTGAAGATCATCCGGATGCCGCCAGTGTGCACCGCCAGCGCGCACACGGTGATCGCGATCAGCGAGTCGATCAGGAACACGTCGCCGGTGGTGCCGCCGAGCGTCGCCTTGACCAGGTAGGGCAGCCCGGAGGTGCTGAGGGCGGAGGCATGGATGTTGGGTACCGACATCTCGCCGAACAAGATGACCAGCAGCCCCGCGATCCCGGCGGCGATCAGCGCGCGGAGGATCGCGGGCGGCGCGTGCCGCCGCGGGTCCATGGTTTCCTCGGCCAGCGACCCGGCGGTGTCGAACCCGTACATCACGTACGCGCTCATCAGCCCGGCTACCAGGAAGGCGCCGAAGTAGCCGAACTGGGAGCCCTTGCCCAGGCCGAACGTGTCGAAGATGACGCCCGGGCCCCGGCGGATGTGCACGGCGAGCAGGATGATCAGCACCGAGACGCCGACCAGCTCGGCCAGTACGCCGAAGTTGTTGATCCGCGCCATCAGCTTGACGCCGATCATGTTGATGATGGTGGTGAAGACCACCAGCCCCGCGGCCAGCAGCAGTGCGTTCTTGGCGCCACCCGGCGTCGCGACCTGGCCGATGTCGGACCTGCTGCCGATGAACTCGAAGAACGCCGTAATCTGCGGGCCCACGACCTGATACGCGACCGCCACCGCGGCGAGCGTGACGATCGATCCCACGGTCAGGATCCAGCCGCCGAAAAAGGAGGTGAACGGCCTGGCGATCTGCTTGGACCACTGGTAGACCGAACCCGCCAGCGGGTACTGCCCGGCCAGCTCGGCGAAGCACAGCGCGACCAGCATCTGGCCGACGAACACGGCGGGCCAGGTCCAGATGAAGGCGGGCCCCCCGGAGCCGAAGCCAAAGAAGAACAGCTCGAACACCCCGGTCATAATCGAGATGTAGCTGAACCCCGCGGCGAACGAGGAGAACAGTCCCAGGGACCGGTCGAGCTCCTGCTTATAGCCGAACTTGGCCAGCTCATCAGAGTCCGCGCTAGGCACGGCCATGGCTCACCATCCCGAAGATGCGGCAGTATCCCCAGATGACACCATTATTTGGTGTTAGCCGTCAATGAGCAGCTGGCGGATTGGCGCGCGCCCCGCCGGTGCGTTTGGATGGAGCGATGGGCAAGCCGCCTCAGCCAGCTCCGTTGCTCCCAGGCGCAGCTATCCCTAGAGGCCCCAGCCGTAGCGCCGATATCCTCAGCCTCAGCAGCTTCGTGGTCCTGGGCCTGCCCGACGGAATGCTCGGCACGGCCTGGCCGTCCATGCGCGGCACCTTCAGCGCGCCGGTCGGTGAGCTCGGCCTCGTCCTGCTCCTGGCTACCGCCGGTTCCGTCCTGGTCACGGCGTTCCTGGGCCCTCTGATCCTGCGCCTGGGGGTGCCCGCCCTGCTGGCCGTGGCCGGCCTGACCGCTGGCGCGGGTTATGCCGGATTCGCCGTGGCACCCGGGATGTGGCTGGTTCTGGCCGCGGCCGTGCTCACCGGCGCGGCGGCCGGCATGATGGACGCCGGGCTGAACACGGCGGCGGCCCTGACCGGCCGGCGGCGGCTGCTCAACCTGCTGCACGGCGCCTACGGCGTGGGCACGGCGATCGGCCCGCTGATCATCACCGCGGCCATCCTGACCGGCTCCTGGCGGCCCGCCTACCTGGCCCTGCTCGCCCTGGACCTGATCCTGGCCGGCTTCTGGCTGCGGCAGCGCCGCCGCCTCGGCGCACCCCCGCCGGCGGCAGAGCACCTGT
>JALYVS010000484.1 GCA_030853115.1 Actinomycetota bacterium
CCGTTACGCCGCCGAGGCCGTACGCCCGGCGTCCGGCCGGCCCGCCCGCCAGTTCGCCCAGCAGATGAAGAAGGTCCAGTCGGTGGCCGGCGACCATCAGGACACGGTCCTGGCCCGCCAGGCGGCCCGGGACCTCGGCATCGGCGCGCACCTGGCCGGCGAGAACGCCTTCACCTACGGCCTGCTCTACGAAGACCAAGCCCATCAGGCCGAACGGCTCTGGGCGCGAGCCCGGCAGACCTGGAAGCGCGCCCGCCGCCCCGGCTACCACCGCTGGCTGCGCTGAGATCCTGCTACCGCTTGATCCAGATCGAGGCGTGCGCAGGTTCCAGGGCCTGCGCGATGGCGGTGAGGAGACCAGCGCGGGTGGCCTCCGGGTCGACCGCGTCCTGGAGCTGAGCGGCGAAGGCCGTGACGATCTTGTCTGAGTCGTAGCGGGCCCGGTTGAACCGGCGGTCTACCATCTGCTGCACCCGGCGCCGCAGCGGGCTGAACAGTGCCGCGGCGGCCAGCGTGGCGGCGGCCACCGGCACCGGTCCCCGGACCTTCAGGGCGTGGCTGGCCAGCAGCACCAGCCCCACGTAGACCCCGATCAGCAGACCGGTGACGATCACGTACCCGAGCGCCGGGGAGATGATGCGGTCGATCTCGTACAGCCGGTACTTCAGGATCCCGACCCCGATGCCCACCGGCAGCGCGAGGACCGCGAACGAGAGGATGCCGGACACGATCCCGGTCGCGAACGAGCCGACCACCAAGCCCAGGCTGATCGCGACCACGCCGCCGCTGAGCAGCCATTTGAGTTGCTGGCGCCGCTCTCCGGCCGAGCGCCGCCAGCTCAGCACCTGGTAGCCCACGAACGACAGCCAGAACGCGATGAGCCCGGCCAGCAGCAGGTCCCGGACATCGGCCAGCCGGCCGGAAGACTGGTCAAACACCGTGAGCTGACCGAGGGCGTCCACCCGGATGCGGCCGGCGCCGATGACGGCGGCGGCCCGCACGGTCAGCACGGTCAGGTACAGGCAGATCAGCCCCAGATAGGACCACAGCACCCAGCGCCATCGCGGCGACGGCAGCCGCCCGTCCGGGAACAGCAGGATCACCAGCGGGAGCGAGGCGACTGTCGGCAGCCACGCCTGGTACAGCAACACCGCCACCGGGCCGAACGGCAGGCTGTGCCCCATCCGGTAGTCGTACACGGCGTAGAGGCCGGCGTCGTATGACAGCAGGGCGAAGATAGCCGTGGCGATCATGATCCAGCCGATCGCGTTGCCCGGCAGGCGGCGC
Source organism: Actinomycetota bacterium (assembly GCA_030853115.1). Classification (GTDB taxonomy): domain Bacteria; phylum Actinomycetota; class Actinomycetes; order Streptosporangiales; family Streptosporangiaceae; genus Palsa-504. The sequence continues at coordinate 1,288 of JALYVS010000484.1, forward strand.
GTCCTACCCGCCTCCGGGCCGCTCTCCGCCGAACGCGGCGTTCGTCTCGGATGCTGAGATGGCCGTCTTGAGGTATGTCCATCACGATGTGGTTCGGGTATCGTCACAGTCACTATGCGGCGCCTCGTACTCTTGGCCAGCCGCAGCGGGGCCTGATCCAAGGCAGGCCGGCCACCCGCTGCGGGGGTGTTGTGCTGGCCGTAAGTCCGATCCGGATCGTGATCAGGAGCACTCCCGTGTACGACATGTATCCCTGGGACCCCAGCGCCGACGCAGGCCCGTCCCGCCGCCAGGAAGACTCACCCGCCACCCGGGCCGTCCAGTTCGCGCTCGACCGGCGTGATAACGGCGGCGACGCGCTCGGCGATGCAGGTCAGCCCCCGGCACGCCAGCCCCGCCAGTAAGGTGCTGGCATGGGTTCACGAACGATCAGGCTGGCCGTCGTCGGCGGCGACGGTATCGGTCCCGAGGTGGTCGCCGAGGCGCTCAAGGTGCTCCGTGCGGCGCTGAAGGACGTCTCCATCGAGGAGACCAGTTACGACCTGGGCGCGCGGCGCTGGCACCGGACGGGGGAGACGCTGCCCGACGCGGTCCTCGAGGAGATCAGGGGGCACGACGCGATCCTGCTCGGCGCCGTCGGCGATCCGAGCGTGCCGAGCGGCGTGCTCGAGCGCGGGCTGCTGCTGCGGCTGCGGTTCGCACTCGACCACTACGTCAACCTGCGCCCGGTGCGGCTGTACCCGGGCGTGGCCGTCCCGCTGGCCAACGCCAGGCCCGAGTCGGTGGACATGGTGGTGGTCCGCGAGGGCACCGAGGGTCCTTACACCGGAGCAGGCGGCGTGATGCGCAAGGGCACGCCCGCCGAGATCGCCACCCAGGAGAGCATCAACACCGCGTTCGGGGTGGAGCGGGTGGCCAGGTACGCGTTCAAGCGGGCGATGGCCAGGCCGCGCCGCAAGCTCACGCTGGTGCACAAGACGAACGTGCTGACCTACGCCGGCGACCTGTGGCAGCGAACCGTCGACGGGCTGGCCAAGGAGTTCGCGGAGGTGTCGGTGGATTACTGCCATGTCGACGCCGCGTCGATGTTCTTCGTCTCCCAGCCCGAGCGGTTCGACGTCATCGTCACCGACAACCTGTTCGGCGACATCCTCACCGACCTGGGGGCCGCGATCGCGGGCGGCATCGGGCTGGCGGCGAGCGGGAACATCAACCCGGAGCGGACCACGCCGTCCATGTTCGAGCCGGTGCACGGCAGCGCCCCGGACATCGCCGGCCAGCACAAAGCGGACCCGACGGCGGCGATCTTGTCCGCCGCCATGCTGTGCGAGCACCTGGGCCTGGCCGCCGAGGCCGCCAGGATCGAGCAGGCGGTGGCCGAGGACCTGGTCGAGCGGCAGGGCGCCTGGGCGGCGCGCACCACCGTCGAGGTAGGCGACGACATCGCCGAGCGAGTATCCGGCTGACCGGACCTCGGTCCGCTACCCGCCGCTCAGCTCACTGGCTAGTGTTGATGTCGCGCCCCGCCGCGGGCGAGGAAGAAGTTCAGTCATGATTGAGTTCGATATCCGCCCTTCCGGCCACCTCGTGCCCGGCGCCGAGCGCGAGGCGATGCTGGTCTCCCCCGGGTTCGGCCAGATCTTCACCGATCACATGATCACGGTGCGCTGGTCGGCCGGCCAGGGCTGGCACGACGCACGGCTCGAGCCCTACGGTCCTTTCACGCTGGACCCGGCCACCTCGGTGCTGCACTACTCGCAGGAGTTCTTCGAGGGCCTGAAGGCCTACCGCCAGGACAACGGGTCGATCGCGCTGTTCCGGCCGGACGCCAACGCGGCCCGGTTCAACACCTCGGCCCGGCGGATGGCGATGCCGGAACTGCCGGAGGACACCTTCATCCGGGCCCTTGAGCTGCTCGTGAGCGCCGATCGCGAGTGGGTGCCGTCCGGCGCGGGCAACAGCTTGTACCTGCGGCCGTTCATGATCGCGACCCAGCGCGGGCTCGGCGTCAACCATCCGTCGAACCAGTACCTGTTCTGCGTCATCGCCTCACCCGCCGCGTCCTACTTCAGCGGCGGGGTCAAGCCGGTCACGGTGTGGCTGTCCCAGGATTACACCCGGGCGGCACCCGGCGGCACCGGCGGGGTCAAGACCGGCGGCAACTACGCGGCCACCTTCGTGGCTCAGCAGCAAGCCGTCGACCGCGGCTGCGACCAGGTGGTCTGGCTGGATGCTGCCGAGCACCGCTGGGTCGAGGAAATGGGCGGCATGAACCTGTTCTTCGTCCGCGCGGACACCGCCTCGGACCCCGGCGGAGCCCCGCGGATCAGCACCCCGCCGCTGACCGGGACGCTGCTGCCGGGCATCACCCGTGACTCACTGCTCAAGCTGGCCCCCGATCTCGGCATCAAGGCCGCCGAGGAGCCGATCTCTATCGAGCAGTGGCAAGCGGACTGCGCCGCCGGCGAGCTGACCGAGGTGTTCGCCTGCGGGACCGCGGCCGTGATCACCCCGGTGGGCCGGGTCAAGGGCACCTCCGCCGAATGGGTCGTCGCCGACGGCGAGCCCGGCCCGGTCACCATGCGCCTGCGCGAGGAACTCATCGCCATCCAGTACGGCCGCGCCGCCGACCCCTTCAACTGGGTCCACCAAGTCACCTAGCGCCCCCGGCCCGGCCCCCGGCGGTCTCGCGTCTCAGCATGCGAGATCAATGTACGGCTGGGCCTGGGCGTATGGCACACTGACCGCGTGACGACCAGCCGCATCATTATCGGCAGGCGCGCCGGCTCCTAGGGCAACGAGCTCTAGGCGAGGCCAGGACCCGCGGGGTCCGGCCCGTCGCCGGCGCGCAGACCTCTCGCGTATTCGCGAGGGGTCTTTTGTTTTGCGCCGGTCACCCCACGTGAACCCAAGAAACGGACAGCACCGATGCTCGACGACTCCTTCCACGTATACGACACCACCCTGCGGGACGGCGCCCAGCAGGAGGGGCTGAACCTGTCGGTCGCCGACAAGCTCGTCATCGCGCGGCAGCTGGACGACCTCGGTGTCGGTTTCATTGAGGGTGGCTGGCCGGGCGCGATACCGAAGGACACCGAGTTCTTCCGCCGCGCCCAGACCGAGCTGGACCTCAAGCACGCGCAGCTCGCCGCGTTCGGCGCGACCCGCCGGCCCGGCGCCCAGGCGGCCCGTGACCCCCAGGTCGCCGCGCTGCG
>JALYVS010000485.1 GCA_030853115.1 Actinomycetota bacterium
GTGCGGGCCCGGCGGCGGATGCCCGCGCTGCTGCGCCGGCGCGCCGTCCCGGCCAAGGCCACGCTGCCCGCGGGTGCCACGTTCGCTTATCTCCTGCCGTCATCGCCAACCGGGACCTGTGGATGCACCGGGTGGACATCGCGTGCTGGCCACCGGGAACCCGCTCGCGGTCACCGCAGCCGAGAACGAGGTCGTGGCGCAGGTGGTCCGCGACCTGGACCGCGGCTGGACCGGGCCGGCCTTCACGCTCACCGGTCACGGCGCCGTGGTGTCAGGTCGGCCCGGGCAGCCCGGCCGCCGAACTCACCGCCGACGCGGTCGGCACGTGCCGCATGCTGTCGGGGCGCCCGGCCGGCCAGCCGTTCACGGGTCCTGGTGACGCCGGGATCGGCCGGGAGCTTATGGCGACCAGGGTGGTGTTCTGACCAGGGGGCGGATCGGGTCACACCGACCTCAGGAGCGATGGATGCCCAGGGCCGCGACGTTAAAGAGCGGCTGACGACTGTGGAACTAAGTTGAAGACACCCCTGGTAACGAGGATCTTCATGACCGCTCCTTCTCGACCGGTCGGCGTTCACGTTAACCACCGATTGGGACAGCACCGGGCAGCCACATGCGCGCTGGCGCCGGCCAGATGCAGGCGATGGAGGCCGGGCCATGGTCAGTGACGTGGGTGTGGGCGATTTGGCATCGGACAAGTCCCTGGACGCCGTGTACCGCATGACGCCCGTACTGATTACCCAGCTGATCAGGAGCTCGGAAGCCCTGCGGGGCTAGGTCGTCGTCTCCTATGGCACCGTCGGCCAGAAGTTCGTAGTACATCATCTGCCATCGCTGTGTCCGGTGAAGCAGCAGGATCAGGAAACGGTGCCGAACCGGGTGCCTGCGAGCCAGTTTCCCGGCGACCCAGCTAGCCTCCTCGCCGGGCAGCAGCCGCGCCACCGCATCGACCGGCGGCCCGTAGGTGCAAAAACCCCGCATGCTGCACGGCGTCACCTGCACCGCGCCGATGTGCTGGAGACGCTTCACGCTGCCCGACCGGCTCCACGCGCCGAAGTAGGTGCGGCCACTGTCGGTCACCCCTGGCACGGGAGCAGATACGGGAGTGCCATCTCGCTCGAACGTGATGAGCAGCAGATGCTTGGCCACCGCAACAGAAGCGAAGTCGCCGGCGTCAGCGGCCTCCTGCTGGTCGCGGCTACCGGTTGCCGACTGGCGGTCTGACATGCCTCCTCCTCCCTCACCGGATACGACCACTCAGGACGGAAGGCATGGAGTCTGGATGCCGGCGCGGTGGAGGCCAGATGGAGCACTGCTGGCAGTGCAGCGACATGCACAAGCCCGCGTGCCGCGGGCGACAGTGAGGGTAATCTGGTCTTCGGGCCGGGCGGCGGCTAGCGCCTGGGAAAGGCCTGGGTGTCCGGGGTGCGGCACGGCCGGCACGTGATTCCTGCTCGACTACACCTTCCCCGCCCGCGGGCGGCAGGCGTGGCCGTGCCGCAGTTGAAGAGGGCCCTGCCTCACAGGCAGCCGCCGACTGTCTTTCTGTGGTTCAGTGCCTTATGTCCTGGCACAGATGGGCTCTTCAGCAGCCCAGGACGGGTCATGCCGTCGTTGCATGCGACTGTTGACGCACGTGAAGGCTCGTCACGAGTCCTCAGGCGAGGGTCGCCGCCGCCAGCCCGCGCTCCTGGCCCTGCACGCGGCGCCGCGCCGCCTTGCCGGCGGGACCGAGCCGCAGCTCGTGCACCACGTGGAATACGGTCGGCCGCTTGGACCGAGGCAGGGCTGTGTCGCATGCCCGGCGCAGCGCGTCCGCCATTTCGTTCGGTGGCCATGACCCGGCCGGAACCACGCAGGCGACCGGGCGCTGCCCGAGCACCTCGTCACCGGCCCCGGCCGGGACGCCCGGCTGAGCGAGCAGGAAGTCCTCGATCTCCTTAGGGTAGACCTTCTCGCCGCCCCGGTTGATCACGTCGTCGGAACGGCCGGCCAGGAACAGGTAGCCGTCAGCGCCGAGGTACCCGAGGTCCCCGGTGTCCAGCCAGGCGCCGGTGCGGATGACGCGGTCCGGGGCGCCGTGCGCATATTCCCTGATGACACCGCGGCCCCTGATGTGCACCTGGCCGACTGCGAAAGCCCGGCACGACACGGCCCGTTCCCCCTCCGGAGCGACGATCCGGATCTCTGCGCCGGCTGCCAGGCCGGCGTAGCCGGGCTGGCGCGGCCCGTCCAGCGGGTTGGCCGTGATCATGCTGGCCGCCTCGGTCATCCCGTAGGTCTCCAAGACCGGGATGCCGAACGCCTCCTCGAACCGGCGCAGCGTCGACGGTGCCAGCGGAGCGGAGGCTGACCGGACGAAGCGGACCCGGCCGGATAGCCGGGTCGCGGGCGGGTCCATGGCCAGCACGGTGATGATCGCGGGCATCGCGTTGATCCAGGTGATCTCCTTCTGCTCAATCATCGGCCAGAATCCCCGGCGGCTGAACCTGCGGTCCAGCATCGGGCACGCCCGGGCAGCCAGGGTGGCCAGCAGCCCCACCACCTCGGCGTTGATGAGGAACAGGGCAGGCTGCAGTACCCCGCGGTCGGCCGGTGGCAGTCCGCCACGCTGGTGGCCACGTGGGACAGTTGCTCCTCGCCGAGCAGGACGCCCTTGGGCGCGCCGGCTGTCCCGCTCGGGCACAGGAAGATTCTCCCGGCGGAGGGCGCCGCGGCGTGCGCGGGGCGGCGTCCTGATCCGGCGGGCGGAGCACGGCTAGGCCCGGCGGAAGGCCGTCGCAGGCGGCGGCCTGGGCCGTGCCACGGCGAGCACCCGGGCTACCTCAGCGGCGGAAGCGGCCGGATGGAGCGGGACCACGACCCGGCCGCTCCCAGGATGGCGACCAGGGCGGCGGCGCGGCCGGGAGCGGCCGGGTCGGTCATCGCCTTCATCGCTCATTCCCTCGCTGCTGACGGCGGCCCGGTCGAGCCCCGCCCGCACGATGCCGGTGCCTTACAGGACATGGAACGCCAAGACGATGCAGTCCGGATGGGCTGGCGATGGCGGCGAGATGGAGCCACTCTCCGCTCCTGCTGACTGGCGTCCGGGCCGACTTCCAGCGTGCTGCCTACGCTGGCGGAGCGGCGCCAAGCTCCAAGCAGCCGGCCCTCGGCCCAGCGCCGACGCCACCGCGACGGGTCATGCCACGCGAACCAGGCGAACTCACCGGGCCGTCTCCAGATCCTGGGTCAGCTCCCAGGATCTGGAGACGGCCCGTCCTCGAGCGCCGGCCGCAGCCGCAGCTGATCCTCCATACCTTCGCTGATGCGAAAATTTTCTCCGAGCGTGCCGGATCCGCGCTGACCGGCAACCAGCGCGAGCGGGCGCTGTTCCTGGCCCGCACCACCGAATGCTGATCGCCCCTGCGGGTCTCCATACGGCCTCCCATCACAGGCACACGGAAGCTTCTTCTCGCCCGGCTATCAATAGAGCATGGCCTGAACGGCAGGCCACCAGAAGTGTGAGGTGACTGTGATGACTACCCTTTCCAGCTTGGCCCGCACGGTGCGGCGCTTGCACAAGGAGCAGGTCTACGCCTGGGGACGCTTTTTCCGGGCTGGCTTGCCGGACCCGGCGCAGGCGCGCGAGGCCGCGTCCGCGCGCCGACGGGAGCGGGGAGCTGAGCGTGAGGTAACGACCGGGCGTCCGCCGGCGCGGCCGGCGCCGCGGTGACCGGGGTAGATGTGACGTCACCGCGGCGGACAGCGATGCGCTCGACCCGAACGCCTGGACGGCGCGGATCGAGCTGGGCGGGGCGGCGGGATCGGGGCAGGTACCCGACCCGTTCGGTCTCGGACTGGCGGCGGCCGCGGCAGGCGCGCCCGGTCCGGGTGCCCGACCTGGTGATGGACCGGTGGTCCGTGCCGGCAGGAGGTGACGACTTGCCTGGCCCGTCGTCGACCGGTACTGCGGATGGCGGCCGGACGGCTTGGCAGCATGCCCATCTGGCTGCAGCTGACCTTCCGGACGCCATCGGGGAGCGCTGCCCGCGGTCTCCATCTGGCCTCCATGGCAAGGGCACCAGGGCTCCACCGCCGCCGGCTTGGATTAGATCCTAAGGAGAATGACATGACCAGCACACTGAACCCGGCCTGCCCGCTGTGCGGGCTGCGCTACGCCAGCAAGCCGATGCTCGAGCTGCACATCCGCGAGGATCACCGCCCGCGCCGCCGCGCCCAAGCGGGCCCACCCGAGACTGGCAGCACCCCGGCGTCCTCCCCGGCGGGTGGCCGCCCGTCCCGCCGGACTGACCTGGCCGCCCGGCCGTCCCGCACCGCGAAGGAGGTGACCGTCATGACAGCGGCCCGCCACCCGCGGCCCGGACAGCTAAAAACCGTCCCGCGCCGGGTGCTCCGCGCCCTCCGGCACGTCAACGACGAGCTGATGCGCGCATCCGAAGCCATCATCCGCTCGGCCCGCGCGCCGCGGTCCCAGCCGCCCGCGGCCAGGGACACCC
>JALYVS010000099.1 GCA_030853115.1 Actinomycetota bacterium
CGTCATGCGCTCGACCGGTACATCAGCCGAGGCTACCGGCCGGGAACGAGGACTCGGCGGCGGACTCGGGCATCATCACGTCTCCTCAGCTAAAGATCGGGTCATTTATGCCTTCAGACGCTACATTCAGGCCAATTCTGACGCAATACCTTGATATTGATCGGGCCAATCGTTACTCTGAGCGCGCCGGACGATTGGTTCAGCGGTCTGGTCGCCCGTTGCGGGCGTGCTGCCGCTGGGCTCAGGCAAAGCAGCCTGCGCCGCCCGCTCGACGGCGTGGCGTCATGATCGAAATGAGGTAGCACATCAGATGAAGCGACGTTTGGCTACGGCAATGACGGCGGCAGGCCTGCTCGGGCTGGCCATGCTGGCCGGATGCAGCAGCAGCAGCAGTAGCACCAGCAGCGGCAGCGGGCCCAGCAGCACATCGGCGAGTACCGCAGCTCAGAAGAAGCTGGTGGTCGGCGTCTCGCTGGCCGGCTACAGCACTGATTTCTGGGCGGCATACGTCCAGTACGAGGCGACCTACGCCAAGCAGCTTGGCCTGACCCTGGACGGGCCCATCTCCGCGAACGGGGACGCCGCCACCCAGGCCTCGCAGATCCAGACCATGATCAACCAGCATGTGAGCGCGCTCCTGGTCAATCCGGTCGACAGTGCCGCCATCTCCACCACCGATGCTCTGGCGGCGAAGGCCAACATCCCGGTCGTCATGATGGACGTCGGCCCGACTACCGGCCACATCTACGCGGTCGTCCGGGCGAACAACCTGCTCATCGGCCAAGAAGCGTGCCAGTACATCGGCAAGCGGGCCAACGGAACCGGGACCGCCGCGGTCCTGGAGGGCGATCTCGCGTCGATTAACGGACTGGACCGCGCCAACGGGTTCGTCAACTGCATGAAGCAGGACTTCCCGAAGATGAAGGTGCTCACGTACGCTACCAAATGGGACTCGACCGCGGCCGTCGACGACGCCCAGACGGCGGTCAGGGCGTATTCCGGCCTCAAGGGCATTTACTGCTCATTCAGCGGTCCTGACCAGGGCATCCTCGCGGCGATCCACTCGGCGGGAGCCCAGGACCGGGTGGTCCTGGTGGAGACAGACGGAGTGCCCGCCGAACTCGGGCTGATCCGCTCGGGCCAGCTGGCCGCCGCGGTGTCGCAACCGGTCAACGGCTACGCCCTGTGGGGCCTGACTTACGCCAAAGACGCCATCGAGGGCGTTGCCGCTCCCGCGGTAGGCACGGCCACCAGCCACGGAAGCTCTATCGTCAACCTCAGCGGCAGCCCGGAAGATGCGCTGCCGTCCACCTTCGTCACGAAGGCCAACGTGGGCGAGACAGCCCTGTGGGGCAACAGTTATAAGACCAGCTGAGGAACGGGAAAGTCGGTTGAACCAACGCGTGCCAGCTGGCCCGGCGAGCAGTAGTGCGGTCGTCGCCGAGGCGGAGCGGATCTCAAAGTCCTTCGGATCGACGAGAGCGCTCGATGATGTCTCGGTCGACGTCCGCGCGGGTGAGTGCCACGCCCTGGTCGGTCGGAACGGAGCCGGCAAGTCGACGCTGGTCTCCGTTCTGACCGGCCTGACAAGGCCCGACCAGGGCGAGATCCGCCTGCAGGGGCAGTCCGCACCTGCCCTGGGCGACAGTGCCGCCTGGCAGGAGCGTGTCGCCTGCGTCTACCAGCATTCCAAGATTGTCCCGATGCTCACCGTCGCGGAGAACCTGTTCCTCAACCGCTTCGACCGGCGGCTGATCTCGTGGCGCCGCCTGCGCGCCGTCGCGCAGCAGGTGGTCGACGAGTGGGGCTTCGACCTCGACGTCGGCCTGCTGGCCGAGAATCTGTCGGTCGAGCAGCGGCAGATCGTCGAGATCGCCCGCGCGCTCTCCATCGGGTCCCGGTTCCTCATCCTCGACGAGCCGACGGCATCGCTGGAGGCGCGGGCGGCCGAGCGCCTGTTCGGCCACGTCCGCCGCCTGAATAGCACCGGAATCGGGGTCCTTTACATCTCGCACCATCTCGATGAGATCTTTAAGATCTGTCACCGGGTAACCGTGTTGCGTGACGGCCGCCACATCGTCACAGCCGCCGTGGCGGCCCTGGATCAGGCGGCCATCGTCGACGCGATGGTGGGAAGCGCGGTCGTCGCGGTAGCCCAGCCTGATGCTGAGCCCGGCGCCGACACCCCGGTCCGGCTCCAGATCCGGGAGTTGTCCGTCCGGTCGCCAGGTGGCTCGGTCGAGCAGGTGAGCCTGAGCCTGCGGGCAGGCGAGTGCCTGGGGCTGGTTGGCCTGCGCGGTTCCGGCAACGCCACGGTGGCCGACGTCGTGGCCGGCCTGGTCAAACCCGACACCGGTGTCGTGCTGATCGATGACGCCACGCCGCGGGCCAGTGACGGCGACTCCTCGTGCACCCGCGGGGTGGGGTACGTGCCCGAGGACCGCCATGCCCGAGGATTCGTCGGCATGCTGGGGGTCGACGAGAACCTGACGCTCCCGATCATGACGTCTCTGAGCCGCCTCGGCATCATCTCCTCGCGCCGCCGCGAATCCGTCGCCCGAGATCTGAGGGCCCGGCTGAGCATCGTCTCGAGCACCGGGCGTCAGCCGGTCGGGGAGCTCAGCGGGGGCAATCAGCAGAAGGTGGTGGTCGGCCGGGCCTTGGCCAGCAAGCCTTCGGTCCTGGTCATCGTCAGTCCGACGACTGGGGTCGATGTCGCTTCAAAAGCGGTTCTGCTCGGGGTGATCGACGATGCTCGCCGGGACGGAATGGCTGTGCTCCTGGTCTCCGACGACCTTGAAGAGCTGCGCATCGCCACCCGGCTGATGGTGATGGTGCGCGGGCGGATCGTCCGGGAATTCCGCGAGCGTCCCTGGAATGAAAGCGATGCGATCGCTGCTGCCGAAGGGCTGGTGTCGTGAGTCAGTCAGTGGTCAAGAAGACAGAAGACAGGCCTCCCGCTGCGCCGGGGGCCAGGCGCCGGATCTCGCTGCAGTCGCTGCGCGAACTCACCTTGCTGCCCGCGATCGCCGCGGTCATCGTGGCCGGGTCACTCCTGAACTCCTCGTTCCTGACCGCCGGCAACTTCATCGATCTCGCGCAGTTCTCGGCGGCCCTCGGCGCGGTCGTGGTGGCGGAGTCGCTGGTGCTGCTGGTCGGGGACCTGGACCTGTCACTGCAGTCGGTCTACAGGCTCGCGCCCTTGGTGGCGGCATGGCTGATCGTCCCCAAGTCCGCCGTGGGCCTGGGCAGCGACCTACCGCCGGCGCTCGGCCTGCTGGTCGTGCTGGCGGTCGGTCTCGGCATCGGATTGTTCAACGGCGTCATGATCGTCAAAGGCCGCTTCAACTCGTTCATCTTCACGCTGGCGATGCTCATCTTGCTGGCCGGAGTCCAGCAGGGAATCGTGAGCGGCAACACGATCTACGCCATGCCGGCCTCTTTCGTGTACCTCGGTTCCGCGGCCTGGCTGGGCGTTCCGGTCGCCGCCTGGGCGAGCGGCCTGATCTTCCTCGCGGGCGGGCTCTTCCTGCGTTACCATCGCGCCGGCCGCGCCATCTACGCCATCGGCGGAAACGTCGAAGCAGCTCGCGCGGCCGGTATCAGGGTGGACCGGATCAGGATCGGCGTCTTCGCGGCCGCCGGAGGGCTCGCCGCCGTGGCGGGCCTCATGACGGCCGGGCATGTCGATGCCGTGACCGCCAATCAGGGCAACAACCTGATCTTCACCGTGTTCGCGGCCGCGGTGATCGGCGGGATCTCGCTCGACGGCGGGCGCGGCCGGATCCTGGGCGCGTTCACCGGCGTGGTGCTGCTCGGCCTCGTCCAGAACGTGCTTGTCCTGTCCCAGGTCGACACCTTCTGGATCAGCGCCGCAGACGGGGCGATCATCCTCGCCGCGCTGCTCCTAGCCAGATTCGTCGAGGGGACGAGAAAGTGACCAACGAGCTGCGCACTACCTCGGGACGGAGTGTGCCTGAGTGAGGATTACGTCACTCCGGGTGCGGGACATCCGGTTCCCGACCTCCCAGTGGCTCGACGGCTCGGACGCGATGCACCGGGCACCCGACTACTCCTGCGCCTACGTCACGCTGGACACCGACTCCGGCACGCAGCTGCGCGGCTGCGGTCTCGCGTTCACCAACGGCAACGGCACTGAGGTGGTCGTCGCCGCCGTGCGTGCCCTGGAGCATCTCGTCGTGGGCAAAAGCCTGGAGGAGATCACCTCCCGGATGAGCGACTTCTGGCGGAGCCTGACCTCGGAGGACCAGCTTCGCTGGCTCGGGCCGGAGAAGGGCGTCGTGCACCTGGCGACCGCCGCGGTGGTCAACGCCGTGTGGGACCTGTGGGCCAAAAGCGAGGGCAAGCCGCTGTACCGGCTGCTGGCCGACCTGGAGCCCGAGCAGATCATCGGCACGATCGACTTTCGCTACATCGATGACGTGCTCCCCCCGGACGAGGCGCTCGAAATCCTCCAGCGGGCCCGGGCCGGCCGGGACCGGCGGCTGGCGGTGATCCTCGAATCCGGATACCCCGCCTACACCACCTCGGCGGGCTGGCTGGGATACGACGACGGCAAGGTCTCCAGGCTGGCCAGGAAAGCGACCGCCGCTGGTTTCTCGCACGTCAAGATGAAGGTCGGCCGGGATCTCGCCGCCGATTCCAGGCGGGCCGGGCTGATCAGGGACGCCATCGGCACCGAGGGCGTCCTGATGATGGACGCCAATCAGTACTGGGGCGTCGACGCGGCCATTTCCGCGATGAAGGAGCTGAGCGCCTACGATCCCTGGTGGATCGAGGAACCCACCAGTCCGGACGACATCCTGGGGCACGCCCGGATCCGGCGCGAGATCGCCCCGGTCCGGGTCGCGACCGGTGAGCACGTGCAGAATCGCATCATCTTCAAGCAGCTCTTTCAAGCCGAAGCCATCGACGTCTGCCAGATCGACGCCTGCCGGCTGGGCGGAGTCAACGAAGTCCTCGCTGTCCTGCTGCTCGCCGCGAAGTTCGGCGTTCCCGTGTGCCCCCACGCCGGCGGAGTCGGCCTGTGCGAGTACGTACAGCACCTGGCCATGTTCGACTACATCGGCGTCAGTACCTCCTTCGACGACCGCATCGTGGAATGGGTCGACCACCTGCACGAGCACTTCCGTGACCCGGCGATCGTCCGCTCGGGCCGCTACCTGCCGCCGACGGCGCCGGGCTTCAGCATCGAGATGCTGCCCGAATCGCTGGACTGGTACGAGTTCCCGAATGGGCCAGCCTGGCGAGGCGGGGCCCCGCTGTCCGTCCCGCCGCCGGCGGCGAGGTGAGGGGTTGAGCGGGATCGCCGGTGCGGATATGGGACGCTACCCGCACGGCGGTCCAGACCGCCACCTCGGACAGCACGGAGGGCCGCCGCGGATCGGACGCCCGCCGTACCCATCATCTGGAGGTGCCCGGCAGTGCAGCATGACGGCCAGAAGGCCAACGACGAAGCGCCCGCGCCGGCCCCGGCGCTCACCGATCAAGCGATCGTCAAGATCAAGGATCTGATCCTGACCGGCGAGTTCCAGGCCGGCTCGAAGCTGCCTCGGGAGCGAGACCTGGCCCAGAAGCTGGGACTATCACGCAACTCGCTGCGCGAGGCGGTCCGGGCCCTGGCCCTCATCGGGGTGCTCGACACGCGGGTGGGAGACGGAACCTACGTGACCAGCCTCGACGCCGACCTGCTGATGACGGGCATGGGTTTCGTCGGGGAGCTACTCGACAGCAAGACTCTCCTGGAGGCCCATCAGGTGCGGCGGATCCTGGAGCCCTTCGCCACCGGCCTAGCCGCCTCCCGGCTCAGCGAAGCCGACTTCGCCGAGCTCGCGGACATTCTCGAGCGCATGGAACAGGCCGACAGGACGCAGGCCTTCATCGATGCCGACAACGACTTCCACCGGGTCATCAACAGCGCGGCAGGCAACGCGACGCTGGCATCACTGATCCACAACCTGGCCGGGGGGATGATGCGCGCCCGGCTGTGGCGCACCGCGACCGAGCATGACGCGGTGGATATCACCAGGCGGCGCCATCGCGATATTTACCTCGCGTTGCGAGCCGGAGACGCCGGGCGCGCGAGCGCGGCCGACTTGATCCACCTCGCGGAGAATGAGCGATGGCTGGAGATGATGCTCGCCAGCGGCGAGCTGAACCGACCGCATGCCGCCGGCGACGTGCGCCTGCCCAAGACCCCGCGAGCAAGGAGACCATCGTGAAAGCCGTCTATTACCAAGGACCCGGGCAGTTCACGGTCGGGCGCGGTCAGGTCGTCCGGCCTGCCGACGGCGAGGTTCGCCTCGACGTCGCCTATTGCGGGCTGTGCGGGACAGACCTGCACATCGCGCACGGATCCATGGATCACCGGGTGCGGGCGCCGCAGGTCATCGGGCACGAAATGGCCGGGACGGTCGCCGAGCTGGGGGCCGGCGTCACGGGCCTGCGCCCAGGCGACAAGGTCGTCGTCCGTCCGTTGGACAGCCGCGGTGAGACCGCCGCGGACAAAGGCGTCAGCCACATCTGCAGGAACCTGAAATTCCTCGGAATCGACACTCCCGGGGCTTTCCAGAGTTCGTGGACCGTCCCGGCCTTCACGATCCACCGGCTGCCGCCGGAGGTCGACCTCAAAGTCGCCGCGCTCACCGAGCCTCTCGCCGTCGCCTGCCACGACGTGCGCCGTGGCCGGGTGGCCAGCGGGGAGACCGTCGTGGTGATCGGCGGCGGACCGATCGGGATCCTGATCAGCCTGGTGGCCCGCTCGCGCGGCGCCCGGGTGATCGTCAGCGAAGTCAACGCCAGCCGGCTCGCCTTCGTGCGGCAACTCGGGCTCACCGGGGTCGATCCCGGCGAAAGCGACGTCGCCCAGACGGTAGAGGACATCACCGGAGGCGCCGGGGCGGACGTCGTCTTCGAAGTCTCGGGCTCGCCCGGCGGTGCCATGGTGATGACCAAGCTGGCCGGCCTGCGCGGCCGGATCGTCGTGGTGGCGATCTTCTCCACCCCCCCGGCGGTCAACCTCTTCGACGTCTTCTGGAAAGAGCTAGAGGTGCTCGGGACGCGGGTCTACGAGCCGGAGGACTTCCAGACGGCAATCGAGCTCATCATCGGCCAGCGCCTGCCGCTGGCGAACATGATCACGTCCGTCGAGCCGCTGGAGCAACTGCCGGCGGCGCTGGAACAGCTCGAACGCAACCCCTCGGCCATGAAGATCCTCGTGGATTGCCGGGCATGAGCAGCCGCGACCCGGCCGCGCTGTTCGACCTGGCGGGTAAGACGGCCCTGGTGACCGGATGCCGGCGGGGAATCGGCCAGGCGATCGCGGTGGCGCTCGCCGCGGCCGGAGCCGACATCGTCGGCGTCAGCGCCGCCCTGGAGGACGACGGCGGCGATGTCGGCTCCGGCGTCCGCGCCTGCGGCCGGGAATTTCTCGGCTTCCGCTGCGACCTGTCCGACCGGGACTCGGTGTACCGGCTGCTGGCAGATCTCGGCGGGACGGCCTCGCCGTTCGACATTCTCGTCAACAACGCGGGCACGATCGCCAGAAAGCCCGCCGCCGAGCACTCCGACGACCTCTGGGACCGCGTGCTCGAAGTGAACCTGACCGCGCAGTTCGTGCTCACGCGTGAGCTGGGCCGCGGGATGCTCGAGCGTGGCGCCGGGAAGGTGGTGTTCATCGCCTCGGTGCTGTCCTTCCAAGGTGGTGTCAACGTCCCTAGTTACACCGCGAGCAAGAGCGCGGTGGCGGGGCTGACCAAGGCGCTAGCCAACGAGTGGGCGGGGCAGGGGGTCAACGTGAACGCCGTCGCCCCCGGCTACATCAAGACCGATAACACCCGCGCGCTCCAGGATGACCCCGATAGATCCGCCGGGATCCTGGCCCGGATCCCGGCCGGGCGCTGGGGTACCCCCGACGATCTCATCGGCGCGGTCCTGTTCCTGTCCTCAGGCGCCGCCGACTACGTGCACGGCTCGGTCCTCCCGGTCGACGGCGGATGGCTGGCCCGGTGAACCAGGTACGCCGCCGTTCCGTGATGCTGGATAAGGGGACGAGCGGAGGGAGCGCCGGGTGGCGGTCCAGCAGATCGAGGTACCAGCACGCCTGGCGCGGCGGCTGAGTCCTGCCTCGTTCGTCCTGGCCGGGGTCACGGCCATCTTGATGTGGGCGGCCGTCACCGGCGACCCTGATCGGCGGGCACGCTCAGTGGATCGAGCTGCGGCCGGCGCAGGCCTGGCCCGGCTGGCTGCTCGTCCCGCTCACCATCGTGGCCATGGACGCCGCGAACTGGCTGGCTCACTACGCCGACCACCGGTTCGAGGCGCTGTGGGGCTTACGTCTGCGTGGGCACCTTGCAGCACGCCAACCTCCGCTGGACCTTCGGTCCCCTCGGCCGGGTAATGGTGAGCCCCTCCTACCACCGGCTGCACCACGCGACGGACATCCAGGACGCTAATCTCGGCGTCGTGCTGACGATCTGAGACGTGCTGGCGGGCCGGGCCAGGTTCCCCTCCCGCGCCAGCCGCGCCAGCCTGGACGGCCGCCGGCCCCCGTCGAGCAGGATGACCCGGCCGCCTCACCCCTGCGGCTGATGGCCGGCCAGCTCATCGAGCCCTTCCAGGGACGGCCCGCAGTCCGTTCACCTAGAGGGAGCGGCATCGGGTAGGCGAAGGGATTCTAGGCCGGGGGTCCTAGCCGGGGGGTCCTAGGCCGGGGGGTCCTAGGCCGACCGGGTGATGATTTCGTCGGTGACCCAGCGGGCGACGTGGGCGGGGAAGGGCGACGGCAGTCCGAGGACGACGTGCTGGAAGCCGGCGTCGATCGCTTCGCTGACCGCGTCCCGGGTGATGGCGGGCCGGTCGTAGGAAACCGGCAGGTAGATCGAGCGGGTGATCGTGACGGGGTCGCGGCCGATCTCGGCGCAGTAGCGATCCAGCAGGGTGCTGCGGCTGATGACGTCATCGATGTCGCCGCCGGGGATGTTCCACAGGTCGGCGTGCTCGGCGACCACGCGCAGCAGGGCGTCAGAGCGGCCGCCGATGAGGATCGGCGGATGGGGCCGCTGGATGGGTTTGGGGTTGCCGAACGCTCCGGTGAGGTGGACGTAACTGCCGTCGAAGTCGAATGGTTCGGCGGATGTCCACAGCCGCCGGATGACCGTGCACGCCTCGGCGAGGCTGGCCACGGAGTGGGCAAAGTCGTCATAGGGCAGGCCATGGGCCTCATACTCGCGCCGGGCCAGCGGGTGGCTGGGTCGTGAGCCCGCGCCGATACCGAAGTCGAGTCGCCCGCCCGAGACGATATCCACGGTCGTGGCGATCTTGGCCAGCATCGCGGGCGGGCGGAAGCGGTTGCTGGTGACGAGCAGGCCGAGGCGCAGGCGCTGGGTCTGCGCGGCCAGGGCCGAGAGCAGGGTCCAGCCTTCGAGGATCGGTCCGTCCGGGTCCCCGCCGATCGGCTTAAGGTGATCGAACAGCCACGCGTGCTCGATCTGCGGGATCTCGTCCGCCTGGCGCCAGACCGGCAGGATGTCGTCATAGCCGACCTGCATGGGGGCGGTCGCGATCCCGAAACGGGGCCGGGGTGTTGATGGCATACAGTTCTTCCTGTCCGGGCGTCATACGAAACGGATCATTGTTCCGCTAAACAGCATACGGAACATGATTCCGTTTGCCAAGTGAAAGGCCAGGGCGGTGCCGGGCAGCTCAGCCGGGGAAGACGGTAACTGTGACGCCCTGGCCGCTGCCGCCCCGGCCGGTCTGGGGCGGCAGCGGCCACGGGCATGATCACGACCCGGCGGGCGGGGTATGAATGAGCTTCTTGTTGACGAACTCGTCGATCCCCAGTGGCCCGAGCTCGCGGCCGACCCCGGATCGCTTGGTGCCGCCAAACGGTAGCTCCGGGCCGCCGAGCTCGGCCGTGTTGATCCAGACCATGCCGACGTCGAGCCGGTCGGCGACGTCGGCGGCCAGCTTCTCGTCGCGGCTGAAGACGGCCCCGCCCAGCCCGAAAGCGCTGCTGTTGGCCAGTTCCACCGCCTCGTCGGCGTCGGCCACCTGGTAGACCACGGCCGCCGGACCGAACAGCTCCTCCCGGTAGGCCCGCATGTCCGGGGTCACGCCGGACAGCACGGTCGCCTCCACGAACGCGCCCGGCCCGTCGACGCGATGCCCTCCGAGATGCACCGTCGCGCCCTTACTGACCGCATCGTCGATCTGCTCCATCAAGTTGCGCGCGGCCTGCTCAGAGGACAGCGGCCCGTAGCTCGTCGCCGGGTCAGCCGGATCCCCGGTCACGTAGCCGGACATCGCCGCCGTGAACTCGCGCAAGAAGTCGTCGTAGACCTCGTCGGTGACGATCATCCGCTTGGAGGCATTGCACGCCTGGCCGCCGTTCTCCATCCTGGCCGCCGCGGCCGTCTTGGCCACCTGCGGCAGGTCGGCCCCGTCCAGCACGATGAACGGGTCCGAGCCGCCCAGCTCCAGCACAACCTTCTTCAAATTCTGCCCCGCCACCGAGGCCACGGCCGACCCGGCCCGCTCGCTTCCGGTCACTGACACCCCGGCGATGCGCGGGTCGGCGATGATGCCGGCGACCTGCTCATTGCTCGCGAAGATGTTGATATAGGCGTCAGGCGGCAGCCCGGCGTCGTGGAAGATCTGCTCCATGGCCAGGGCTGACTCCGGGCACTGCGGCGCATGCTTGAGCACGATGGTGTTGCCGGTCATCAGGTTCGGCGCGGCGAACCGGGCGACCTGGTAGTACGGGTAGTTCCACGGCATGATGCCCAGCAGCACCCCGATCGGGGTCTTGCGCACCCAGGCCGTGCCCGGCAGGTTCGAGGCCAGCGGCTGGTCCTGGAGCAGCGTCGCCGCGTTGTCGGCGTAGTACTGATAGATCGAGGCGGTGAACCGCAGCTCGCCCCGGGCCGCCTTGGTGATCTTGCCCATCTCCCGGGTGATAATCGCCGCCAGCTCGTCGGCGCGGTCGCGGTACAGCTGGCTGACCCGGCGCAGGATCTCGGCGCGCTCTTCCAAAGAAGTACGCCGCCACGAATTGTAGCCCCGTCCGGCTCTCGCCAGTACGTCGCTGACCTGCGCGTCGGTCGCCGTCGGGTACTCACTTTCCACCTTGCCCGTAGCGGGGTTCACTACCTGGTACGTCATCGAGCCTGCCTCCATCGCAACATCGGGTCAGTCCATTACACGCCAGGACGGTACGCGGCGGGATCAGCGGCCCTGCCATGAGGGGGTCAGGGCCAGGAGCCGAAATCGGGTGCCGGGGTTTAACCCGATTCGGTACGGAGCAAGACGGACAGGGATCGTCATATCCGCGCGACTCCGGCCGAGGTCCTCATGCGCCGCTTCGTCACCGTTCCTGCGATGTCAGCGTTGGCCGCTGTGCTGCTGGCTCTGCTACCTCTGCCCGCTCAGGCCGGTACTGCGGCCGCCCAGGCCCATCCGGGCGCGGTCAAGGAGCCGGTCGCGGTCGGCACCGGGGGCGCCGTCGCCTCCATGGACACCGATGCGACCCAGGCGGGCATCGACGTGCTGAAGCACGGCGGCAACGCGATCGACGCCGCCGTGGCGACGGCCAGCACGCTGGGCGTGACCATCCCGTTCGTCGCGGGACCCGGCGGCGGCGGCTTCATGGTCATCTACCTGGCCAGGACCCATCAGGTCGTGACTATCGACGGCCGCGAGACGTGCCCCCGCGCCTGCACGCCGACGATGTTCACCGACCCGAAGACCGGCCAGCCGCTCGGCTACGACTACGCCTCGGACCAGCCGCTGGCCACCGGCGTCCCGTCCATGGTGGCCACCTGGGCCAAGGCGGTCAGCTCCTACGGGAGCAAGAGCCTGGCCGCGGACCTGCAGCCGGCCATCAGGGTCGCCGGCCACGGCTTCCGGGTCAACCCGGACTTCGTCCAGCTCACCAAGTCAGACCTGCCGGAACTGCGGGCCTACCCGGCTAGCCGGTCGCTGCTGCTGACTCCGGCGGGCAACCCGCTGCCGGTGGGCTACCTGCTCCGCAATCTCGACCTGGCCAAGACCTACCGGCTGCTGGCCCGCTATGGCCCGTCCTACCTGTACGACGGCCCGCTGGGCCGGGCCATCGTCGCAGCCGACGACTTCCCGGTGGTGACCCCCGGGAACACGGTAGTCGCCCTGCCGGGCATCATGACGACCAGCGACCTGAGCGCATACCAGGCCCGAGTGCAAGCACCAACGCACGTTCGGTACCGGGGCCTGGATATCTACAGTATGGCGCCGCCGTCGAGCAGCGGGTCCACCGTGGGCGAGGCGCTGAACATCCTCAGCGGATACGACCTGGCGGCCGAGCCCAGGGCAACCGCGCTGTTCCACTACCTGGAGGCCTCCCGGCTGGCCTACGCCGACCGCAACGCTTACGTCGGCGATCCCCGCTACGTCAGCGTGCCGCTGTCCGGGCTGCTGAGCCCGGCCTTCGCCGCGACCCGGCGCTGCCTGATCGGTAACCAGGCGCTGGTCTCTCCGGTCGCTCCAGGCGACCCTTACCCGCCGTACCCGCGCTGCCAGAGCCAGAGCCCGCCGCAGGCGGCGGCGTCCTCCGAGGGGCTGCACACCAACAACATCGTCACCACGGACAAGTGGGGCGACATCGTCGCCTACACCAACACCATCAATTTCTTCGGCGGCAGCGGCGAGACCGTGCCCGGCTACGGCTTCCTGCTGAACAACGAGATGACCGACTTCGACTTCGCGCCGTCCTCGGCGGGCGGCTACGACCCGAACCTGCCCGCCGGGGGCAAGCAACCACGTTCAAGCATGGGACCGGTCATCGCGTTCCGCGACGGGACGCCGGTCTTCAGCGTCGGCGCGGCCGGCGGATCCACCATCATCACGACGATCCTGCAGATCATCCTGAACCACGTCGACTTCGGCATGACGCTGCCCGCGGCGCTGGCGGCTCCGCGGGTAAGCCAGACCAACTCGGCCACCTCGCTGGCCGAACCGGCCTTCTATCACAGTGCGCTGGCCCGGCAGCTGACCAGTCAGTTCGGCGAGAAGTTCACCGAGGCGACCGGACCGGTCCTCCCACTTGACTACTATCCGGGCGATGCGACCGCACTTCAGCTTTTCGGTCACGGGCGTGTCGAAGCCATCGCCGAGCCTGTCCGCCTCGGCGGCGGCAGCGCACTCGTCGTGAACCCCGCCCGGGGCCGCTTCATGAGGCCACGCGGTACTCGCGCAGCAGCCCGCGGCTGATGATGGTCTTCTGGATTTCCGAGGTGCCCTCGCCGATGAGCAGGAACGGCGCCTCCCACATCAGCCGCTCGATTTCGTACTCCTGGGAGTAGCCATATCCGCCATGGATGCGGAACGCCTCCTGGGTCACCTCCGCGCAATACTCCGACGCCAGCAACTTGGCCATGCCTGCCTCGACGTCGTTGCGCTCACCTGAGTCTTTCAGCCGGGCCGCGTTGACCATGAGCAGGTGGGCGGCTTCCACCTTGGTGGCCATCTCCGCCAGCTTGAAGGCAATCGCCTGGTGCTCCGCGATCGGCTTGCCGAAGGTCCTGCGCTGCTGGGCATAGGCCACGGCCAGCTCGAAGGCGCGGATGGACATGCCGCACGCGCGCGCCGCGACGTTAACCCGGCCCACCTCGATTCCGTCCATCATCTGATAGAAGCCGCGGCCGCGGCCGGCGATGCCGCCGAGGATCGCCTCAGCCGGCAGCCGGACGCCTTCGAGCACCATCTCGGTAGTCTCGACGCCCTTATAGCCCATCTTGGCGATCTGGCCGGGGATCGTCACACCGGGGCGCGTCTGCCCGAACCCCGGCGGTTTCTCGATCAGGAACGTGGTCATGTTCTTCGCGGCCGAGCCGCCGCCGAGCTCATCGGTGACCAGCGTCGCGACGACGCCGGCCCGAGCCCCGTTCGTCAGCCACATCTTCTGGCCGTCGATCACGAACTCGCCCGCGTCGAGGTGAGCCCGCGTCTTGATGGCCGCAACGTCGGATCCGCACTCGGGCTCACTCATCGAGAACGCCCCGCGGATCTCCCCGGTGGCCATCTTGGGCAGCAGCCGCTGCTTTTGCTCCTCGGTCCCGTGCTGAGCGATCAGGTACGCGACGATGAAGTGCGTATTGATGATCCCGGAGACCGACATCCAACCCCGGGCGATCTGCTCGACCACCAGGGCATAGGTCAGCAGCGACTCGCCGAGACCGCCGTACTGCTCGGAGATCGTCAGGCCGAACAGGCCCATGTCCTTCATCCCGTCGACGATCGCGTCGGGGAATTCGTCGGCGTGCTCGAGCGCCGTGGCGTTCGGGATGATCTCCTTGTCCACGAAATTCCGGACCAATGACAAGACCTCGGTCTGGAATTCGGACAGGCCGGCAGTTTGGGCGAGGCGTGCCATCGGGTCCTCCGGCTGCTGAGCAGGGTTCGCTAGCCCTGGCTTGGTGATCTCCTGGACCAGTGTCCTATGACGCCGCGGCCGGAGACGACGGCCGGCCTGATGAGCGGGCTGCTGAGCGTGGCTGGCATCCTGGCTGAACGGGTGGGCCGCTCCCGCACCGGTGCGAGCTCGAGAGTGGGAGACGTCGATGGGTGAAAGCGTGCCGGGCCAAGGTACCGGGCCGCAGGCGCCCGGCACGGGCGGCGCCCTGGCCGGGCTCCGGGTCATCGAGATTTCCAGCTTCGTCGCCGCGCCGCTCGGCGGGATGACCCTGGCTCAGCTCGGCGCCGACGTGATCCGCGTCGACCCGATCGGCGGGGGCGCCGACCACGCCCGGTGGCCCCGGACGGCCGCCGGCGTCAGCTTGTACTGGGCCGGCCTGAATAAGGGCAAGCGCTCGGTCACGATCGATTTCCGCTCACCGCGCGGCCAGGAGCTCATCACCGCTCTGATCACCGCTCCGGGCCAGGACCGGGGGATCCTGCTCACCAACGCCGCCGGCCGCCCCTTCCTTGATCACGAGACCCTGCGGCGGCACCGGCCGGACCTGATCCAGGTCGTGATCTCCGGGCACCGGGACGGCTCGCCCGCCGTGGACTACACCGTCAACGCCGCGCTCGGCTTCCCGTGGCTGACCGGGCCGGCCGAACTCGCGGCACCGGTCAACCACGTGCTGCCCGCCTGGGACATGGCCTGCGGGCTGCACGCGGCGATCGGCATCCTGGCGGCCGAACGCCGGCGCCGGATCGGTGGCACCGGCGCTCTGGTGAACGTCGCCTTGTACGACGTGGCCCTGGCCATGGCCGGCCATCTCGGCCTGCTCGCCGAAGCGCAGGTGAACCACGTCCAGCGCGAGCGCATCGGCAACTACCTCTACGGGGGTTTCGGCCGCGACTTCGGTACCCGCGACCAGCAAAGGATCATGGTCGTCGCCCTGACCGCCAGGCACTGGAAGGACCTGATGAAGGTGACCGCGCTGACGGCCACCGTCGACGCCCTGGCGGGCATCCTCGGTGCCGACTTCTCCACCGACGACGACCGCTTTCGTTACCGGGAGGTGGTCGCCGGGCTGCTCGGCCCCTGGTTCCAGAGCCGGGACGCCGACGAGATCGAGCGGCAGCTCACGGGCACGTCGGTGCTTTTCTCACGGTACCGCAGCTTCACCGACCTGGTCGGCGACGGGCGGCGCGAACTGGCCGCCCATCCGATGATGACCGAAGTGGACCAGCCCGGGATCGGCCGGTTCCTCGCCCCCGGGTCACCGCTGGAGTTCGCCGGCCCCAGCGCGCTGGCCGAGCCCGCGCCGGGCGAGCGGGCCGTCCGGGCCGAGCCCGCGCTGGGCGAGCG
>JALYVS010000486.1 GCA_030853115.1 Actinomycetota bacterium
CGGCAGCACCGCCCCCGGCGAACCCTCCGCCGCCAGCGTCACCACGCCGTCCTCGACGGCGACCACGCGGACCGCCGTGGCGCCCCGCGCGATGGCCGACGGCACGATGCTGCGCGCCAGGACGGCCGTCACCGCCGCCGCGAGATCGGTCACCGGGCGGCCTGGTCGAGCGCTGTTTCCAGGTCAGCGATCAGGTCCGCCGGCGACTCGATGCCGGCCGAGATGCGCAGCAGGTCATCAGGTACCGGGGAGGACGGTCCCTCGCCGCTGCGCCGGTGCTCGATCAGGCTCTCCACCCCGCCCAGCGAGGTGGCCCGCTTGAACACCCGCACCTGGCTCAGCACGGCCAGGGCGTGCCCGGCCCCGCCGGCCAGCCGGATCGACAGCATCCCGCCGAACCCGCCCTCCATCTGCCGGGCCGCGACCACATGACCGGGATGACCGGGCAGCCCCGGGTACAGGACGGCGGACAGGGCCGGGTGGTCGCGGAAGTGCGTGGCGATGGCCAGCGCAGTCTGGGAGGAGCGGTGCACCCGCAGGTACAGAGTGCGCATGCCGCGCTGAAGCAGCCAGGCCTCGAACGGCCCGGGCATCGCGCCCGCGGTGCGCCGCCAGGACCGGACCCGCTCCCAGAACGGGTCCCGGCGGGCGGTCAGCACCGCGCCGGCCAGCACGTCGCCGTGCCCGTTCAGGTACTTGGAGGCCGAGTGCACCACCAGGTCGGCGCCATGCTCGAACGGCCTGGTGTGCACCGGGGTGGCCACCGTGTTGTCGGCCGCCACCCGCACCCCGGCCGCGTGCGCCAGGCCGCAGACCGCGGCCAGGTCGGTGATCTCCCACATCGGGTTCGCCGGTGTCTCCACCCACAGCAGCCGGGTCCGGCCTGGCCGGATCGCGGCGGCCACGATGTCCAGGTCCGTCAGGTCCGCGAACTCCACGTCCAGGCCCCAGGTCAGCGCGAACTCGGCCAGCCACTTGCGCACTCCCCAGTACAGGACGCGGGAGACCAGCACGTGATCGCCGGGCAGCAGCGACTGGAACACCGCGGTCGCCGCCGCCATCCCCGACCCGAACAGCGCGCACCCGGCACCGCCCTCCAGCGCGCCGAGCAGCCGCTCAGCCTGCTCCGACGTCGGGTTATCCGCCCGCGTGTACACGCGGCCCTGCGGGTAGGACCCGTCTGGCCGCTGCTCGTAGTTCGTGGCCAGCGTGATCGCCGGGGCCAGCGCACCGGTGACCGGATCTGCCTCGCCCAGCGCCTGAGCGGCCAGCGTCTCCGCCGAGACCGGCCGGTCCTCCATCGGCAGCACCTCCTGTCCGCCGCAATCTACCGGCCGGCACGCAAACCGGAAACCGGTGCTGGCTCCGGGAGGAAGCAGCCGGCCGCCGCCGACGCGGGCCGGTCTGGCCGGCCGATGGCTTGACCTTCGACCTGACGTGAAAGTTTACCGTGGCAGTTATGGCTGACCTGCTGATATCCCAGCTCGCCAACGTTGCGGTGTCCCGGCGACCACGGTGCGGTTCTACGAGAGCGCCGGGCTGCTCCCGCCCGGCCGCACCGCCGCCGGGTACCGCGTGTACGGCGAGGATGCCGTGGAACGCCTCGGGTTCATCACCGCGGCCAAGCGGCTCGGCCTGCCGCTTGAGGAGATCGCCGGGCTGCTCCGCGTCCGGGCCGATGGCTCGTGCGCTCAGGTACGTGACAGCCTGCGGCCCAGGCTGGCCGCGCGGATCGCCGAAGCCGAGCAGCGGGCCGGCGAACTGGCCGCGTTCACCGCCGCCTTGCACGCCGCCCGCGACCACCTCGACGCGCTGACGGACCGCGACGGCCGATACGACCCGGAGTGCGGGTTCCTCCCCGCCGAAGCCGGCGCCATGCTGTGGAATCTGCATGCCCCGGACCTGCCGCGCGGCTCTGACGGCGCCTCCGATGGCACAGTGGACTTCGCCGTGCGGTCAGGCCTGAATGTCACCGTCACGCGGGACGCGCAAGGGCGTCCGCTCGCCGAGCACACGGTGACTGCGTTCACCGATGCGCTGAACCGTTCACCGCTCATCGCGGTGCTCATGCTGCTCGCTGTCGGCGGCGCACCAGCAGGCGGGATGAATCCCTTCCACCGCTAGGGGCTGACCAGGTCCCGGCTTGCCCGGTCGGGCTCCCCGGACGGCTGGCCTGCGGGCAGGCCAGGTCCAGCCGGGGCATCGGTCAGGCCTGAAGTACCCCAGAGGATAAGGCCACACCACGACATACATGCGGATCGAGGGCGACGTGGTAGTGCGGCGCAGCGCGTCATTGATATCACCCGGCAGCGAGCAGAGAATGCCCCTCACCCGCAGCCGCCCCCACTGGAGCGTGCCTCCTCAGCAGCTCGGCGCGCTCCTCGCCACGCTGACCGGCAAGGAAGTCACCGCCGCGCTGGCCAGCCTCGCCGGAACCGACATCCTCGCCATCCCGCAGCCCCGGATCATGCACATAGTGACCGGACGGCCGATCCCCGACGTACTCGACACCACAGGCCTGCGAGCGATCCAGGACGCCGGCGACTCCAGAGGAGCCCACCTGCTCGCCGACCCTGCCCTCGACCTAGCCGGTGACCAGGACCGCAGCGAACAGGTCAGGCGGTGGCTGATCCAGGTCGCCCTCGACGCCGGCCTGACCGGCATGGAACAGGGCCTGCAGCGCCTGGCAGTGCCGCATAACCTGTAGCAGATCGCACCTCGCGGGAAGCCTGAGGGGTTGCCGCCCCGGTCAGTGTGGCACGGCGGCGAGATCCTTGATCCGCTGGATCATTGCCGCCAGGCCGGTCTCGGTGGAGTCGACCGTCTCGGCTCATCCGCCGTGGGGCATCTCCGGCTTGCCGAGGTAACGGGCAAGGCAAGCGCATGAGTCAAGCCCTGCAGGTGCGCCGCCGTGTCGCTGAGTTGCGGGTTTCTGTGGTGCTGGCTGGAGCCTCTGACTGGCCCGGCCGACCTGGCATGGTACCTAAGCCCCATCGCCTTCCGGATCCTGATGACCACTTTCCGGATAACCCAGTGTCACCGGAGCGACCTGCCCGTCTGTGGTAATTCCGCACCTATCGGGTGATACGACCGACGGGTAGTGATCTGATCCTCGATCATCCTCCCTGCCGAGTATGAGCGCCTGGGTCTCAGGGCGTGGGCGCCAGTCGGCGCCCGGTTCTTGGCTCATCAAGTAAAGCTCTACCCGCGCCAGCTCCTGCGGCAGCCGCAGCACCTCCGCTGGCAGCAGCGACTTCCGCAGGGCGGGCCGACCGCCCACGGTATGAAACATGGTGCCTCGATCCCTTCCGGCACGAGGGGTCGAGGTCGTCCTCCCTCATCCGCCGCCACCGGTCACGCACCGTGCGGTATTTCAGCTGTTTCTTTCCGTCCCGCCGCGTATTGTCAACGCGGGCCACTGGGTAGCGATAGTTACGGAGCTATGGCGAGCATCGTCCAGGCAGCTGTGCGCGGAACCGCTTGCCCCGGCAATTTGCCGTCTCTCGCCACGGTGAAGACGTCCGGCGGCATGTCAAAGTCCCGGTGATCACGGGGCTACATCGGCATGGCGTCGGCTGAGCGCAGGGTGCCGCTTACAGCGCGCCGGAGGAGGACGGTGCGTGATGCCTGAACATCCCCGCGGCGAGTAGCCCAGAACCGCGGACTGGTCGTCAGCGCAGGGCCGGTCATTGTGGACGTTCGGCGGCACGGTGGGTTATTTCGGCGTGATCGGGGCTGGCGGCGGCCGCCCGGGCTGATCGAGCCGCCGCTGGCGGTGTTCATCGCGGCGATCCCGGCGGTCAAGGTGGCCATGAACCGGAATCTTCCGGCTCCGGTACGGTTCGTGGGCAGGTGTTCGACGGCGGGGCACAGCCGGTTGGCGGTGATGCCGAGGGCACCGTCCGGCTCAGCGACTCCGCCGCCTCGGCTGCTGGCCGGTCCTACGGCAGGCGCCCGGAGCGAGGAGTGGCGCCCGCCACTGCGTCGCGGCGGCTGTCCAGACGGGCCCCTTCCGCAGGCTTCATCCGGGCCGGGGACGCGACGCCTGAGCCCGGGCCGGTCAGTGGGGCTCGTCAGCTCCCGCGCCGACCGCCCAGGCGGCGGCATAGGCGCCGAGCCCGGCAACCGCCCAGGCGACGGTGACCAGCCCGAACACCGCCACGGTCGGCATCCGCCCGTAGGTTCCGGCCCCGGTGACGGCAAAGCCGATCAGGCCCAGCGCCCCGGCCGCGGCGCCGCGGGCATCGTCGCGTGCCTGCGCGCGGCCGTCTTCTTCGGCGACTAGGGTGAGGCTGGCCAGCAGGATGGCCGGGAACGCGAGCAGGGTGCCGCCGATCACGGGGCCGGCGGCCAGGGCGATCACGCCGGCCGTCGTAGATGTCCCGGCGCCGAAGAGGAACCGGATCAGCCAGTCCTTGGGCTTCGCCTCACGCACCTTGCCGGGCTGGCAGCGCAGCGGCGGGCGCCGGCGGCTTTCCCCGGCGGCGGCCGTACCC
>JALYVS010000487.1 GCA_030853115.1 Actinomycetota bacterium
GGCCGAGGAACTCCAGGGCGCTGGCCACCCCGAGCGGCAGCCGGGCGACGGCGGCCATGAACAGCATGGTCATCCCGGCGGTCACGACGCCGAGAGCCACCGTGGCCAGCAGGACCGGGCGACGGAAGCGCCACGGCCGGGGCCGGACGGCGGCCAGCAGGATCACGGCCGCCCAGGCCAGCCGGAGCCAGACGGCGCCCAGCGGGCCCACCTCGCCGAACAGCGGGACGGACAGCGCCAGGCCGAGCTGGACGCAGCTCATCGAGCCCAGCGCCATCAAGGTGCCGGGACGAGCCGAGGTGCTGGGTGGCGCCGCGATGCTGACCATGAGCGCTAGTACATGGCACCGGGACCGTCCGCGTCCACGTGACTTTGCTGGACATACTGTTCACCGATCATGAATGATCAAGAGATGGACCCGCGCCGGCTCGAACTGCTGCTTGAGCTATGCCGCCTCGGTTCCATGCGTGAGGTCAGCGAGAGCATGCAGGTCACCACCTCGACCGTTTCGCAGCAGATCGCGGCCCTGGCCCGGGAGACGGGCACCCCGCTGATCGAGCCGCACGGGCGGCGGGTGCGGCTGACCCCGGCCGGGCAGCGGCTAGCGGGTCACGCCGTCACGATCCTGGCCGCGCTGGAGGCCGCCCGCCTGGACCTGGATCCAGCGGCCGCGCCGGCCGGGACCGTCCGGGTGGCGGCGTTCGCCACGGCCGTGCGCCAATCCGTGCTGCCCGTCGTCCGGATCCTGGCCGAACGGCACCCCGCCGTGCAGCTGGCCATCCATGAGCACGAACCCGATGAGGCGCTCGGCTTGCTCGCCGACGACGCGGTTGACCTGGCCCTCACCTACGACTACAACCTGGCCCCGGCCCGGTTCGACCGTAGCCTGGCCAGCCAGCCGCTGGGACGCAGGCGGTGGAGCCTGGGCACGCCAGCCGACCGGGACCGGGCGCCCGGGACCGCGCTGGAGGTCTTCCGCCGGTTCACCGACCGGGACTGGATCGTCAACTCACGCAACAGCGGCGACGAGGAGGTGGTCCGCACCGTGGCCTCGCTAGCCGGCTTCCAGCCGCGGATCATGCACCGCGTGGACAGCCTGGAACTGGTGCAGGACATGATCCTGGCCGGGCTGGGCGTCGGGCTGCTGCCCGCCGGGCGCCCGGTGCGCCGCGGCGTGGCGTTGCGGCCGCTGGACCAGCCGGACGTGACGCAGCGGCCCTTCGCCGTGACCCGCCGGGGCCGCTCCGCCTGGCCGCCGCTGGCCCTCGTGCTCCGCCTGCTTCAGGAGATCTCCGGCTTAACCGTCGCCGCGGCCTCCGCGGGCCGCCGACGCTTCGCGCCCGGGCGCGGGATCGTAGAGTTGCCTGCGTGAGCGATCTGAAGAACCGTGTCCATGATCTCCTGCCCGGCCTGATAGGCGACCTTCAGGCGCTGGTCCGGATCCAGTCCGTCAGTGCTGACCCTGAGCGCCGGGCCGAGGTGGAGAAGTCCGCGCGGAAGACGGCCGAGCTCCTGGCCGCTGAGGGTGTCGGGGCCGAGGTCGTCCGGGCCTATGACGGGGCCCCGCCGGCCGTGATCGGCGAGCGGAGGGGCCCTGAGGGGGCTCCGGTCGTCTTGCTGTACGCGCACCACGACGTCCAGCCGGAGAACGACCCCGCCGACTGGGACAGTCCGCCGTTCGAGCCCGTCATCCGCGGCGAGCGCCTCTACGGCCGCGGCGCGGCCGACGACAAGGCCGGGATCGCGGTGCACGTGGGTGCGCTGCGCGCCCTGGGCGATGACCTTCCGGTCACCGTCCGGTTCTTCATCGAGGGCGAGGAGGAAGTCTCTTCCGAGACCTTGCCCGATCTGCTGCGCCAGCACCGCGACCGGCTGGCCGCGGACGTCATCGTCATCGCCGACTCGGGAAACTGGGACATCGGCGTCCCGTCGCTCACGACGAGCCTGCGGGGCCTGATCCGGGTGGACGTCGAGGTACGCACGCTCACCCACGCCGTTCATTCCGGCATGTGGGGTGGCCTCGTCCCGGACGCCATCATGGCGCTCACCAAGTTGCTGGCGACGCTGTGGACCCAGGACGGCAGCCCGGCCGTCGAAGGCCTCACCTCGGCTCCCGCCGCCGACGTCGACTACCCCGAAGAACGGCTGCGGGCCGAGTCTGGTGCCGCGCCCGGGACCAGCTGGATCGGCACCGGCTCCGCCGTCGGGCGGCTGTGGACCCAGCCCGCCATCACGGTCACCGGGCTCGACGCGCCGAAGGTCGCCGGCGCCTCCAACACCCTCGTCCCTGTCGCCCGCGCCCGCGTCACCGTCCGCCTGGCACCGGGGGACACCACCGCCAGCGCCCTGCATTGCCTCCGTGAGCACCTGGAAAAGCACGTCCCGTGGGGTGCCCGGCTCACGACCACGGTCGTCGACGCGGGCGAGCCGACCACGCTGCCGACGGCCGGGCCGGCCTATGCCGCCGCGCGTTCCGCCCTCGCCGAGGCCTGGGGCGGCACGGCGCCGGTCGACATGGGCACCGGCGGCTCGATCCCGTTCATCGCGGAGTTTCAGGAGACGTTCCCCGAGGCGAGCATCCTGGTCACCGGCGTGGAAGATCCCGACACCCGCGCGCACGGCCCGAACGAAGGACTGCACCTGCCGGAGTTCGAGCGCGCCGTGCTCGCCGAGGCCCTGCTGCTCCAGCGCCTCGGCGCCTAGCGCAAGCCGAAGCGGCCCAGGCCCGTCCCGGCCAGCGACGGACGGGTCCGGACATGACAGCGCCCCCGGGAGCTTGTGCTCGCGAGGGCGTGCCTGGCCGGTGCGCAGGTCGCCTCACGGCGAAAGGCGCAACATGGCTCCAGCCGGACGGTATTCCATGGAGGCAGTCATTAGAGCCCGGGGGACACTAGCGCACCGACAGAGTTAGGAACGCGAGGCCGGCCAGTACTATTCCAGCCGCGGTGAATGAGGTCGCGGGGCGCGTCGAGGTCCGTCCGTTCGGGTGGATTCCGGGTTCAGGTTTCCGGGCGGCCGATAGCGACGTCTACGCCGGGCGAGTAGTGCACCAGCGGCTCGCCTTCGGGGGCGGGCAGGCCGGCCGTGCTGAGCAGGTGGTCTTCCAGCACCTGGGCTCGGGCGCGATGCAGGGGCCAGGGCTGGTGGCAGGCGCGGGCGGAGACCAGGCGGCCGCCGATGACGCTGAACAGCATCCAGCGGGCGGTCAGCCAGTGCTCGAGTGCGGTGACGTCGGCGGGGGCGATCGGCGCGCCGATGCCGATGCGCAGGCGGGACGCGGCCGGGCGCGGGCCGGGCCAGCGGCGGCGGGACAGGTAGGCGATCTCGTCGCCGCGTTCGCCCAGCCGCATCGACGACCAGAAGTACGGCAGGCGGTAGGGCGTGGCCCGCGCGGTGAGGACCGCGCCGAGCCGGGACGCCTCAAGGGAGAAGAACCAGATGCCGGAGCGCCCCGCGTGGTCGCGGACGTAGGTGCGCACGTTGGTTTCGCAGAAGTTCGATACCCAGGGCACCCGCCGCCCGCCTGGCGTGGCCACCCGCATGTAGAACGGCACCAGGCCAACCCACGCCGCACCGTCGTACGTCTCGATCTCCAGGCCGTCGGGCAGCAGCCGCTGCACGTCGGCGGGCTCGAACGGCCAGTGCAGGAACGTCAGCCGCTCCCACCGCTGCCGCATGACCGGCCGGTCAATAGTGAACGGGCAGGTGCCCGCGGCACCCACGGACTGCATGGTCATGGCTCAAGTCTGCGGGATCACAATTCCGGCGGGCGCATCGGGACCCTGGGACCAGGGTCAGGCCGCCTGGCTGAAGGGCACGGTTACCGTGATGCTGTCGGGGAACCAGCGGGCTCCGCCCGCGTGCTGCGGTGCCCCGCAGGCCGTCTGCAGGTACCTCATGGGCGGGCCGAAGCCGCCGAGGGTGTCGCGGGCCGGGAATCCGTAGCTGTCCCGTATGACGAAGGAGAGGGTCCCGGCGTACCGTCCGTTCTCGCGGCGGCCGCTCCCGGTTACGGTCAAGCCCTGGGTACCGCGAAATCCCCAGTACAGGTCGCTGGTCCTGGACTCGAAGGCCACCGTCGGCAGCTGCGCGGCGGAGAGCCGGACGCGTGTCCGGCCGGCCTTCAGCTGGCTGAGGATCGCGGCCTGGACTTCGTTATCGGCCGCCCGGAAGGCCGCGCTCGCCAGCGCCTGCTTCGAAATCGGCGACCCGGCCCGGTATGAGACCTCCGTACCCTTCCCCTGGAGGAAGTGCTGCAGGAGATCAGCCGAGGCGGGGAAGCCGGCCAGGGCGAACCCGCCGGCTACCTTGACGCCCAGAGCGTGGTCGGCGGCAAAGGTAGCGCTGTCGCAGCTGGCGTCCGGCGCGGGCGGGTAGGTGTCCTGGCTGCCATTGGGCGGCACGGGATGGACCCCTGCGACGGTGAAGGCCAACCCAGCCTCGAAGGAGTGAACGGCGGCAGGCCCGGGAGCCCGGGCGGACGACAACGCTG
>JALYVS010000100.1:0-8728 GCA_030853115.1 Actinomycetota bacterium
CCCGGGCCGGCGCGCTGGCCAAACCGCCCCGGCTGGGCAGTAAGCGGCACCCGGTCCTCGGCGACGCCCCGGGCGAGTACGTACACGGCTGACCCAGCCGGAGCGCCAGCATGGAGGTAGCAGCAGGGCAACATCGGCCGCAACCGACGACTGTAATCCGCCGGTTGCCGCTAGGCAGGTGAGTCGACCGGGAGGCCGGCCGCCCCGGCCGCATCGAGAAGGCGCTTGTCATAGGTCACGAAGGAGGTCAGCCGGGAAAGGGAATGCAGGGCTGTCCCGAGATGAATAGCAGCAAGGCTGCGGACTGCCACCGGCTTGACGGCCTGGGCCAGGAGCCGGATACGCGGGTCCAGGTTGATCAATTCGATCTGATCCAGCACGGCGGGCAGGCGCGAGACGGCACTTGGCGTATACCGGACCAGCGCACGGAAGGTTTCGATCTCCGTCAGCACCGAGCTGATCCATCCTTGCTCCGCTCGCTCCCGCAGCCAGCGACGCAGCGCCGGTGACTCCGGCTCGGCGTGAACGAGCTTAACGACAGCCGCCGAGTCGAGATAGATCATCAGCGCTCGCCGGCCCGGTCGCGGGCCAGTTCCTCCGCTACGTTGATACCGTCGGCCTGCCCGAGATCCATCCGCAGCACGTCCCGGCGCATCGCCTCGGCGCGTTCGCGTCGGCTAGCCGTATCGATCACGGCTTGCCGGATCGCGGCGGATCGCGAACTGCCATCATGAGTCAGCACGCCAAGAGCATGCTCGGTCTCGTCGTCAGTACGAATGGTGATCGTGTTCGTCATAACCTGAGTGTAAGACAGCTGGTCTTACAGTGACAGCACCGCCGCGATTCCTCCCGAACTACGGCGAGGTTAGGCCGGGTCCGGGAGCGTGACGGCCACGCCGGCCAGCAGGCCGCCGTCGATACGGATATCTTCCCCGGTGATGAAGCTGGCCCGGGAGCTGGCCAGAAAGGCGACGAGCTCGGCGACCTCGGACGGCCGCGCCACCCGGCCGAGCGGATGGGCCCGGGCCCAGCCGTCGATGGTGCGCTGCGCCCCGGGTTCGGTGCCGTCGCTGAACAACCGGGCTGAGGCCCGCAGCATGGGGGTGTCGACCGAACCCGGGCACACCGTGTTCACCCGTACCCCATGTGGGGCTTCGTCGATGGCCATCGCCCTGACCATGGCGTTCAGCGCTCCCTTGGTCGCCGAGTAGGCCACCACGCCACCTTGGGCCACGTAGGACTGGACCGAGGAAACCACCACCACGGCTCCCCGGGAGCTGCGCCGCAGCTCGGGGAGCGCGGCCCTGGCGGCCAGGAAGACGCCCTTGACGTTGACCGTGAAGACCTCATCCCAGACGGCCTCATCGGTCTGGGTGACCGTGCCGTACCGCTGGATCCCGGCGCACGTCACCAGGGTGTCCAGCGCGCCGAACGTGTCGACGGCGAGCCGTACCGCCGAGGTCATCGCCTCGCCGTCGCGGACATCCGCGATGGCCGGCACGGCCGTCCCGCCCGCGCCGGTGATGGCCGCGACGACCTCCCCGGCCTGACCGGCATCGGCCGAGTTCACCACCACGCGGGCGCCTCGGGCCGCGAGCAGCTCGGCGACGGCCCGGCCGATGCCACTGGACCCGCCGGTCACCAGGGCTACGCTGCCGGCCTGGTCGCTCACTGGTGGTGGTGCCCGTGCTGCCTGATCTCGGCCAGCGCCGTCAAGCCTGCCCGCAACCCGGCCAGCTGGGCTGGTGAGATCTTGCCGGCCAGCTCGGCGTCGACGGCTTCGACCGCGGATCGGATGGCGGCCGCGGCGGACCGTCCTCGCTCGGTGAGCTCGATCGTCATCCGCCTGCGGTCTTCGGCGTTGATCTCCCTGGTCAGGTAGCCGCGGATCACCAGGGTGTCGATCAGCTGGCTGGCCGCCTGCTTGCTGACTCCGAGCCCGGAGATCATGTCGGCCGCCGATCCGCCGAAGTTCGCCATGCCGCCAAGCACGAACGACCCGTTCTGCGGCAGGTCGTCGAACCCGGCCGCGGCCAGGCCTTCGCTGACCGCCCGACCATAGCTGCCGCGCGCCGCGCGGAGCAAGGCCGGAATCACGATCTCCTCATCCGTCGCTGTCATACCGTCAGGCTACCGGCCAGGCAGATTTTAGTCCATATAGTTGACAGTCAATTGCTTTGACGATATGGCTGACGGCGGGCGCGACCAGCCAGGGCGGGCCGGTTGTGTTCCTGGCCGGGCAGCAATAGATTCCGGTCAGGGTCTCGTCTCGTTCCAGGAGCCGCCGGATGTCACCGATCAACCGTCAGGTACGGCTGGCTGCCCGTCCGTCCGGGCGGCCCACGCCCGCCGACTGGGAACTCACCAGCGAGGCCGTGCCGGAGCCGGGTCAGGGACAGTTCGTGGTGGAGGTCTCGCACCTGTCGATCGACCCGGCGATGCGCGGATGGATGAATGCCGGCGCCTCCTACGTCCCGCCGGTCGAGGTGGGTGCGGTCATGCGGGCCGGGGCGGCCGGCCTGGTCACCGTGTCCGGACATCCCGGGTTTGCCGTGGGCGACTACGTCTACGGCGCCTTCGGGGTGCAGGAATACGCGCTGTCGGACGGCCGGGGCGTCAGCAAGATCGACACCTCGCGGGCCGAGCCGGCCACCTACCTGGGAACGCTGGGGATGAGCGGGCTGACCGCTTACTTCGGCCTGCTGGACGTCGGCCGGATCAAGGCGGGCGACACGGTGGTCGTCTCCGGCGCCGCCGGGGCGGTGGGCAGCGTGGCCGGCCAGATCGTCAAGATCAAGGGCGGCCGGGTCATCGGGATCGCGGGCGGCCCGGAGAAATGCCGCACGGTGACCGGGGAGTTCGGCTTCGATGCCGCGATCGACTACCGCACCGAGGACGTGCGCAAGGCGCTGCGCGAGCACGCGCCGGGCGGCGTCGACGTCTACTTCGACAATGTGGGCGGCGAGATCCTGGACGCCGTCTTGACCCGGCTGGCGCGGGGCGCCAGGATCGTCATCTGCGGCGCGGTGTCGCAGTACAACGAAACCCAGGTCCAGGGGCCGGCCAACTACCTGATGCTGCTGGTGGCGCGGGCCACCATGGCCGGCATGGTGATCTTCGACTACGAGGACAGGTTCCCCGGCGCCATCGCCGAGCTGGCCGGCTGGCTTCAGGCCGGGCAGCTTGTCTCGCGCGAGCACGTGGTCCGGGGCGGCGTCGGCGACTTCCACGACGTGCTGCTCATGCTCTTCGACGGGGTGAACACCGGCAAGCTCGTCCTCGAGCTCGAACGGGGCTAGCCCCGCTCGGCTGGCCCGAGTCAGGCCCGGCTGAGGGCCGCGCGGTCCAGACCGAGAAGCAGGGCCTCGATCAGCGTGATCGCGCGGTCGATGTCGGGGGCGCGGTCGGCGACCACGTCGGCGTACAGGAACCCCTCGCTGATGCGCACGATGGCGTAGGCCAGCGTCGGGGTGTCCAGGCTGGCGTCGAACGCGCCGCGGCCGCGTTCGAGATCGATGAGGTTCTCCAGCGCGCCGACCATGCCCGCGTGCACGGTGCTGCGGGTCCCGGTCAAGATGCGCAGCGCGGTCTCCGGATCGGACTCAAGGAACGCGCGCAGCGGCCGGTCGGCGCCGATGCCGTGCAGCACTCCCCCGGTCAGCGCCACGAGCCGAGCGGTCCCCGCCAGGGCCTTGGTCGCCTGCACCTGGTCGGCGAGCAGCCGCCGGGCACGCCACCAGAGCATCTCGTCAAGCAGCTGCTCGCGGTTGCCTGCGCGCCGGTACAGCGTCGCCCGGGCCACGCCGAGGCGCCCGGCCAGCGACCGCATGTCCAGCCGCTGTCCGGAGCCGAAGACGTCCACGGCCGCAGCGAAGATCCCCGCCGGAACCCGGTCCGGTGCCGCGGTCCCCTCGGGCAGGACCGCGCGGACGTCGTCGTCACCGTCTCGGGGCGGGTCCGGGCCGGGACTCATCCGGTGGCCGCGCGCTGCTGGACGGCCCGGACCAGAGACTCAAGCTCCTCGACCAGGTAGCCGGCCAGGGCGTCGAGGTCGGGGACCAGCTCGCGGCAGCTGGTCAGCCCGAAGTGCAGCTGGCCGAGGTATCCCACCAGGGTGATGTTCAGGCCCTGGCCGTCGGTGACCACGGACACCGGGTAATGGGCGACGAGCTTGGCTCCGCAGAGATAGACCGGAACGTTCGGCCCGGGGACGTTTGAGATCGTGACGTTGAACGGCGGCAGCCGGTGCAGCAGACCGGTGGCGAATACCACCCGGGCCGCCCGGGCGGTCAGCGCCGGCGGGGCGAAGTCGCTGATCTGATCGATCAGGCCCTGCGGGATCGCCGCCTGCTGGGCCTTGGCGGCTTTCGTCACGGCGTGCACGATCTCCAGCCGCAAGCCGGGGTCGGTAACCGTGGTGGGCAATATGGCCAGCATCGCCGACACCTTGTTGCCCAGCGCGCCCCGGGCGGACGGGTCGCGCACCGACACCGGGATCATCGCGATCAGCGGGTGGGCCGGCAGCGCGCCGTGCTCGGTGAGCCATCGCCGCAGCGCCCCGGCGCACATCGCCATCACGACGTCGTTGACGGAAACCCCGAAGGCGTTCTTCACGGCCTTGACGGTGTCCAGGTCCACGCTGCGGAACGCGACCCGGCGATGCGGGGTGATGGGCTTGTTGAACGGCGTGTCCGGGGCCCGGCCGGGCCTGCTCGCGATCACCGCGCCGTCGCCTCGGTTCAGCCCGAGCATCCCGCCGACCAGCGTGTTCACCGCCGGAGCCAGGGTCGGCAGGACCCGGACAAGCTCGTTGGTGATGCGCACGGTCTGGACCGGGCGCCAGGCTAGCTTGGCGGCCGCCAGCGCGGCTAGCGTCGGCAGGCTCGGCGGCCTGGCGGGCGTGAACGGCTCGGCGGCGGCCAGCACCCGCCCGGCGGGGGTGAGATCGAGCAGCACGGTGAGCAGCTCAGCGCCGGAGGCCCCGTCGATCGCGGCGTGGTGGATCTTGGTGTAGACCGCGGCGCGCCGCCGGGCCAGCCCGGTGATCAGGTAGATCTCCCAGAGCGGGCGGCTGCGGTCCAGCGGCCTGGCGTGCAGCCTGGCGACCTGTTCGGTCAGCTGAGCCTCGGAGCCTGGCCGCGGCAGCGCGATTTCCCTGACGTGGTATTCGATGTCAAAGTTCGCATCATCGATCCAGTAAGGCTGGTCCAGGCCCAGCGGCACCTGCAGCAGCTTGCGCCTCAGCACGGGCACGAGCGGGAGCCGCTCGGCCAGCACCTCGGTGAGCCGGGCCAGCGTGAGCGGCCTGGGCGCCCCGCTGGGATCCAGCAGGCACAGCCCGCCGACATGACCGGTGGTGGTGGCCGACTCCAGGGCGAGGAAGGAGGCATCTAGTCCGGTGAGTTGCTGCATCGGCGTCACTCCTCGTGCTCCTCAGCGTGCAGTCAAGGTGAAATGCCGGTCCAGCCAGTCGGTGAGCGTACCGAGGAGCTGACCGGGCACTTCGAGCTGCGGCGTATGCCCGACGCCGGCCAGGATGACGC
The DNA here is from genome assembly GCA_030853115.1 of Actinomycetota bacterium. Classification (GTDB taxonomy): domain Bacteria; phylum Actinomycetota; class Actinomycetes; order Streptosporangiales; family Streptosporangiaceae; genus Palsa-504. The sequence continues at coordinate 5,544 of JALYVS010000100.1, forward strand.
TTTCCCAGCGGGGATTGCGGGCCGCCGCCTGGCGGACCGCCGCCACCGGCACCAGCCGGTCGGCGGTACCGCCGATGAGCAGCACCGGGATCTGCGCCGCGGCCATCGTGGCGAAGTAACGACGCCGGTGGGCGACCACCCACATCAGGGACCGGGCCGCCGTCAGCAGCGCTTCGTCCCCGTGCGGGATCGCCTCGCGCTCGGCGGCCAGCGCGATCGACGCCGTGACCATCGCCGGATCAGCACGGGACGGATCGGCGAAACACAGGTCGATCATGCGCCGGACGGCCAGTTGCGGCGTCTGGCGCGACTGGGCCAGCTTGAGGTAGAGCTCGCCGAGACCAGGGACGGAGTACAGCAGGAACTGGCTGGCCACCAGCCAGTCGGGCGCCTGCTTGGGCAGCGGCAGCACGGGATCGATGAGCACCAGGCCAGCCACGATGTCCGGGGTCTCGGCCGCGGCGAGCAGCGAGATCAGGCCGCCCATGGAATTGCCGACCAGGATCACCGGCGTCCCGGTGACCTCCCGGACGAACCGTTCAAGCAGCCGGAAGTTGGCCTGCACGGTCGAGTCGCCGCGCGTGCCCGGGCTCAAGCCGAACCCGCGCAGATCCAGTGCGACCGCGCGCCGGCCCGCCGCCAGCTGCGGTCCGATCAGGCACCAGTTCAGGTGCGAGCCGCCCAGGCCGTGCACGAAGACGAGCGGCGGACCTTCCGGTGCGGGCGCTTCGGATGCGCGGGCTGCTGGCGCGGTTCCTGGCGGCCCGGGGCTGAACTCGATCCAGTGCACCGGGCCGTCCAGCGGGGTGACGTAGCCGCGCGCGCCCCACGGGGCCGCGAACTCCCAGGACGCCGGGGCGGTGCCAGGCGGAATTGAGCCCGTCATGGGCGACCGGGGTACAGCGGCCGCAGGAGCAGCGGCGGGCGGAACCGGGTGGGCTCGGCGGCCCGCGCCGCCAGCCGGTCCGCGACCAGCCACAGCGTAGCCGGGTCGACGCCGAAGCCGAGATGACTGCAGCGCACCTGGACGTTCTGGTGCAGGGTGGTCTCGGGTTCGATGCACGTCCGCCAGGACACGATGCCGTCCCAGCGCGAGTACACCGACGTGGACGGCACGCTGATGGGCCTGGCGATCCGGTCTCGGGTCCGCCGGGCGGCGGGCGCGTGCAGGTGGCTGAGGCGCTGGTAGGGATACTCGGCGTGGCTCTGCCGGGGGTCGGTCTGGGCGAACGGGCTGCCGAGGGTGATGACCTGCCGGACCAGCTCAGGATGCTCGCGCGCCATCTCCCTGGCGTAGATGCCGCCCAGGCTCCAGCCCACGAGCGACACCGGCTGGCCGGTGCGCTCGGCGTGCGCCCTGAGGGCCCGCGGCAGCCCGTCCAGGACCACATTGGTCGGCCCGCGATTGCGGCCCAGATCCCAGCCGCGCACCTCGTAGCCGAGCCAGCGCAAGAACTGGCGCAGCGCGGCGGTGCTGGTGTCGGAGGCCAGCAAACCCGGCCACACCAGCACTCCATGGCCGTCGCCCCGCGGAGCGGCGGCCAGCCACGATGCCGCCAGCGTGAGGGCCGTCAGGTCCGCCAGCCCGCGGATGGGCTCGGTCAGCAGCAGTCCGGTGGCTGGTCCCGTCGGCTGGCCCGCGGCGTTCCCCGCGCCAGCTCCACGGCCGGCATCGGCGGCCGGTTCCCGGATGAGGTACACCGTTGTCCCCTCGGCTCGCTCGGCTTGCTTAGTCCTGACGGTCTAAGCAAGAAAGTGATACACACTCAATATATGTCTCATTGACCCGTATGCCCCACGCGCAGCGCGGCTAGCCGCTGACCGCGGCGTCTCTCCTACCCTGTCGGTATGGGAGAGATCAAGATGGGCACGGCGGGATGGACGGACCCGACTCTGATCGCTTCCGGCTGGTACCCGCCCGAGGCCAGCACGCCGGAGAAACGGCTGCGGTATTACGCCCGCCAGTTCCCGCTGGTGGAAGTCGACGCCACCTACTACGGGCTGCCCGCGGAGCGGAACGCCAAAGCCTGGGCGGAACGGACACCGGACGGCTTCACCTTCAACATCAAGGCGTTCAGCCTGTTCACGCAGCACCCCACCCCGGTCCGGGCGCTGCCAGCCGACCTGCGCGAGGCGGCCGGCCGGGCCGGCAAAGACCGGGTCTACCTCAAGGACGTCGACCCGGCGGTCGCCGATCAGGCCTGGGACCGGTTTCTGGCCGCCCTGGAACCGCTGCGCGGCGCCGGAAAGCTCGGCGCGATCTTGCTGCAGTTCCCGCCGTGGTTCCCGATCTCCCACGCCAACAAGGACTACATCCTGGCGTGCGCGCAGCGGGCGGCCCCGCGCCGGGTGTGCGTGGAGTTCCGCAACCGGACCTGGATGACGCAGGACAACCAGGCCGAGACCCTGGCCTTCCTGGCCCGTCACCAGCTGCCCTTCGTGTGCGTGGACATGCCGCAGGGCTATCCCAGCTCCATCCCCCCGGTCCTGGCGGCCACCAGCGACCTGGCCGTGGTACGCATGCACGGTCATTCCGCTCAGTGGGACAGCAAGGACATCGGCGAACGGTTCGGCTACCGTTACGGCCCCGGCGAGCTGACGGAATGGTCCGGCCGGATCAAGGACCTGGCGGCCGACGCCGACGTCGTCGACGTGGTGTTCAACAACTGTTACAGCGACTGGGCCCACGTCAACGCGCAGCAGCTATCCGCCCTGGTCAGTCCTGACCAGCCGACCGCATGACGCGGGGCATCCTGCCGCCGGCGCGAGCGGCCCGGCCGGCTTTCTACATAAGTATGTGATATAAATAGCTTATGGAAATTGCGAACGGGCCTGGCCTGCACGATGCCCGCGATGCCCGTAATGCCCAGCCTGAGCGCACGCTCGCCGCGGGAGTCGCGGCGAGGCTCGAGCGGCTGATCGGGCTGTTCCGGTCTCTGAGCCCGCCGAACGGGCTGTCGCTCACCGCGGCCGCAACGCTGGCCACGCTGGAACGCTCGGGTCCCAGCCGCCTCACCTCGCTGGCCGTCAAGGAGGGGGTGAGTCAGCCGGCGATGACGCAGCTGATCGCCCGCCTGCAGGAATCCGGACTAGTCAGCCGGGACGCCGACCCGACGGACGGGCGGGTGGTCCAGGTCCGGCTGACCGACGAAGGCCGGGCGATGCTGATCCGCCGCCGGGCGGTG
>JALYVS010000100.1:8738-15780 GCA_030853115.1 Actinomycetota bacterium
GTGCGAGCCGAGCGGCTCGCGGAGATCTTGACCCGGCTCAGCCCGGACGAGCGGGCCGCGCTGGACGCGGCGCTGCCGGCCATGGACGCGCTGGCCAACGCCCAGCAGGCCGGCTTGCTCCCCGCTTCGCCCCAGCACGCTGAACTTACGGCCGACCGCAGGTAGAGCCGGGCGGAGCCCCGGCAGACCATACGCCTTTCGAAAGAGAGCATCCCATGAGTGGCCCCCACACCGGCTCGGTCTCGAGCCCGTTCCGGCAGCCGAAAGCGGTCTTCGCCGTCGCGCTCGCGTGCGTCGTGTCGTTCATGGGCATCGGCCTGGTGGACCCGATCCTGCCGGCCATCTCCCACCAGCTGCACGCCTCGCCGAGCGAGGTGACGCTGCTGTTCACCAGCTACCTGGTGGTCACCGCGGTGGCGATGCTGATCACGAACTGGGTCTCCAGCCGGCTGGGCGCCAAGAAGACGCTGATCGCGGGCCTGATCCTGATCGTGGTGTTCAGCGCGCTGGCCGGGGCCGCCCCCAGCATCAACGCCATCATCGGTTTCCGGGCGGGCTGGGGCGTGGGCAACGCGCTGTTCATCGCCACCTCGCTGGCGGTCATCGTCGCATCGGCCAGCGGCGGCTTCGCCGGCGCCATCGTGCTCTACGAGACCGCGCTCGGCGTGGGCATCGCCATCGGGCCGCTGCTCGGCGGCACCCTGGGCGAGATCAGCTGGCGGGGCCCGTTCTTCGGGGTCTCCGTGCTGATGGCTATCGCCCTGATCGCCACCGTGGTGCTGGTCGAGCCCACTCCGAAGCCCGTGCACAAGACCAGCCTGTCCGCGCCGTTGCGCGCGCTGCGGCACCGCGGCCTGCTGACCATGTCGCTGACCGCGCTCTGCTACAACTGGGGCTTCTTCACCGTCCTGGGTTACGCGCCGTTCCCGATGAACCTGAGCCCGATCAAGCTCGGGCTGGTCTTCACCGGCTGGGGCACCTTCGTCGCCGTGTTCGCCGTCTTCGGCGCGCCCCGGCTGCAGGCCGCCTTCGGCATCGCCAGGACCATGTACGCCAACCTGGCGGCCTTCGCCGTCGTGGTGCTGGTCATCGCCTTGTGGACGACCGACCGCGCGGTGCTGATCCCGGCCGTCATCATCTCCGGGATCTTCATCGGGATCAACAACACCGTCACCACTCAGGCCGTGATGACCGTCTCCCCGGTGGAGAAGCCGGTCGCCTCGGCGGCCTACAGCTTCGTCCGGTTCATCGGCGGCGGCCTGGCCCCCTACGCGGCGGGCCGGCTGGTCATCGCCGCGGGTATCCACGTCCCGTTCTTCATCGCCGCGGGCGCCATCGTCCTCGGGATCGTGATCCTGTCCACCGCTCACGGCCTGCTGACCGAGGCTGAGAGGGTCCAGGCCGAGCAGGTCAGCAGCAGCGTACCGGCCGATAGCACGGGTCCGGCCCGGCCGGCCGCCACCTTGGTCCCGGTGACGGGCAACGCGATACCCGCCCACCCACGGCGGGCGGCCGACCCTGATGGACGGCAGCGCCTGCCGTGAGCTGTGGCGCCATACCCGCAGCAACGTCCTGATCGTCGACGCGGACGCGCCGGGGCGTGGGCGGATAGCTCAGCTGATGCCGAGCTTCTCGGCGGCGAGCTTGGTCCCCTCCACCCGGTTGGTGATCTTCTGCCAGGCGGTCTGGCGGGCGAAGTCCGGTGATCCGTGACTGGGCTTCTCGTCGATGCTGAACGGCGAGAAGCCGCAGTCGTCGGTCGAGCCGAGCTGCTCCTTGGGGATGAAGTTCGCGGCCCGGATCAGGGCGTCACGAACCTCCTCGGGACTCTCCACCCGCGGGTTCAGCGGATTGATGACGCCGACGTAGGCCATCTGGGTGACGCCGTTGGCGTCGGAGCGCAGGTTTTCCCCGATGAGCTGGTACACCGGGTCCTTGTCACGTTCGCTAGCCAGCTGGATCAAGAAATAGCCGGCGTTGATGCCGAACATGGACGGCAGCAGGTCGCTGTAGGGTACATCCGCGCTGTGCACCGAGTCGCGGTCCCCGCCCGGGCACGTGTGCACCCCGATCTTCGCTCGTTCCTCAGCCGTGAACCGCTCCATCACCCGGTTGTTCAGCTCGATGAAGTGCGGCAGCATGTTCCGGCCCGTCCACGGGTTACGGGCGTCGTTGCGGGTCGCCAGCCGCCCCTCGGTGAAGTCGACGGACACCCGCGCGGCGCCGGCCGCGAAGGCCTGCCTGATGTCCTTCTCGCACTCCCCGACCAGGTCTTCTTCGAACTGTTCCTGGGTGTAGCCGGGGAGTTCGGAATCCAGCGGGTACAGCAGGGCCAGCATGGACGGGGCGATCACGGCCTGCTTCATCGGCAGGTGCGCCATCGGCAGCGACTTGGCCAGCGTGTCCGCGGCGTAGGTCTTGTACCGGAACGGCCCGCCGGTCAGCCGGGGCAGCTGCCGCGTGTGCCCGTCGGCGAAGATGGCGAAGTACTGGCCCCCGGTTCCGGCCAGGTGGTCAGCCAGCCCGGTGCCGGCCAGCGTGTCGGTGATCGCGTAGGTCGCGAAGCTGGACCAGCGCTGCTCGCCGTCGGAGATGATCGGCTCCCCGGTTGCCTCCAGGTGCTCGATCGAGTCCTTCACCGCCTTGTCCTGCTCGGTCTCCAGCTGATCACGGGTGATCTCCCCCGCGTCGTACTGGCCGTACGCGTGCTGCAACGAGCTCGGGCGCGGGAGTGAACCAACTGGCTCGGTGGGGATTCCGGTGACGGTTCTGGGGTCATAGTCAGTCATGGTGCTTGGTTCTCCCTTGGTCGTCTGCGAGCGCGGCACTGCACTGCACTGCACTGGCGCGAACCGCATACGCGCCTGCGACATTGGTGCAGAGCTAGGCCAGCCTGACTCATACCGTTTCCGGCGCGAGGCTAAACCGGGCCAGCTGAGGCGTGGTCCCCAGACCGGCCCGGGCGTGTCCTCAGCCGGCTTCCGGGTCCTCGCGGGCCAGCTGGCGGTCGCGCTGTACCGTCAGCCGCAGTTCCTCGGCCAGGTTCTCGAACGCGGGCAGTGCCGCGACCAGGGCGGACTCCTGGTCGGCGGGCAAGCCAGCGACGCATTCAGAGATAATCGCGCTTCTTTGCGCGGAAATCCGTTCGTGCATGAGCCTGCCTTCCGAGGTCGCCTCGACCCGGGCGGCACGAAAATCATCGGGATCGCGCAGCCGTTTGATCAGGCCGAAGGAATCGAGCTTGCCGATCACCCGGGAAAGCATCGTCGGGTTGATGCCCTCAAGTTCGGTGAGTTCGGCCAGGCTCAGCGGGCCGCGGGCCGCGGTGATTCCGAGTACCGACGCCTGGGTGGGCGTGAGCCCCTCCTGCCGGGAGGCGGCGTTGAGCTGCCGGGCCAGACGCAGGACCACGCGCCTCAGGCGGATGACCGTGTCGTTGTCCATACGCGCCGCGCCCTTCACCGGTGACCCGAACCTGGCACGCGATGGCCTGGCGGCATGGAGTATATGTGCGGCGCCTTCACCTCACGCTGCTGCGTTCGGCTTAGATTCGCCGCAGCGCCGGAAGCATGGTGGTCAGTCGCTGGTCGCGAGGATCAGGTCCGAGGCCTTGATGATGATGGTGACTTCTTTGCCTTCGGCCAGGCCGAGCTGCTTGACGGCCTCCACCGTGATCGAGGACACCAGGCGGGACCCGCAGGCGTCCAGTTCGACGTTGGCAATGGCCTCGCCGTAGTTGATGGCGGTGATCCGGGCCGGGATCTGGTTCCGGGCGCTCAGCTGCATGACGAGGACTCCTCGCTGATCGGTGCTGCTCCTGGCGGACAGGCGCGGCAGATTGCCGTGACCTTACGCTAGCGCGCCCCTAGCGGGCCAGGTCCAGTGCGGCCCGGATGATGGCGTCGGCGTCGATGCCGTTGTAGCGGTAAAGGTCATCGATCGAGCCGGACTGGCCGAACTGCGCGACCCCCAGCGCCGCATGCGGCACCCGGTTGACTCCGGCCAGGAAGGCCAGCGTGTGCGGGTGCCCGTCCAGGACCGTGACCAGCGGCGCGGCGCGGTCCGCAGGGAACGCCTGGCCGAGAATCCACGTCGGTTCATCGTCTAGGCCCTGGCGCGCGCGCTGAGCGCGGAATAGCAGGCCGGGGCTGGTCACCACGACCACGTCGGCAGGCACCCCGGCGTCCTCCAGCCGTTCGGCCGCGGCCAGCGCCTCCGGCACGACTGCCCCCATCACCGCGATGGTGACCTTGGGCTGCCCGGCGCGGCGCAGCGGGTACGCGCCGGCCACCACCTGCCTGCGGCGCCGTTCCCTGGCCGCGGGATCAACCGGGATGGCGGCCAGCTTCTGGCTGACCGGGCGGGTGGACAGCCGCAGGTAGGCCGAGTTTCCGCCGGGCCGGCCCAGCCGGGCCAGGCTGGCCAGCAGGCACCATTCGGTATCGATAGCAAACGCGGGTTCGTAGCTGACGCAGCCGGGCTGCTCGATCCCGATGGACGGCGTGGTGATCGACTGGTGCGCGCCGCCTTCCGGCGCCAGGCTGACCCCCGACGGGGTGCCGACCAGGATCGACTGACCGCCCGCGTAAATGCCGAACGACCATGGCTCGAGCGCGCGCTCGACGAACGGATCGTAGAGGACGCCGATCGGGAACAGCGGCTGGCCCCAGCGGCTCCAGGTGGCCCCCAGCTCCCCGAGCAGGCCGACCAGGTTGGTCTCGGCGATGCCGAGCTCGATGTGCTGCCCGGTCGGCTTCTCCCGCCAGTGCAAGATGGTCTCGGCATCGTCGGCGAACCAGTCCAGCCGCTCGCGGGCCGCCCACACGCCGATCTTGTTGACCCAGCCGCCGAGGTTCGTGCTCGAGCTGACGTCCGGGCTCACAGTCACTACCCGCCGGGCCGCCTCCGGTGGTTGCTTGGTCAGGTCGAGCAGCGCCCGGCCCAGCGCCGCCTGGGTCGTCGCTACCCCGGCCGGCGTGCGGCCCAGGTCGGCAGGCACCTGCGGCGGGACCTGCGGTGGGACCGGTGGCCGCCGCAGCCGCCGGGCCGCCACCTCACACAGTGCGCCGGCCGCGCTGTCCGCCGGCGGCCGGTGCCAGGGCTGGTCCGGATCGGTGCCCAGCTGCGTCGCGAGCTCCGCCAGCTGCTCGGTGGTCAGTAGCGCCGAATGGTTCTGCGGGTGGCCCTCGACGGCCAGGCCGTGACCCTTGATCGTGTAAGCCAGGATGATCGTGGGCCGGTCGTCGCAGATGGCGCCGAAGGCCGCGTCAATCGCGACCAGATCGTGTCCGCCAAGATTGCGGATGGCCTGGGTCAGCGCGGTGTCGTCCAGCCCGGCGATCAGGCCCTCGATCGGCGCGTCGCCGTCCGGGAGCCTGCGGCGCAGCTCGGCCGGGTCGCAGCGGAGCAGCCGCTGGTATTCGGGGTTGGTCATGGCGTCGATCCGCTGCCGCAGGGCCTGGCCGCCGGGCCGGGTGAACAGCTCGTCCAGCAGGCGGCCGTACTTCAGCGTGATGACCTGCCAGCCAGCCGCGGTGAACATGCCCCGCAGCCGGTCCGCGGCGATGCCAGGCACCACCCGGTCCAGCGACTGGCGGTTCACGTCCACGACCCAGACGATCTCGCCCAGCTCGGCCACGCCGGGATCGACGACGGCCTCCCAGACGGCACCCTCGTCGAGCTCGGCGTCACCCAGCAGCGAGTACTGGCGGCCCGCGTGCTGGGGACCGTCGCCGGCGAAGCGGTCATTGAGGTAGCGGCGCGCCACCGCGCCCCAGATCGGCGCGGTCGCGCCGATGCCGACAGAACCGGTCGAGTAGTCCACCGGGTCGGGATCCTTGACCCGGCTGGGATAGCTCTGCAGCCCGCCGAAGGCCCGCAGCGTGGGCAGGTAAGACTCGTCAAGCTCGCCGAGCAGGTAATTGATCGCGTGCAGCACGGGCGAGGCGTGCGGTTTGACCGAGACCCGGTCGGCGGCCTGCAGATGCCGGAACCACAGCGAGGTCATGATCGAGACCATCGACGCCGAGGAGGCCTGATGGCCGCCGACCTTCAGGCCCCCGGGATTGGGCCTGACCCGGTTGGCGTGGTGGATGATCGCGGTGGACAGCCACAGCACCCGGCGCTCGATCTCGGCCAGGGCGTCCAGGTCCGTGGTTTGCGTCCGCAGCTCGGTCATGGGTGCATGAGAGCACGAGCGCGCGGGCCCGCACAACCCGGGGGCCGGTTTCTTAAAGTGAGAGCCAGTAGCAGCGCTCTTGTCCGTAGTCGGTGAAGCCGGCCCGGAGCAGGATTGGTCCCGAGGTCTCGGCCCGGCCTTTGACCAGAGCGAGCTCGGCGCCATGCTCGCGCGCCAGCCGGAGGCGTTCGGCGAGCACCGCGCGGTAGCTGCCCCGCTGCCGCAAGGCCGGCAGCGTGACCGCGCCCCACAGCTGCGCCACATCGCCGTTCAGCGTGCACCCGCCCGAGCAGGCAGGCTCACCGTCCACCGAGGCCAGCACCCGGAAACTGGTCCAGTCCGCCAGGTCATGAAGCGCCGAGGTGAGGTCGCGGGCGATGTCGTCCTCCCGAGGTTCCTTCCGTCCCCAGCCGCGCACGGTGACCATGGAAGCCGCGCGGAACGTGCGCTCGCCGGTGACCAGCTCAACGGTCACCCCGGCCGGAACGTCAAGCGCAGGAAGCCCGTCCCGAAGGTCACGGGCCAGGATCTGCACGGCGTCGATGCGCTTCGCGCCGCGGGCCCGCAGCCGGTCCTCGGTGTTGTCGGGCCAGGTCGCAGCCGACACCCACCAGGCGACACCGAGCAGGCCCCAGGCCCGGACCCGCGCGAGGACCTCGTCGATGACCTCCTCCGCGGGCCGGCTCGCCCGCGACCGGGTAACCTGAGCCGCGGGGAACGTCGGATCGAGCGCCCAGTCCGGATAGCGGATAAGCCGGTAGCCGTCCTTGCGCACCTCGAGGGCGCCGTCCGGGCGCCATTGCATCAAGATGGCCGCGTCGAGCACGCGCTGCGGTGTCCAGGGACTCAAGGCCTGGCCTCCTT
>JALYVS010000101.1 GCA_030853115.1 Actinomycetota bacterium
TCAGACAACCAGGACCGTAACGAGAAGGAGCCCCTTAAGCACGCACCGACACGAGCAAACCGGACACGGCGGCAGCGAGCATATTAAAACGCTTCACACTGCATCACCCCAGAAGAGCCGCACCCATCAGGTATAGTGCTACCGCCACTCATGGAAAGCCACGGCTTACAGCGGCCGACAGCGACACGGTACTCGGCGGCGAAGACTACCTCAAGACCAGCGTCCTTCAAACAGTCGAGCACATCATCTAGTTCATCGATCAAGGCTAGCATGTCGCGACTCGGATCAGCCCAGTAGTGTTTTGTGCTCTTCACCCGGCCATTTATCGAATCGAAGTGCTGATTCAGTCGTTCATGGAGAACCGCGAAGATATAACCGAAGTCTGCATCGTCAGCGTAAAGTCGCTCGAAGTTCCCCGAAGCAGGCGTCTCTGCATAGCGAGATGCCAGGTCATCTAGCATCAGGCTCACGGGATCGGCCATTGCCGTCACCCCCATCAACTTACTTGATTACTAGAGTCTCACTCTGCACATGCAGTCTCGCGCGCCGGTGGGCTACGCGCTTTCCCCACTCGGGCCTGCCACCCACCGTATGTGTTGATCTGCCGCACCTGCATGTGGTTATCGGAATTAACGCACCGCATCACAGCATGAGCTGCTGCAGACCTCGCTGCCGAGTACGGCGTGTCGGTGCGCGTTACGCACGTTGCGCTAGCGATGCTCGCCGCCAACCGCTACGTGACCCGAACCGGGACCTTTACGCCCTACCACGTCAGCTGGCGTGCCAGTCGATAACTGACCAGACCCCCCTCTTAGAGCAGTGTCACTAGTACCGGCTAGGTCGAGGCCCCACCCGGGTCAAGGCTGACGTCCCGACAATCAGATCGGCCTCAGGAACTTCGTCAGAACCGCCCGCCGCTACCGCACCATCCAGATCCAGGCCGGAAACCAGTCCTCACCGCCGCTGACCCACTGACAAGCGAACTACACGACATCCTCAGCCAGATCCACCGAGATCCCATGCGCACTAAATGAGCCAAGTCGGGTTATAGACTTGCTTGTCGACAGGAATTGCCCATTGATACTCCTCCGTGACACGCGGCCTTTAAATGATCGTCATCACCCCCTGAGTTCCTCCTCGGACTGCGCAACTCGCACACGGTCGTTCACGGACTCATAACCGATGGCTAACACAGAGGCGCCCCAGGCGGAAAGAGGACTGACCAGTGTCCGGAGACCATGTTCATCGAGCCGTCACACAAGCGCTAACGGCGATTGTAGCGATCAACCTAGCCATGAGAGGATAGTTTGCTCTACACCATCAAAGCCTATAGTGTCAGTGATCTCGCGATGCTCATCAATAAGTTCTTCGTCCTTTTCAAAGTCGAGTACTCCAAGATTAGCCTGGCCATCTGCCCAGAGGGTCAACCGCGCTGCCCTTGTGGCCGACTCGAAGTCCGCCCACGCGGCCTGCGGGATCCGATCAGCCGAACCGAAAGTCACAGATACCTTAATGCCCCTGACGGCCAATGGTTCACGGCGAGCGGCCACCCATCGATCCAAGATCTCGAGAATATTAGCGATCATAGTTTACTCGCCAACCATTCAATGTTACGCGCTAGTGGCATTTCCGACAAGCCCCTGCCATATCTTGCCCATATGGAATTCGGTCCCCTGATGCTCGCATCACTGGGCTTTCCGCCAGGAGACAGCACTTCCGGCGGAACATCAAATTCGACATAGAGCCTGCCGGATTTAGCCGGCCGCAGGTATGCCTCAGGATCGGCCGGATATACAACGTAGGTGAGGCCCCCACCGCCTTCCTGTACTATTCCCGTGTCAATCATAGCCTCATATTCCACTTGTGACATCCATCGCCCAACGCGAACCAGGGCGGCCGCGTCGGCCAACCCGGCGCCTTCGCCGGCGCCGAGAGCACCTCCGGTAAATGAGGCAATACCGGATAGCAAGCCTAGCGTCCAAGCATCACTCTTATTCAGCCAGCCGGATATCTTGGGCCTGCCATGCGGCGAGGCGCGGGTGTGATCGGTCTTGGACGTAGTGACCGGGGCGGTTTTTATCGGGTGAGCGCGGTAGTAGTTGACGCTGGCGCAGTGAGTGCCGTTGCAGATCATGCGGGATCCGGTGCCGGGTGGGTAGGTCTTGCCCTTGGGCTGGGGGGCAGGCTTAGGGCACTGCGCGACGTCGGGGTGGCTGCTGCAGTCGATGCTGCCGCCACCGCCGCCGCCGTTGGTGATCATCATGGCGCCGGAGGGGTCGGAGTTGGTGGCGGGGGTGTCGGAGGCGTAGGCGTAGGCGTTGAGGTCCTGGGGATCGTAGGGGGTGAGGAGGGGGTCGGGGGAGATGAACGAGCCGGTGCCGGGCTGGTATTCGCGGGCGCCGAGGTCGGTCAGGCCGGTGGCGGTGTCAGCGGCGCCGCCGACGAAGCCCTTCTCGGCTTCAGGCCAGGCCGGCTGGGCGGTGCCGCGGGTGCTGCCATAGGCGTCGTAGTACCGGTGGGTCACGGCCAGGTTCGCGGCGCTGATGGCGACGGAGCTTGTGCCCTGCTGGTCTCCGGCCAGGTAGGCCAGGGTGGAGGCACCGGTCCGGGCGGCGACGGTGGTGCCGCCGAGGCTGTAGTAGCGGGTGCCGGTGACCGCACCGGTGACGGTGCTCTCGGTAATCTCCTCATCGGCCAGGTACAGGGTCGTGGAGCCGGGGTCTGCGGTCAGGAGCAGGGTGTCGCTGGCGTCGTAGATGTAGGTCGTGTCCTGGGCTGATCCGCCGGACGGGGTGATCGCGGCCTGGGCGAGCTGGCCCTGGTCATTCCAGGTCAGGGCCTCGTTCTGGGCGGTGCTTGTGAGGGTAGTCAGGTGCCCGGCGGGGTCGTACCCGTAGCTGGTGGTGGTGCTGCCCGCCGGCGTGGTGACCTTCTGGGTGCTGATGCCGTGCGGCTGGGCCGCCCCGGCGGCGGGGTAGGTGTCAGTGGTGGTGGTTGCGACCCCGGCGGGGGTGGTGGCGGTGATGCCGGTCAGGTCGCCGGTGGCGGCGTAGGTGTAAGACTCCCAGTACGGGGCGGCGCCGCCCTCGGCGGACGCTGACGGGGTGGCGGCGCACGTGCTGGTGCCCTGGGCCCAGGACTGGATCATCCGGCCCAGGTAGTCGTACTGGAAGCACTGCACGTCGGTGGCGGAGCTGCTACCGGACGGGGTATCGGCCTCGGACAGCACGTTGCCGACGTCGTCATATTTGTAGTGCAAGTCATCGACGGAGGTGCTGGCCGTGCCGGTCTGGGTGTTCTGCTCGTTGATCCGGTCGGTCTGCGGGTCGTAGGAGTCGGTGATGTAGGCCTGCTCGGCGGGGGTGCCCATCGTGTACTGCAGGGGGTCGCCCAGGTTGGTGTAGGACAGCGTGTGCACGTACGGGCTAGTGCCATTGAGCGCGTCGGGTTCCCCGGCGCTGTCGTACCCGGTGGTCACGGTCTCGGAAGGCAAGCCACCGGCGGCGGAATCGGTGTAGGACAGCTCCTGCCCGCCGGGCGCGTAGCTCACCTGCTGGGTGTAGGTACCCGCCAGCGCCACTGCGCCCGGGACGGACGGGATCACGGTCTGGGTGGCTGACGGCTTCTCATACGGGCTGTAGCTGGTGACCGTCTCGGTGTAGGCGGTGCCGCCGGAGTAGGACGTGGAGGAGGTGAGCTGGCCCTTGGCCAGGGTGTCGTAGGTCCACGAGGCGAGCTCGGAGGAGGGGGATTCCAGCGCCCCGCCGGTGGTGTCGTACGAGGCGGTCCGGCGGCCGTCCGCGTCGTAGGTGTAGGCGGTGACCTTGTTGCGGGCGTCGGTGACCGTCATCAGCTGGCTGGCCGCGTCGTAGGTGCTGGTGGTCTTCCCGGCGTCGGGGTCGGTGGCGGTCAGCTGGTTGCCGAGCAGGTCATAGGTGTAGGACCAGGTGTTGGCGGCCGCGTCGGTGATCGTGGCGAGCTGCTTGGCCCCGGTGTAGGTGTAGGCCGTCTGGTCGTAATCGGCGGCCGGGTCGGCCGGGCTGGCGGGCACGCCGGTGTGGTACTGGTAGATCGCGGTGGTCAGGCCCCGCCCGTCGGTGAACGTGGTCGAGCTGGTGCCGCCCGTGGGAGGCACGGTGGTCACGTAGTTCCCGCCGTAGGTGTTATCCGTCTCCCACGTGGGTGCCCCCAGGGCGTAGGAGACTGCTCGGGTGACCCGGCCGTACCCGTCGTACACATACCCGGTCTCGGACGGGACGGCGCCAGGAGCCGCGGCGACCAGCGTGCCGGACGGCGCGCCCGAAGTGTAGTACGGGTCGGTGACGACCGACTTCCACCCGTCGGAGTTGTAGGTCGTGTCGGCGATGTCGGTGCCGCCGCCCGCGGTCGCGGTCTGGGTCTCGCGCACCTGACCCAGCGAGTCGTCCAGCGTCTGGGTGGTCAGGTAGGCCCCGCTGGGTACCTCAGTCTGCTCGGTGGTGACCGACGGCGCCGTGTTACTGACCTGATAGGTGTACTTGCCGACCGCCGGACCGCCCGCCGGGTTACCCTGCGTCCACACGCCGGTGACGCGGCCGAGGGCGTCGTAGGCGTCCGTGCTCTGGTAGCTGGCCGGGTCGGTGACGGTCAGCGGCAGGTCCCGAGCCGGGTCATAGGTCGTGGTGGTGACCAGGTTCGCCGGGTCGGTGACCTGGACCGAGGTCGGCTCGGCGCCCGTCGCCGGGGTGTACGCGGTGGTCGTGGTCCGGTTGTCCGCGTTGACCGATGTCAGCACCCGGCCGTACTCGTCGTAGGTAGCGGTCTGCTCGGTGCTGTAAGTGAAGGTGAGACCCAGGCCGCCAGACACCGCCGTCGCGGCCTGGGTTTTGGTCAGGTTCCCGGCACTAAGTGTGCCTCCGTTGTCGTAGGTATAGGAGGTGTCCGACACCAGTTGCGAGGCTTGCCAGGGGAACGTGTTGCACGGCAGGTTGACGACCTCGACGGTGGCGGGCAGGTCGCGCAGCCATGTTGTGGTGTTGGCGGCGTACGCGGTAGAGGTGCAGGTGTCCTGCGCGGCATTCGAGGTATCGGGGACGTCGGAGTCGGTCAGCACCTCGCCGTAGGTGTTGAACGTGTAGGTCTGGGTGGATTCCCTGGTCCCGCCGCTGGTCAGCGTGGTGTAGGTATCGACCGAGGAGGAGCCGACGATGTAGGACGACTGGTTCAGGCTCTTGTTGGTCCCGGTGGCCGAGGACGTGTAGGGAATGTCGATCGTGTCGGTGACCTGGTTGCCGCTGCCCGCTCCGTTGTAGACGATGTCCTCGAAGCGCATTCCCGCGTACTGGGTATAGTCGGCGTACCTGTCTCCGTGCGACGAGGTCAGGACGTCGGTCCCCTCCAGCCCGTGGAAGTAGGTATCGACGGTCTCGGTCACCGGGTCCGGTGATGCTCCGTGCTCGGTGGTGACCGTCCCGTATCCGCGCCACTGGTCGTAGGTCACCGTCGCGGACCGGCTGACGGTGTCGCTGTCATCGGCCCAGGCCGCACCGGCATAGGTGTAATTCGTGACGACCGATGGATCGCCTCCGGTCGTGTCTTTGTCGGTGACCGTGCTGGCCATGTACAGGTTGAACCAGTCCTCGACCGGCGACGAGGCCCCGGTGGGCAGCCAGTAATCGGGATAGCACGCGGCCGCGTTGAAGTACGGCGAGGGGAAGTCTCCTGACGCGCACGGCGCGGTGTCCCCCGGTGAGTATCCGACGGTGGTAACCCCGCCGGTCTCGTTGGTGATGCTGGACAGGCGGAACCGGGTGATCAGGGAATAGCCGGCCGCGGTGGTGGCCGGGGTGGCGACCAGGTTCGGCTTGGGGGTTCCGGCGAAGCTGATCGCGGGCAGGGTCACGCTGGGCGTGCCGTCCTGCCCCGTCCGGGTGACCGAGGCCAGCCACAGCGACGGCGCCGTGGTGGTGTCTCCGGTGGCGGGGTAGGTGCTGGCCAGGGACCAGGAGTCGACGTTGTGCAGGGTGCCGCCCTGCAGGGACTGGGTGGTGATCGAGGACAGCGCGTACTGCGTCCAGAAGGTCGGCGCGGTCTGCGTGCAGGGCGCGTTCTGGGCGCAGGCCAGGTCGGCGGGGGCGTCGGTCCGGGTGGTGCTGCTGGTGGTAAAGGTGACCTGGCCGGCGGGCGTGCTGCCGTAGACGCTGCCGTCCCGGAGCCCGTACTCGATCTTGGCCAGGGTGCCGCCCTGAGTGTAGGCGGCGCTGCCGATGGTGCCGTTGTCCTGGGCGTAGTAGTTGGTCTGAGTGTTGTAGAAATACGCGATCGCGTTGCCGTGCGGGTCCACGACGTAGTCCAGCATCCACCGCCACGGCGCGGTCTCGCAGAACCCGTTGACCTTGATGGTCGAGCAGCTGGGGTCGCTCCACACCGGCACCGTCCACACGCTGTTCGTGGTCGGGTCACCGGAGACATATCCGGGCAGCTGGTTCAGCCCGAAATAATACTGGGTGCCGTCAGGCTCGATGATCTCCCAGGAATTGGCGTTCTTGATAACTTTCTGGCCGCCGTCCGCTTCCGGGTGGTAGCTGCTGCCCGCGACGAGGGGGGTGGTCACGCCGTTAAGGGACAGCGACATCTGGGCGCCCATGCACAGGTCGTTGGTGGTCAGGCCGAAGAAACTCGTCGCGCAGGACGGGTAGTCCTGCTCGATGTAGCCAGGGGAGTAATCCCAGCCGTCGCCGATCCAGGACGCCTCGTTGTTAGTGGAGGAGGTCAGGCCGTCGGTGGCCTGAGAGTCATAACCGAGGCTTACTTCGGGTTCGAGACCGCCGGGCACCGGGGGCACGCTGACCGGGTACGAATACGTGAACGCACCCGAGGACCCGCCCGTCACCCAGTCATAGGCCTCGGACACCGGCTCCACGGCGTAATTGCCGCCGGAGCCCGAGGCGCTGGCCATAGCGGCGAGCACGATCCTGGCCGGGGTCACCGACGACGTCAGCACGGCGGGGCTGGCGGGCGGGCTGCGGTCGGCGGACAGGCGGGCGGACGCCGAGGTGGCCGGGCCGGGGAGAGTAATGTCCGCGCCGACCTGGCCGGTCTTGGTGTTATCGGCGGAGGCCGGCTGGACCTGCTGGCGGCATTTGGCTAGCTGCGGCGTGGTCAGGGCGCAGGCGGGCAGCTCGACCAGGTGGATCCGGGCGGCGTAGTTGCCGCCGTAGGCGTCGGCGAACGCCGCGTAGTCCAGGCTCACGTGCACCCGGCCGGCCGTCCCGGCGCCACTGCCTGCGCGGGCCACCGTGAAGACGACGCCGCGAATGCCCAGCGCCGACGCGGCCGCGTGCGAGGCCATGCCGACCGTGACCCGGGTAACCGGGGAGGACGACAGGGAGGCAGCTGTGGCGGTGCGGCGCGACGGGCTGGACGACGTGATGCGGGAGGACGTGGTGTCCGGCGGCCCGACCCAGACCGGGAGGGTGCCGGCGCGAGCCGATCCCGCGGACGGGCCCGCTGCCAGACGGGAGGCCCTGGACGGCGTCGTGGCTGCGGTGATGTCCGCGGTGCCCGCGCCCGAGGCGGGCCAGGAGGCCGACTGGCCGTGCCAGGGATGCATCACCGGGATCTTCGCCCCCTGGCCGTGCACAGCATGCACCGCGACCGGCTTGCCGCTAGCGGTCGCCGGAGCCTGGCCCGATCCGGTCAGCAGCCTGACCCCGGCGAACGCCCCGGCCAGCAGGGCCAGGACCGCGACGACCGACACAACCGGGATCAGGCCCTTCGGGCGCCGACCACGACGAGTAGTTCTGCTAGACATGCGCCACCACCATCAGGCCGGTTGTTTCATCCTCACGAGCAGAAATCATCTCGTTAGTAGTTCATGCCCAGCTGACGCACAGCGGAACATACCGGATATGGCACTGTCGCATTAAGAGATCGCATGATCACCCGTCAGGAGGATTTATCGTCTGCCCACGCTCCGTGATAGTCAGACTGGCCGCGCGACCCTTTCACACCCGTGCGTCGGCCGTTCAGTGAACGCTGCCAGTACAATTTACGGTCTCACGATCACGTAGACGCTTAGTGCAACAGTGCCGCATAAAGTCATCAGTGACGCTGAACCCGCTAGCAAGGCAGCCATCTACGACCAGCTCAGGCTCAAGGTCATCTACCTGCCTGAACAGGAGAAAGTCCGGGCCGACGTTACGATCAGCCCAGAGATATTCGCAGGTCAAGCAGATTAATATGGGTAATGGGTCGTGTCCGAGGATCGAGGGCCTACCAATCGGGCATGATTGCAAAATCGCGCTGACCAGGACTTTTGTACTTGCGCATAACTGATAAAGCCGACGGATCAGGTCGTCCTTGGGCCAGGGACCCAGCAACGTCGTGAATCGAGGCTGTGGCCAGCGGCGGGTGATGTTCTGGGCGTGTCTGGAAGTGGCGGGCAGGGTAAGCGCCTTACGGACGTGCTGCCAGGGGAGCGGTTCGCGCATACCGCCGGATTAGCCCGCGACAACTCGGCCCGGCGCCTGCCGTCGGGTGCTGACATTGTTGACCTGGGGTTCTGTCGGCGAGAGGCTGACAGTGGTCAGCATGGTTCTGATGGTGGGTGGTGGCCGAGTTCGGCTGTCGTCTCGACGAAGCCTGCGCGGCCTGGACCATCACGTGGTCCGCAGGTAGAACTCACGGCTGTCGGGATCGGCCATGACTATGACGCTGGCATCAGCCTGGCTGTAACCGAGGCGCGTGGCTCCGAGGGCGACCAGACGGCCGGCCTCCGCTTGCTGATCACCGTCACCGGGTGGAGCGAGCACGAAGCGGAGCCGGTTCTGCCATGCCGGGGGCATCCGCTCCCCGTCCCAGGAGACTTTCGGACCACCCTGCGGCGATTGGATCGCCGTCTGGAGACCCTGGTCCCAGACCACGGGCCACTCCAGCGCTTCGCCCCAGAAGAACCCGGCCTCGCGCGAGCCGGCGCACGTGATCTCGGCCATGAACCCGCAGCCCGCCAGGTACTTGTTGCCCGGCTCGATCACGCAGAATTCGTTGCCTTCGGGGTCGGCGAGCACGATATGGCTCTCTTCCGGGCGCTGGCCAATGTTGACACGCCGGGCACCGAGCCCGAGCGCCTTCGCTGCCGTGTGCTGCTGATCCTTGGCGGACGCGCTGGTCAGATGGAAATGCCTCTCGTTCTGGCCGGACTTCTGCTCCTGCGCGGGAAGAAACTGGAACCCGAACCCGGTGCCATCCGCCGGCACCAGCGCGGCGCCATCATGCGGATCGGCGGCCAGCTTCCAGCCGAGCAGGTCACCCCAGAAGCGCGCCTGCCGAAGCGGGTCGGCCGAGTCGAAGCTCACTGCCAGGAGACGACACGCCATCTCGCCGAACCTCCGATCTCGCCACCAGCAACGGTGCCCTGCACAGCCGCCGCCCGTCTGAGCGAACGTTAGGCCACGCATCCTGCCCCGCCAAGCGAATAAATGGCCTGGTGCTTGAGCCAGGGGCCCGGCAGGGTCACTCATGCGGTCTGAAGCAGCTGCAGCGTCCGCTGCGGGTCGCGGGCGTGGTGACGGTTGGCGGCGGCGACGTCGGTCTGGCCGTCCAAGCGCAGCAAGCTGATGGCCAAGCTACGCAGCGACGCCATCACGCGAGGCGCGTTTCCCGTCCTGACCAGCGATTTGTCCTCCTGATAAGTAACGTCCCTGACCCAGTGAAGACGGTTTTCCATCTCCCAGTGGCTGCGGACCCAGGCAGCCAGGGTGGCCGGGCCGGCATGGCGGTCGCTGGTGATGAGGTAGACCACCTCGACGGTCTTGGTGCCCTTCGCCGTGACCGTTCGGCGCAGCTGCGCGACCTGGGCCGCGCCGTCGAACTCGATCCAGGCCGGCGCGAGCGCGACCTTGACGGTACGGCGAGCCCGGCGGCCGTGGCCGGTGCTCAGGTCCGAGATGGCGGGGACGGCGGCCCAGGGCAGCTTCTTCAGCTGCCGGTACAGCGTCGGCATGTTGCCCTTGACGGTCATCACGTAATCGGCGCCCCGGCCGAGGATGATCTGCGCGGTGTCGCTCTGCGTGTGTATTGCGTCTTATGAGGACCCGGTTGTTATGCCGACCTGCGTCGGGACCTGCCGGCAGCCTTACGGGAAGCGGGTCACAAGATCGGCATAATCATTCCCTTCATCGATGAAGGGGATGGGCAGTGATCAATCCTGAGCTAGTTCGCGTCACCGGGCTGTTGTCGCCGTTCCGGGAGGGCTTCGGTACCTGGCTTGAGAGGGCCGGCTACTCCAGGAAGATGTGCGCGGTCCACCTGCGGCTGATGCGGGACCTCAGCTGCTGGCTGGGCGGGCGGGGGGAAACGATCGCGGGTCTGAGTACGCCGCTGCTGACGGAGTTCATCGCCGGCCGCCGGGCTGCGGGCCAGCGCACCGGGCTTTCGGTGCGGGCTCTGCGCCCGCTGGCGGAGTACCTCCGCGGAACCGGGGCCGTGCCGGCGCAGGAGCCGGCCCCGCCGTCCGGCCCAGTGGAAGAGGCGATCGCCTGCTACGCGTCTTACCTCCGCGCGGAGCGCGGGCCTGCCGCAGGACCATCGAGCACGAGACCGTCCTGGTCAGGCCGTTCCTGGCCGGGCGGGTCCGGAAAGGCGGCTTGGAAGACCTGGAGTCGCTGACCGCGGCTGAGGTGCAGGGGTTCGTCCTGGACTGCGCCCGGAGCGCCTCGCCCGCGCGGGTCCAGCGCACCGGGACGGCGCTGCGGTCGCTGCTGCGGTTCCTGCACCTGCGGGGCGTGACCGCGTCCCCGCTGGCGGGCGCCGTGCCGGCGGCGGCCGGCTGGAAGCTGTCCGGCCTTCCCCGGCACCTGACGCAGCAGGAAGCGGCCCGCATGGTGGAGTCATGCAACCTGGCCACCGCGACCGGGCGCCGTGACCGGGCGGTCCTGCTGCTGCTCGCCCGCCTGGGGCTGCGAGCCGGCGAGGCGGCCGGGCTGCGGCTGGAGGACATCGGCTGGCGGGCGGGCGAGATCACGGTGCGCGGCAAGGGCAGCCGCCACGAACGGCTGCCCCTTCCGCCCGACGTCGACGAGGCACTGGCGTCCTACCTGCGCGACGGCCGCCCGGCCGCTGCGCAGGCCCGGGAAGTGTTCGCCGGGGTCCGGGCACCGGGCGCCGCGATCACGCGCTGCTGCCGCTCGCCATCCAGGCCGGGCTGCGGGTCTCCGAACTCACCGCCCTCACCCGGACCGACGCATTCCTGGGCACCGGCGCCCACGTCACCTGCACCGGCAAGGGCCGCAAACAGCGGATAACCCCGCTCACCCCGGCCACCGCCAAAGTAATCGGCGGCTGACCGCCGCAACGCTCAGTACCACGCTCGCCATGGTGCATCTGATAGCTCGGTCGGCCGTCATCATCGGGCACTGCCAAGGACGAACGTCCTTGTCAGGGCAATTTTGTTAGCATGTGCGATCGGTAGGCCTTGCTCCTCGGACACAAACCCTTTGCACATGTCAAGCCCTGTTTGATGATCGCTTGCACTAGCTTCTCCTCTGGTTGGTAGGTCAGAGTCAGCCTGAGCTTGGCGTATATGTCCGCCTTGTCTGCGGGGTCGGCCGCTTGAACCACCCGCGCGATGGCGCCGAGCGCAGTCACGACCGCTTCTATCTCGTCTCGGGTCATCTGCCGCCGGCCGGTCGCGGCGCGGATCTCGGCTTGCGCGGCTACCTTCTTGGCCTGGGTCTCGGCGATCCACGGGCCGATCACGGCCGGATCTCCCTTGGCGTCGATGCTGGCCCGGTAGCGGGCGATCTGGGCGTCGTGGTCGGCGACGCGCGCCAGGGCGGCGGCTGCCCGTGTCTGGGCGGCGGGGTCTTCGAGTTGCCCGGCCTGCTCGGCGAGCTGGTTCACGGTCGTGTCGATTTCCTCCTCGCCGAACAGTTCCGCGAGCCAGCCATCGACGTGGCCGAGCACGTCGGCCTCCCTGACGTAGACGGTTTTGGGGTGGTCGACATGGTTGGCCAGGGCGTACTCGGCGGGGAACCTGCACCGGTAGTAGACCTGGTTGTTGTTCATCTGGGCGCTCATCTTCCGGCCGCACAGGCCGCAGTGCAGGACGCCCCGCAGGGCGTAGGCGGGCGGCCGGCTGTGCGGCTTGTGCTGGGTCTTGCTGCCGCGACCGGCCATCACGGCCTGGGCGTGCGCGAAGTCGTCTTCGCTGATGATGAGCGGATGCGCGGGCTGGTCGGAGCGCACCCACTTGTTTTCCGGGTTCCACCGCTGCTTGCGGTGTGGCCGAGGGCTACGTTCTCGACGTCGGCAGGAAATTTACGGCCTCATGATCACGTAGACGCTTAATGCAACAGTGCCCCCGCAGCTCACCAGCCGAGAGCTTGACGATCAGCCGCTCTTCGTCGCGGTGAACCGGCACTACTCGTAACTGGTGCCCGCACCGATGCTTTTTCGGGGCGCTCACCCGTAAGTAGGCCGCGGTCATCCGCGCTTGGAGCCCGGGGGTGGTCGACCGCCTCGAAGCGGGTGACGGTCAAGCCACCGATGGTTCCTCATGAGTCCAAGGGCCAGAAACATAGGCCCCTGGACCTTTGGCGAGGTCGGGGGGCCGAGTGGTTTCGCGGAGGCGCTTACCGCCTACGCGCACTTTGCCCGGCTGACAGAACTATTCAGGAGTGGTCTGGGCCCGGGGTGGTTGCCGGACTGACAGGTGGGACACCAGAAGAGGTTTCGGGCGGCGACTACCCGGGTGGTGATCGGCGTGCCACAGATCCGGCACGGCTCACCTGTCCGGCGATACACGTAGTACGCGGTCGCCCGCGTCGGCCGGCCGCCGCGGAGGCCCGGTGGGCGGTCGGCCGGCCGTGTGGTCACGATTGATCCGCGCTTCACACCGTCCCTGAGCAGCACCGCGAGGTCGTCCCAGAGGGCGCCGACGGTAATCTCGTCGAGCGCGTTGCCCAGCACGTCCGGCGAGAGCCGCGCGCGGTAGAGCACCTCGGCCCGGTAGACGTTGCCGACGCCCGCGATAACTGCCTGGTCCATCAGCAGCTCGGCGATCGACCGCCTGCGCGCGCGGACCCGCCGGACGAAGTCGTCCCGGTCGCCGTCCCGGCGCAGCGGGTCCGGCCCCAGCCGCGCCATCGTCTTCCGCACCTCGGGCCCGGTCATTACCTCGCACGCGGTGGCACCACGCAGGTCGGCGTAAAAGTCAGCCGACTCGATCCTGACCCGCACCTGGCCGACCGGTGGGGGCGCCGGCGCCGGGCGGAACGCCCACTTGCCGTAGAGCCCGAGGTGGACGTGCATCCACCGCCGGTTGTCGAACCCGAGGAACAGGTGCTTGCCCTTGGCGTCCGCCTTCTGCAGGACCTGGCCGTCGAGCAGTGCAGCACCGTCGGCGAACCGGCCCTGTGGCTCCACACCGAGACCCTTTCACCCCCGAACCTCGAACCGATCTGCATGGCGTGGATACGGATGCTGTGGCCCTCAGGCACCGGCCATCTCCGTCATCGGGTACAGGCGCGCGGCGATCGTCACCATGGCATTACAACACCCGACGCGGTGCAGCCGAGCACCTGATCGCCGCGCTTCGGTGCATGTATAAGTACGCTGTGGGCGACGGCATCATCGCCGAGAGCGAGAATCCCGCGGCGCGGGCGGCCAAGCCGCGCAGGCTGCGCAGTACCCGCCGGGCGCTGCCGGATGACCGCCTCGAAGAGCTCTGCCGGGTCGCAGCTTCTACCGGCGACGACCCGGCCCTGGACTCGCTGCTGCTGCGGCTGCATATCGAAACCGCGTGCCGACGCGGGGGTTGCGCTGGCGCTGATGCCAGAGGACCTTGATCCGGCACAGTGCCTCATCCAGCTGCGCGAGAAGGGTGAGACGGTGCGCTGGCAGCCGGTGTCGCCAACGCTGATGGCTCATCTTCTAGCGCATGCGGAGAGCCGAGGAGGGCTCGGTTCGGGCCAGCGGTTGCTGCGGTACGCGAGCGGCAGGGCGATCACGTCCCGGCGGTATGACTACCTCTGGCAACGGCTCGGGTGCGAGTTGCCGTGGGTGGCGACGCAGCAGGTGAGCATGCACTGGATCAGGCACACCGTGCTGACGTGGGTCGAGCGTCACTTCGGGTTCGCGACGGCCCAGGCTTATGCTGGGCATGAGGAGCACGGGCGGGGAGGGAAGACCATGGCGACCTACGTCCGGGCGGGGCTACCCGAGGTAGCGACTGCCCTCGCCGCCTTGACCGGGGAGTCCCATCCGCTGACGGTCGCCCCCACAAGGTTCTCGGCGAGGAGCGATCCGCACTAGTTGGCCGCATCAGTCTGGGGTTATGCAGCGCGCTATCAACGGCGAACAAAACGGGCAGCCAGGACGGCAGATCGTAGGAGGACGCGCGGCGGCGTGTCACACTAGCCGCGTGAGCGTCACCACCCTCGAACGCGAGATGTATACCGAGGCGGCCGCCGCGCGCCTGCTGCGGGTCGCCCCGTCGACGCTGCACTGGTGGCTGGAAGGCCGGCTGCCTCGCTACCGTCCCGTGATCCGCGTCGAGCCGACGGGGTCGCATAATGTCACCTGGGCGGAATTCGTCGAGGCTGGTCTCCTGCGGTCCTACCGGCGCGAGCATGACGTGCCGCTGAAGGAACTGCGGGATTTCATCGACCGGCTCCGCGAGGAGTTCCAGGTGCCCTACCCGCTCGCTGACCGGCGTCCCTATGTCGGATCGGGCCGGCGGCTGCTGATCGACCTGCAGGACCGCAGTCACCTCGACCCGGAGTTCTGCCTGGTCGCGGTCGCGAACGGGCAGATCGTCCTGACCGCGCCGGGAGAAGAGTTCTACGAGCGGGTGGACTGGTCCGGTGACGAGCCGGCGGGCTGGCGTCCCCACGAGGATCCTGTCTCGCCGGTCCGGGTTAACCCGCTGGTGCGATTCGGGATGCCCGCGGTCGGCGGTATCTCGACCGAGGCCATCGCAGGCGAGATCGACGGCGGCGCATCCCTGGAGGAAGTCGCCGGCGACTTCGGCCTCGGCATCGACGCCGTACGGTGGGCACAAAGTTATGAGCTGTCGCAGCGCGCAGCCGGATGAACCCGCGTGCGGCTCAGGTCCGCATCTACGTCGACGCTGACCTGCTCGGGCTCGGCAAGATCCTCGCCGGCCTCCGCAACGACGTGACCTACCCCGGTGACCCCGGAGCCTTCATCCACAAGCGGCAGCGGGCGGCCTGCCCCATCACGAGCCCTGACGTGCTCGACACGAACTGGATACCGCAGGTCGCCGCCCGCGACTGGCTGATCGTAACGCGCGACAGCATGATCATCCAGAACCGGAACGAGATCACCTCGGTCCGGCAGAACAAGGCGAAGATGGTGGCCCTCAACCAACGCGACGCGCAGACCAAATGGGGTCAGCTCGAAGTGTTCATGACCCAGTGGCGCCGCATCGAGGCACTGACCTCAGAATCCGGCCCGTTCATCTGGCGCGTGTCGCGCACCGCGA
Source organism: Actinomycetota bacterium (assembly GCA_030853115.1). Classification (GTDB taxonomy): domain Bacteria; phylum Actinomycetota; class Actinomycetes; order Streptosporangiales; family Streptosporangiaceae; genus Palsa-504. Next base: position 15,485 of record JALYVS010000101.1, read on the forward strand.
TGACGTCGATCACGCTCGATTAACCCGCGCCCGCAAACGCTCACCACGCATACCCAGCCGGCGATGGCGGCGCTTACGATATGACTCTACGTGATCATCGGAAGAGTCGTCGGCTCCCTGCCGAATCAGTGCGGATGAGAACTATGACAACGTGTAAGTATCTATAGAGGCTTATTCAGGCGATTCTGTAGAAATGCAGGCCAATTACCGCCGAGATCGTCGTGGCGAACGTGTCGATCGGGCGCCTGTAATCGGTGTGGACGATCCGCCAGTTCTTGAAGTGCGAGATTACC
>JALYVS010000488.1 GCA_030853115.1 Actinomycetota bacterium
GTGGAACCCCGGCCACCCGGTCCGCCAGCCGGGCCACCGTCATACCCCGACGCTAAATCACGGCCACGAACGGGAGCCAGCCGACGCCCAGCGCCAGCCGTCAACCCCAATGAAAGATCAGGGCTAGTCCTCCGGGGGCCGCACGCACGCCGGCAGCCCATATCGGACGACCCAAGTGGCCTGCGCTGATGCGATTGAGCCTGTATCCCGACCAGCGCCTGAGCTGGACGAGCATGCTGCAGGACTGCCGAAGCGCCGAGGCCGATGGCTGGGACGGGGTTTGGCTATGCGACCACTTTATCCGGCCTAGCGGTGAACAGCCTGGCTACTTCCTTGAGTGCTGGGTGAGCATCGCAGCTATTGCCGCGCAGATACCGCGCATCACGGTTGGAAGCCTGGTGTCTCCGACGTCCCTGCGCCACCCGGGACAGCTCGCGATCACCGCAGCGACGGTGCAGCAGATCAGCCAGGGCCGGCTGGTACTTGGCATCGGAGCAGGTGGCGACGCCGAGGAGCACGCAGCACTTGGGGTGCCGTTCCTGCCCGATGCGGACCGGATCGCGGTACTCGCCGAGGCATGCGCCGCGATCCGCGGACTGCTCTCGCCTGGGCGTGCCGACTTCAGCGGGTCACACTACCGGCTTCGCCTCGACGATACTGGACTGCCCGGATCGCCTCGGGTTCCGATTCTTGTCGGCGCCTCAGGACTGCGTGGCATTGATATCGCAGCCAGGTACGCTGACATTTGGGCTGTCTGGGGTACGCCCTCCGAGCTGGCAGCGGGATGCCGCCTCCTTGACGAGGCCTGCCAGCGCCACGGCCGGGACCCGCTTGAGGTGCGCCGGGCGGCAATCGTCATGCTGGATGCCGGCGGTCGATCCGGTTCGTGGCCCGCTACCCTCTCGGCCGACTCCGGTAAGGTACGCGACGCGCTGTCACGCTACCGCGATATCAATGTCGAAGAGCTGATCATCTGCGACTTCGCACTGCCGCGCACAGCTAGATCGGCCATTCTCCGACAGTTGCGCGGCGACGTGCTGGCCTGGTCCGCTGAGGTGGACGGGTTATGGCGCAAGCCGACCGCATCCGAATCAGCGTTGGCGTCTTGGCCCACAATGAAGAGCGCCTGATCGGCAGGGTGGTTGCCGCGTATCTCGCTCAGGAGACCCAGCTTGCGCAGATCACGGAAGTGATCGTCGTGTCATGCGGTAGCACCGATGCCACCGACAGCGTGGTCAAGCAGGCGGCGGTCGCTGAACCGAGAATCCAACTCGTATCACGTCCCCAACGTGAAGGGAAAGTCGGTGCCATCCGCGTGCTCGCAGAGCTCGCCGACGGGGAGATCCTCCTCATTGGCGGAGGAGATGTGATTCCCGAGTCCACGGCGGTAGAGCACCTCGTTGCACCATTCGCCCGTGACCCCCGATGCGGGATGACAGGAGCACGCGTGTGCCCGGCTCCGGCCGACGGCCGGATAGCCGTGCGGCTGAGCCGGGTCCTATGGCAGATGCATCACGAAATGGCAACGAAGGCGCCCAAGCTGGGCGAGGTCATAGCCGTCCGGGCGGTACACGTGCATCGCGAGCTGCCCAGCAACGTACATTGCGATGAGGTTCTGCTCGAAGCGCTGGTAAGTAGGGACCAGGCCCGGTTGCGATATGTGCCCTCCGCGCGTGTTATCAACTTCCCTCCCATCACGGTGGGCGAGCTGTTCCAGCAGAGGAGGCGAATAGCCTGTCAGCACCTGGCGGCCCGGCGCTGTCTCAGGTACCGGCCGTCCAGCAGCAGAATCGGTCTACTGTGCGCAGTGCTTCGTGACTCGATACTCAGCCGACCCCGCGATCTGCCCGTCATAGTCGCTCTGTCCGCGATTGAGGCTGCCGCGCGTGCAATGGGCTGCATAGACTACGCGAAGGGCGAGCGCTACCGGACATGGAGCCCGGCGAACAGGCCGGACATGGCCGTCTCGACCGTCGCTGAGCCGCGATCGGCGTGCTGATGAAGGTCCTTCACATCCTGAGCCCTCAGCCGCCTGGCGAGACCGGTGGTGCCGACCTGCACGTCGCTGACCTGGCCGCGGCTCAGCTGGCTCACGGGCTCGTTCGGCCAGCCATCCTTGAGCTGGGGGACAAGGGATATGCCAGGAACCTGACCGGTCGGGAGATTCCAGTAGCCACCATCGCTGATCCTTACCGAGCATCGGCGATCAGAGAAGTCTCTCATGCCATCTGCCGTGTCTCACCGGACATCGTGCATACCCACGGATACGATGCAGACCTTCTCGGGGTCGTCGGCTGGCTTCGCTCCCCTCGGCCACGTCCTGCAGTGGTTGCCACAATGCACGGCCTTATCTGGACGCCTACCAGGCCAGCATGATCCGCCGGTACATCATCTGGCGGAACAACCACGCCTACGACGAACGACTGCGGCGCATCGTCGACCGGGCGAACATAGCCTGATGCGGCACTAGCTCAAGACCCCGCAGGGACATGGGGGCGGCACCGCCCGATAGATGTATCTCACCCCGCGAGCAGTCAGACTCCGCCCGTGCCTGCACTCCGGGGAAAATCCGCGGCCATCTACCAGCGTCACATGGGGGTTCATGTCCGAGGACCGACTCGCACCTTACGTACATGATCAACATCACCCTGACCATGGAGTTCACCATTCATGTTCGCGGCGAACTGACTGAGGCAGATGACGGCGGCGCGTCGGCCCGCATCTAAGGTGGGCGGGCGATGAGCGCGATACTCACGGCCAAGGGCCTTGCCGCCGGCCATGCCGAGCGGCCTCTTTCTCTGGCCTCGACTTGGTTGTCGCTCCCGGCGAGGTCACCGGCCTGGTCGGTGCCAACGGCGCGGGCAAGCCCGTTACCGGATTGGGACATTCATTGCTATCACGTCAGGCGGACTGCCGCTCCTTTGGTTTGAGGCCATCTTCTCGGACGCGCCGAGTGTCCCGGACATACTGCGTCGGCCAGAGGTCCGCGACGTGCTGGTCGAAGAGGCACGGTAGACGCGTACGGCGATGACGATCGCTCGATGTGCCTTTTCCCGTTCGGATCGCTGGGTCGAGGCCGGCCCTGCCGGGGCGGGCGGCTTCAGCCACTAGGCGCGCAGGCCGGCCAGGTACCCAGACAACACAGGTCAAGGTGGAGTTTCGACGGGCAGGCCGAGCGCCTGGGCTGAGTCGCATAGTCGCTTGTCATAGCAGACAAATGCGGTCAGCTCGGTGCGCAGTTCATGGGCGGTGGCCAGGTGGATAGCGTCGAGACTGCGGAGCAGTCGGTCCCCGATGACCTCGGCGGCCGGCGCTATGTCGTCCATGCTTACCAGCGCGACCGAGGACAGCACCACGTTCGCCCGGTTCATCCGCTGCGGTGCGATCCTGGCCACGCTCCGCAGCATTTCAATCCGGAGCAGCCGGGAGGAGACCCGGGGAATCCTCGCGCGCTCAGCGATCCAGAGTTCCAGCCCTGCCGTCTCCGCCTCGGGCATCACGAGCTTGAGCGCCGCCGAGGTATCGAGGTAGATCATCAGTACCGCTCGTCGTCCCGCATCTCGGCGAGGGCAGAACTGAGCGAGCCCCCCTCGTCGGCGCCGCGCGGCGGAGTGGGGGGAATCGGCCCGGGGCTGACGGCCGGAACCGCCCTGCCTTGCGCGATCAGGCGATCGAGCAGCGGCGCCCCGGTCGTCGGAACGGCGGGCAAGATCCGGGCGACGGCCCGGCCGTACTCGCTGATCTCAATCGACTCGCCGGCCTTGACCCGGTCGAGCACCTTCGCAGTCTGCCGGTTCAGCTCGCTTACGGTAACTGAATCCATACCGGTAGTGTACTACAAGGTAGTAACCTTGGAGCGCCCGGCAAGTATCTGTATAGCCACGCCCGGCCCGGCCGCTGAGCCTTCCGACTGGATATTATACCGGACGGGATCTTCGCGTAAATCGAGACCGAACAGCACCGAGAAGCCGAACCCGGCCGCGACGTTTCCTTGGCCAGCTCGGGGTGCTCCGAGTCCTGCACGCGGAGTTTCCTGTCCAGCCGCGGCCGGGGTACTTGTCGGCGCAGCACCATCACCTCATGGCGCAGCACCAGGATCTCCGCGTTCTTCAACGCCTGGCTCCGGCCGAGCAGGACCAGCCAGCCGCACATGCGGACCATGATCAGATACAGCAGACGGAAGGACACGAACCGCGATCCTGCCCCAACCCGTTCACCGAGCCAAATCGCAGCTCACGAGGCCTGCATCGAGTTCTGAAGCGGTACAGGAACCCAAGGGTTCCGTCGCTGGCGCCGGCCCGACGGCGGGAATGGTCCCGGGCGGGGTGCACGCCTGTGCGAGACGGGTGAACGCGCTGATGAGCGGGGAGCGCCGGGTCGCGTCGGATACCAGGCAGACGGGATGGGGCGGGATGTCGGGGACGGGGACGTAGGCGATGTCGGGCCGCACGTAGAACGCGGCCGCCGAGGCGGGCAGGAACGTGA
>JALYVS010000489.1 GCA_030853115.1 Actinomycetota bacterium
CTAGTAGTTTGACGTGTGTCTTCCTTTAGTTTTTGTTCGTGTTCCGGGATAATGGCGTATGCCCAATCGCGTACGCGTGCTGACGGTCCCAGATGGTGACCGGGAGGAATTGCTGCGGAGGTCCAGGGACCGTGCCGCGCCGGCCCGGGTGGCCGAGCGGGCCCGGATCGTAATGCTGGCAGCGGAGGGCCTGACCGGCCCGCAGATCGCGGAGCGGGCCGGGTGCACCGAGCCGACGGTGATCAAGTGGCGGCGCCAGTACGCGGAGTCCGGGCTGGCCGGGCTGGCGGACGCGCCGCGCGGCGGCGGCCCGGTCACCGTGCTGACCGAGGACGCGGTCTGCGAGATCCTCGCCGCGACCCTGACCCCGCCGCCGGAATCGCTGACGAAGGACGGGGTCACGCACTGGTCCGCGCGGCGGCTCGCGGACTGGCTGCACCGCACCCGCAAGCTCACGGTCAGCCACGATTCCGTCGCCCGGGTCTGGCGCCGGTACGGCCTGGCCCCGCACCGCACCGAGGGCTTCAAGTTCTCCACCGACCCGCAGCTGGACGCCAAGGTCCGCGACGTCGTGGGCTTGTACCTGCACCCGCCCGAGAACGCGGTCGTGGTGTGCGTCGACGAGAAATCCCAGTGCCAGGCCCTGGAACGGACCCAGCCGATCCTCCCGCTGCGTCCCGGGATCCCCGAACGGCAGACCCACGACTACGCCCGGCACGGCGTCACCTGCCTGTTCGCCGCCCTCGAGGTCGCCACCGGGAAGGTCACCGACGCCTGCTACCCCCGCCACCGGCACGAGGAGTTCCTGAAATTCCTCAAGAAGGTCGCCGCAGCCTACCCTGGGCAGGAGCTGCATGTCGTGCTGGACAACTACGCGACCCACAAGCACGAAGAGGTGCGGACATGGCTCGCCCGCCCGGAGAACCAGCGGATCACCCTGCACTTCACCCCCACCAGCTGCTCCTGGCTCAACCTCGTGGAATGCTTCTTCTCCGTCATCACCCGCCAGGCCATCCGACGCGGCTCCTTCACCTCCGTCCGGCAGCTCACCGGCGTCATCGGCTCCTTCATCGACCACTGGAACGACCACCCGCAGCCGTTCGCCTGGACCAAGGACGCCGACGAGATCCTCGCCAGCATCCAACGCGCCAAGACTAAAACCAAGGCCCTTACAAACCACTAGCTGCGTGCGGAAGCTGGTTCATCCGCGCTGGGATACGGCCCCACGGATACGGCAGCACGTGAGCATCGCCGGTTCGCAAATCCCCACATTTACCATTCCCGCCTCCCGGGTACCGCCGCCACCATGGTTATCATCCGGGATTTAATCGGCAGCCATCATTTAGCTGCACCAATAGATGCGGCCCGTATTCCGGGCCGGGGCCAGGCATTACGCCGACCTACGCTATAAAGGCTGGCCGCGGGCAGGTCGGCTAGCCGAGCAGGTCGCCTAGCCCGGCAGGTCGGCTAGCCGGGCAAGTCGCCTAGCCCGGGCAGACCAAGACATCATGGCGCCGTCCGGCCGATCATCCCGTGACCTGCCGGGCTGGCTCGAACGGATGTCGCCGTAACCTCTCCGAAAGATCCCCTGGTGACGCTAAGAGGCGTAATAACTACACAGCGTGTCCAAAATCGCTGTTGGGTGAACCGGTAAGACTTACTTGCCTATCACGAAGCAATCTCGATTTATTTCTATAGTCCTTCACCTGCGACGTAATGACTTGGCAATGAATCACCAAGGTTTCGGCGGTTGTTCACGCTATAAATCGCCCAAACAGCCAATCTCCTTAATTACATGATCCGGCCCTGCTTACGGACTAGCGTGATCCACCGGGAGCGTCACAGCGGACACCCAATGGAGGTGGATTGAATGCTTAATGGGCATCGGTCCGCAGGGCGCCGTCGCGGAAGTCAGAGTCGTGCGGCGCGTATTGCGGTCCCCCTCGCCATCCCGATGGCGTTGGGCCTGACTCTCGGGATCGTCATGGCGGTCTCGGGCGGTACAACGACAAAGATTGACCAGTCGGCTCTGGGGGCCTCGGCCGCCCCGTCCGGGAGCGCTTCCGCAGTAGCCAGCCCGTCGCCGTCCGCCACGTCGAGCACGCCGGCCGTCGCGGCGGTGGCAGCAGCCAATGTCAACTGCGACATCGTCGTCCCGGCTCACCCGCTCAGCGCGGCGGGCCTAGCGACGCCTTACCAGCTCACCGGCCCGAACGGCACCTCGCCAGCGGCGTCTGGCTGCCAGATGACCAATGCGGCCAACCTGGGGGCGTTCGTCCAGGCCACCATCTTGAACCCGCGAACCGGTGCGCTGTCGGTCTACAACCCCTTGGTCGTCACCCAGGGGACTACGCCGGCCATCGCGCCAGTGGTGCCGAAGCTGCCCAGGAACGCGATCGTCACCATCGACTTCGGGTTCAACGGCACGAGCCTGACCCAGGTGGGTGCGACGCCCCGGGCGCTGGCCCAGGGCAGATGCGTCAACGGCCTGAACGGATCGGTCTTCGGCCAGGTGTCGTTCTGCAACGGCGTCAACTTCTTCCGCACGGCGTTCGCGCTGGAGCGGGCGGGAAGGCTGGCCGTCCCCGCGGCGGGCACCTCGGCGAAGATCGTGTCGACGGCAGGCGCCACCGGGACGGGTACCACCTGCCCGACGACGCGCAACTACGACATGATCGACCAGGACCCGAGTGACAACGTGACCACTTTGTACCTGCTCGACCCGGCCACTGGTCAGACGGCGGTGGACACCGCGGCTAACGCCGCTAACCTGACGGGCGCTCAGGTGCTGGTCAATGGAAGCGACAACGCCCTGCTCGACGATTTCATCGACCCGCTGTTCGGGTGCACGCCCTTCGAAGCGCCCGACCTGGGGAACAACGGCACGCCAGCCTCCGCGCAGGCGCTTGACGAACTGCTGTCCGCCAAGAACCAGCCCGCCGCCGCTGCCCTGGTGCCGGAGAGCGACGAGATGGTGCTGGACGCCAACGGCCAGCTCGACCCGGCCAAGACTAACCTTTACCGGTCGGAGATCGGCGAAGCGCCGGTCAGCGTGCGGACCAATCTGAGCAGCAGCCCGATGGCGTTCTGCCAGAACATGGTCAACCTCCAGACGCCGTTCCTGGCGGCGAACCAGACGCTGCTGGCCACAGGTAATTCGCCGGTAGCGGCGGTGGGCGACAACCTGCTCACCTTCCTGGCCAACCGGCTCAACATGTCCTTCGCCAACCTCGGCTGCAAGAACTTCGGCCTGACTAACACCGTCACCGTCGTCCTCAACGGAGCCGGCGCGGCCATGTCGGCGACCTTTAACACCGCTCCGCAGCAGGCGACGAATACCGCCGGTGCGGGCGGGGGCACCGGTGGCGGCGGAGGGGAAGTCGGGAACCCGTTGCCGGCCCAGCCCTTGCCGGGACAGCACTGGCGCCACGGCCGCAGGTACCACCAGCTGATGGACCCGTCCGGCATGTAGGGTCCTGATCTCACCTGGCCTAGGTCAGTCAGCCGGGCCGTCCGCAACTCGGTGACCCCGGGAACTCCCGGGGTCACCGAGTCAGGTGGCCTTCGTGGGGACAAGCTTGCTGGTCAGCGGCGGCTGGCTGGGACCACGCGGACCGGCGCGGCTATCGTGGAGGAGACGGAGCCGTGCTCGGAGGGGATCGACGTGAATGACGTGTTCGTGGTGGACGCATGCCGGACGCCGGTCGGGAAGATCAAGGGCGTGCTGGCCGAGGTGCGCCCGGACCATTTGGCCGCCGACGTCATCATGGCTCTGACCGGGCGTAACCCTGGACTGGACGTGACGCTGATCGACGACGTCTACTGGGGCGCGGCTAACCAGGCCGGCGAGGACAACCGGAACGTAGCCCGGATGGCCGTCCTGCTGGCCGGTTTGCCGGTCGAGATACCCGGGGCCACCGTGAACCGGCTCTGCGGATCGGGCATGGAGGCGGTCTGCGACGCCGCCCGGACGATCGCGGCCGGCGACGCGGATGTCTGCCTGGCGGGCGGGTCGGAGTCGATGACGCGCGCGCCATTCGTGCTCGGCCGCTCCGCCGACCCGTTTCCCCGGGGCATGGACCTGGCCGACACCAGGCTCGGCTGGCGGCTGGTCAGCCCGCGGATGAAGGAGATGTACCCGCCGATCACGCTGGGCGAGACCGCGGAAAACGTGGCGGACAAGTACGGCATCACCCGGGAGCGCCAGGATCAGTGGGCGGTGCGCAGCCACCAGCTGGCCGCCGCCGCCCGGGACGCCGGCCGCTTCGACGCCGAGACGGCGCCGGTCACCACCTCGCGCGGCGAGGTCAGGTACGACGAGGGGATCAACGGCGAGATCACCGCGGCGGAGCTGGCCGCGAAGCGCCCGGCCTTCCGCTCGGGCGGCACGGTGACCGGGGGTAACTCCTCACCGCTGAACGACGGCGCCGCCGCGCTGCTGCTCATGTCGGGCGCCGCCGTGCGCCGGACCGGCCTGCGGC
>JALYVS010000490.1 GCA_030853115.1 Actinomycetota bacterium
GCACATCGGTCACGGCCCGAAATCATCCCCGAAACCACTCCCAGCCACCCCGGCAACACCCCGCCCGCTGCCAAAACGTAACCACGATCACCCACCGCAACACCAAGCCCAGGGCCTGAATGTTTACATGGGAGATCTGCTGGTTGTTGCCGGGGTCGTCTTCTTCGTGGCGGCGATGCTGGCCTTATCTGGGGGCTGTCGCGGATATGACCGTCGTACAGGCGCTGCTGCTTGCCTTGTCCATCGTCACGTTCATCTACCTGGGCGTGGCCCTGTTCAAGGCGGAGTGGTTCTGATGAATTTCGCATGACCATCGTCGTCATGGTCGTCGTCCTGGGTCTCGCGTGGCGCTTCCTCGGGGCCTACATGGCCGCGGTGTTCGAAGGCCGGGCCCGGTGGCTGTCGCTCGTCGAGCGGCCCGTCTACCGGGTGCTCCGCACCGGCACTGACGCTGAGCACGAGCAGACGTGGCAGGGCTATGCCACGTCGGTGGTCGCGTTCTCCGGCGTGGCCCTCCTCATCGGCTACGCCATCTTCCGGCTGCAGGGGGTGCTGCCGCTCAACCCGCAGCACCTGCCCGGCGTGACCCCGGCCCTGGCCTGGAACACCATCGTGTCGTTCGTGACCAACACGAACTTGCAGGCGTACTCGGGGGAGACGACGATGTCGTACCTGTCGCAGATGGGCGACCTCGCCGTGCAGAACTTCCTCAGCGCGGCGGTCGGCATCGCGGTGGCGGTCGCGCTGATCCGGGGGTTCTCCCGGCGGGGCAGCAAGACGATCGGGAACTTCTGGGTCGACTTCGTCCGCGCGAACCTGTACGTGCTGCTCCCGATCGCGTTCGTGGCGGCCGTCGTGTTCATGGCGCAGGGCGCGCTGCAGACGCTGGCCGGCCCGGTGACGGTGCACGACGCGCTGAATGGCGTGAGCCAGGTCATCCCGCGCGGTCCGGTGGCCTCGCAGGAGGTCATCAAGCAGCTCGGCACCAACGGCGGCGGGTTCTTCAACGCCAACGGCGCCGACCCGTTCGAGAATCCCACTGGGCTGACCAACCTGCTGTCCATCCTGCTGATCTTGTGCATCCCGGTGGCGCTCACCTACACCTTCGGGAAGATGGTCGGCAGCGTGCGGCAGGGCGTCGCTATCCTGGCCGTGATGGCCATCTTGTTCGGCGGGTGGCTCGGGATCACGTCGGTGTCGGAGCACCAGGCCAACCCGGCGGTAGCCGCGGCCGGCGTGACCTACCAGCCGACCGGCAACAATGGAGGGCAAGGAGGTCCGCTTCGGGGATACCTCCTCGGCTCTTTACGCGACAACCTCCACCCAGACCTCCACCGGCAGCGTCGACTCCGCCGAGGACTCCTTCACGCCGATGGGCGGGTTCGCGGTGCTGACCGGGATGATGCTCGGCGAGGTATCACCCGGCGGGGTCGGCAGCGGCCTATACGGCATGCTGCTGTTCGCCATCATCGCCGTATTCATCGGCGGCCTGATGGTCGGGCGAACGCCCGAGTACCTGGGGAAGAAGATCCAGGCCAGAGAGGTCAAGCTGGCCGCCCTGGGCGTATCCCCGCGAGTTGCGGAAAGGGCCGCGCCCTCGATCAGCGACCATGCCACTGCCAGCTGCGCGCACAGCTCGAAGTGGACGGCGATGGTCAGGCCCCTCAGGCCGGTCGTCTGCTCAAGGGCTCAAGACGGTGCTCGCCGCGTCGGCGGAAACGACCGTGGCGGCCCGGATCAGCGCAGGTCGAAGTACTCGTGGTGGATATGACGGGCGGGCACGCCCGCGTGGTGCAGGTCGTTCTGCAGGCCGCGGACCATGCCGGTGGGGCCGCACAGGAAGACCGAGATCTCGTCCGGGCTCCGGCTGGCGGCGGCAAGGACGCGGTCGGCGGTGAGGTGGCCCTCGCTGGTGCTGTCGATGAAGTGAACGCGCACGCTGTCGTGACGGGCGGCGAGCTCGGCGATCTCGGCCGCGTAGGGCATGTCGGGGCTGGCCGAGGTGTAGAAGAAGTCGACCGGGCCGCGCGGCGGGTGGTCGTCGAGCGCCCGCAGCCAGCTGAGGAACGGGGTGACCCCGATGCCGCCGGCGATCCAGGCCTGGGGGCCGGCGGCCTTCTGGTGGCTGAACCGGCCGAACGGCCCGCCGATCACGGCGGGCATCCCCGGCTGGAGGAAATCCCCGAGCCCGGCCGTGTCGTCACCGAGCTCCTTGATGGCAAAGCGCAGGACGCGCTCCGCCGGGGCGCTCGCGATGGTGAAGGGGTGCCGGTGCCAGCCGTCCTTGGCCTCGAGGAAGAGCATGGCGAACTGGCCGGGGGTGAAGGCGACCGGCCGTCCCAGCGGTGCGAGCGCGATCTCGATGAGCCCGGGGCCCATCGCGGTGACGCTTTCGACCTGGTAGTCGGCCAGCGGGACGAAGTGGCGGGCGAGCAGCTCACGGTAGAGGTAGAACGCCAGCCCGGTGCCCCCGATCGCGACGAACGTCCAGCGCAGCAGCGGCGCGTGCGGGAACGGCGTGGCGTCAAGCAGCCCATGCACGACCCCCGCCGCCACGAAGAGGCCGGTTGTCCGGTGCACGACGCGCCAGCGCTCGTAGCCGCCGACCGCCGTCCGCAATTGGCGGATGCCGGGCCAGTCGCGGAGCGCCAGCACCGGCTGGTGCAGCGCACCCGGGAGTATGGCGCGCCATCGGGGCAAGACCGCCCAGATCATGAGGATGTACAGGCCTGCCGCGCCGATGACGGCCAGCAGGGGGCCGAGGCTGCTCTTGTGCGGGTTCGCCGCCAGCAGGATGTGCGGGACCAGCAGGGTGAGGCCGGTGATCGCGACGCGCCGGTGCCAGATCGCGGCCCGGTCAATGCCGTCGAACCAGATCTCGACCCAGGGCAGCGTGCTGATCAGCACCAGCCCGACCGACAGCAGCAGAACGGATTCCGCGCCGAAGAACTGGCCGAGGTAGGAGATCGCGGGCTGGCCCGCCGGCCGGGCCGCGAACCAGAGAACCGCGTACCCGGTCGCCAAGGCGATGATGGCGGCCGGACCGGCCTGTCGTCTATCCCACATGCAGGCCTGCCTCTGCGGTTCGGTTACGGTGGTGGCGTTAGCCCGGGGACGACGAGCCCGCTTTCGTAGGCGAGGATGGCGAGCTGAGTTCGGTCTCGTGCGTCAAGTTTGGTGAGGATGCGGGAGACGTGTGACTTGATGGTCAGCGGACTGAGGACCAAAAGGTCGGCGATCTCGGCGTTGGTCAGCCCGCCGGCGATGAGGGCGAGGATCTCCCGCTCCCGGCCGGTGACCGAGTCGGGGAGCCGGACGAGGTCCCGGCGGCCCTGAGCGGGGCTGCCAACGTAGGCCTCGATCAGCCGGCGGGTGGCGGTCGGGTCGAGCAGAGCGTTGCCGATGGCCACCGTGCGCACCGCCTCGATCAGCGCGGTGGGCTCGACGCCCTTCAGCAGGAAGGCGCTGGCTCCGCTGCGGAGCGCGCCGAAGATGTACTCGTCGAGGTCGAAGGTGGTCAGCACGATCACCCTGGTCCGGGTGAGGCGGGGGCTGGTGGTGATGAGCCGGGTGGCCTCAATGCCGTCGAGGAAGGGCATGCGGACATCCATCAGCACCACGTCAGGCTGATCCCGGGTGGCGATGGCGACGGCCTCGCGCCCGTTGGCGGCCTCCTCGATCACCTCCATGTCGGCCTCGCCGGCCAGGATGGACCGGAAACCCGCGCGTACCAGCGCGTGATCGTCCGCGACCAGAACGCGCAGCGGAGCCTGGGTCACCTGGCTCATGTCGCCCTTTAGGTCGCTGTTCATGTCGCCGCTGGCAGAGCTGCCCATACCCGCCACCCTCCATCCGCGGTAGCGCTTGCCTCGCAGCGCCCGCCGAGTGCGGCGGCCCGTTCGGCTATGCCCTGCAGTCCGTGCCCGGGGAGCCCTGGCGGGCGGGGGCCGGCCTGCCCGTCGTTGATGACCTCGACCGTGAGCATTCCAGCAGTAAGGCAGACGCTCACCACGGCGAGATGGGCGCCGGAATGCCGCAGCACGTTGGTGAGTGCTTCCTGGATGATCCGGTACCCGGCGTGCCCGACCGCGGCGGGAACGTTTAGGGGGATCGTCTCGATCGTGAGCTCGACCGCCACCCCGGAGCCGGCGAGCCCGTCCACGAGGTCGGGCAGGTCGGCCAGGGTCCGCGCCGGCCGGAACGGTGCCTTGTCGGAGTCTGAACGGAGCGTGCGCAGCGTGGAGCGCAAGTCGGCCAGGGCGTCGGCCGAGGTTCGCTTGATCTCCTCAAGCGCGGTAAAGCTCTCACCTGGGACGTTTCGCTGTAGATGCGCGGCGGCGGCGGCCCGTACATTGATGGCAACCAGGGCGTGGGCGACCGTGTCGTGCAGTTCGTGTGCCAGCCGCAGCCGCCGCTCGTCGAACTGGTGCTGCGCGGCCGCCTCCCGCTCGCGTTCCGCCTCCTCCGCGCTCGCCCGAGCG
>JALYVS010000491.1 GCA_030853115.1 Actinomycetota bacterium
GCGATGACCAGGTCCGTGTAGCTCAGCGAGACGTCGCCGCCGTCCTGACCTGAGTCCAGCGTGACCTGGACCCTCACCTGGACCGTGCCCGAGCCCGAGATCCGGCCGGTCCCGCGCAGGACCGTGACGCCCGCGTCGGTGAGCCGCCGCGCCGCCGCGGAGTCGTCCAGGCCGCCGGTCACCTCGTTCCGCCGGGCGACCGCGTCCTCCCACGTCTGGCCCCGGCTCGCGGACAGCAGCAGCGAGTTCGCCGGCAGGCAGGCCAGGTAAGGAGACTCGCCGCCGATCAGGCCCGCCTCCACCAGCGCCACCGACTTGCCGGCCGCCGCGGTCTCGGTGGCGACGTGCACGCCCGCGGTGCCGCCACCCAGCACCACGACATCGAAAGCGCCCATATCTCTCCGTTCCCCGGCATCTCATCATCTCAGTCACGACTAAGCTCGCTGACAGAGTTGGGTAAATCGGCTGCTGGTCGCCTGAAGCGAACACCACGGCGCGGCCGAGGTAAGAATTAGGGCACGGGTTGAGGTATCAGGGCCAGGCCAAGCGGGGTAGGTGTAGGCCATGCGCAGTATCTGGGCTGGAGCGATCTCGTTCGGGCTGGTCGTGATCCCGGTCAAGCTCTACGCGGCGACAGAGCAGCGGGATATCACGTTCCGTCAGGTCCACCGCGCCGACGGGGCCAGGATCCAGTTCCGCCGGGTCTGCACGCTGGACGGGGAGGAAGTCCCGTACGCCGATATCGCCAAGGGCTACGAGCTGCCCACCGGCGACATGGTGGTGCTGACCGACGAGGATCTGGCCGAGCTCCCGCTGGTGACCGCGCACCGGATCGAAGTGCTCCATTTCGCGCCGAGCGCCCAGCTGGAGCCCATCCTCGCGGCCAAGAGCTACTACCTCGAGCCCGAGGCCGCGGGTACCCGTGCCTACGTGCTGTTCCGCGACGCGCTGGAGAAGTCGGGCAAGGTCGCGGTGGCCAAGGTCGCGCTGCGCCAGCGCGAGGCGCTCGCCGCGCTGCGAGTCCGGGAGGGGGTCATCACGCTGGAGACCCTGCTGTGGCCCGACGAGGTGCGCAAGCCCGATTTCGCGTTCCTGGACGAGGACATCGAGGTCCGCTCGCAGGAGCTGAAGATGGCCGCCTCCCTCATCGAGACGATGACCGAGGACTTCGAGCCCGACCAGTACCACGACTCCTACCGCGAGGCGCTCGAGTCCGTCGTCCAGGCCAAGGTCGAAGGCAACGACCTCGTCCGCCCGGCCGGCCTGGAGGCCCCCGAGCCGAAGAAGCAGCCCGCCGACCTGGCCGAGATCCTGCGCGCCAGCGTCGCCGCCGTCAAAGACCAGCGCGCCCTGTCCGCCGCCCCCGCCAGCACCTCCACCCGGTCCAAGCCAGCCGCCTCCGCCAAAGCCAGCACCAGCACCAGCACCAGCACCAGCACCAAGACCGCGGCGGCCAAAAGCACCCCCCGCGGCAAGAAGTCCGCGTGAGCCTGTCCCGCGACAGCACAGCGCCCATCCCGCCCATCCCGCACTGGCCCGGCACCATGGTTTCGCTCGGCGATCACCAGGTCTACCTGCGCAGCGTGCCCGCCGGCGAGGGCGCGCCGGCTCTGTGCGTGCACGGCCTGGAGGGCTCGTCGCGGAACTGGACCGACCTGATGGACCTGCTCCGGCCGGAGCTGTCCTGCGACGCGCTCGACCTGCCGGGCTTCGGTAATTCTCCGCCTCGCCCGGATGGCCGCTACTCGATCGCCGCCCTGGCGCAGACGGTCATCGCGCTCATCGAGCGGAACGGCCGTGGTCCTGTCCACCTGCTCGGCAACTCCATGGGGGGCGCGGTGTGCGTCAAGGTCGCGGCTACCCGGCCGGACCTGATTCGCACGCTGACCTTGATCTCCCCGGCCTTGCCGGACTCGCGGCTGCGGCTTGACCTGCTGCGTTTCCCGCTGATGAGCGTGCCGGGGGTCGGCGCCCGGCTGCTCCGCCAAGTTCAGCAGATTCCGGCCGAACGCCGCGTCTGGGACGTCATCGCCAACTGCTACAGCGATCCCCGGCGGTTCCCGCGAGCCCGGCTCGCCGCCGAGGTCGCCGAGCTCACCCGCCGGGACGCCCTGGATTACCCCGCCGCCGCGCTGGTCGGCAGCATCCGGACCCTGACCGCCGAGACGCTGCGGGCCGGCGGCAGGCCGGCCTGGCGGGACGCCGGCCGCATCACCGGGCCGGCTCTGATCATCTTCGGTCGCGACGACCGGCTGGTCAGCGCGCGGCTGGCGGGCCGGGCCGCGGGCGCCTTCCGGACCGCCAGGATCGTGGTGATGCCGAGCACCGGTCACGTCGCGCACATGGAGCACCCGCAGTTGGTGGCGGCCGAAATCGGCGTGCTGCTCGCCGCCGCGGCCGGCCCGCGGGAGGACCGGGCGCGGGAATTCCCGCTCACTCCCGCCGGTTGACCGTGACACGTACCGGGAAGGTCGAACCCGGGCCGTTCGGAACAATGAAGAAATCTTTGGGGAGAACGCTGTGTCGCTGCCGCCGCTGGTCGAACCCGCTGATGAGCTGACCGTCGACGAGGTCCGGCGCTACTCGCGCCACCTGATCATCCCGGACGTCGGGATGACCGGGCAGAAGAGGCTCAAGAACGCCCGGGTGCTGTGCGTCGGGGCCGGCGGCCTCGGCTCGCCCGCGCTGCTCTACCTGGCCGCGGCCGGCGTCGGCACGCTGGGCATCGTCGACTTCGACGTGGTGGATGAGTCGAACCTGCAGCGCCAGATCATCCACGGGCAGTCCGACGTAGGCCGGCCCAAGGCCGAGTCGGCGCGGGACAGCATTCAGGCCATCAACCCGCTCGTCAACGTGGTCGTGCACGACGTCCACCTGGACTCAGACAACGCCCTGGAGATCTTCGCCGACTACGACCTGATCGTCGACGGCACCGACAACTTCGCTACCCGGTACCTGGTCAACGACGCGTGCGTGCTGCTCGGCAAGCCGTACGTGTGGGGCTCGATCTACCGGTTCGACGGGCAAGCGAGCGTGTTCTGGGCCGAGTACGGCCCGTGCTACCGCTGCCTGTACCCCGAGCCGCCGCCGCCCGGCATGGTGCCGTCCTGCGCCGAAGGTGGCGTGCTCGGCGTGCTCTGCGCCTCCATCGGGTCGATCCAGGTCAACGAGGCGATCAAGGTCATCACCGGGATCGGCGAGCCGCTGGCCGGACGGCTGATGATCTACGACGCGCTCGAGATGAACTACCACACGGTGCGGGTCCGCAAGGACCCCGAGTGCGCGGTCTGCGGCAAGAACCCGACGATCACCGAGCTAATCGACTACGAGGCGTTCTGCGGCGCGGTGTCCGAAGAGGCCGCCGAGGCAGCTGCGGGCTCGACGATCAGCGCCAAGGACCTCGCGGTGATGCTCGACTCGGGCGAGAACATCTTCCTGGTCGACGTCCGCGAGCCGAACGAGTACGAGATCGTGTCCATCCCCGGCGCGACGCTGATCCCGAAGGGCGAGTTCCTGTCCGGCGCGGCGCTGGAGCGGCTGCCGCAGGACAAGAAGATCGTGCTGCACTGCAAGAGCGGCGCGCGTTCCGCGGAGGCCCTCGCGATCGTCAAGAACGCGGGCTTCTCCGACGCCGTCCACGTCGGCGGGGGGGTGCTGGCCTGGGTGAGCCAGGTCGACCCGTCCCTGCCGTCCTACTAGCCGACCGCGAGGCCGGGCGATGAAGGGAGACCGGGTCGAGGTCGTGATCGACTCCGGCGAGGGGACCCGGACGTATGAGATCACCGCGACCCGCGCCGGGCGCCGCGTCGAGATCACCAACCGGCGCGGCGTGGTCGAGGTCACCGAGGTGACCAGGACCGGGACTCCGATCCGGACCGCGCGGTTCATGGCGACCCGGGTAGTGGCGATGGTCGAGTACCCCGCGGGCTAGCATGCCCGGATGGAGATTCTCCGTCCGGTGGTGCGGCCTTACCCGTGGGGCTCCAGACAGGCGATCGCCGAGCTCCAGGGTCGCCCCGTCCCGTCTCCGGGCCCGGAGGCGGAGCTGTGGATGGGCGCCCACCCCTCCGCGCCGTCGCGGGTGGGGTCGCGGCAGGCAACGCTCGATACCGTCATCGCGGCCGATCCAGACCGTGAGCTCGGACCGCGCTGCGTGGCCCGGTTCGGCCCCCGGCTGCCGTTCCTGCTGAAGGTGCTGGCGGCCGAGAAGGCCCTGTCGATTCAGGTGCATCCAACCCGGGCTCAGGCGCAGGCGGGCTTTAGCGCCGAGAACCAGCAGGGCCTGGCGCCCGATGACCCCGCCAGGAACTACCCCGACGACTGGCCCAAACCCGAACTGCTCTACGCGCTGACCCCCTTCGAGGTGCTGTCCGGCCTGCGCCCGGCCGCCGACGCGGCAGCCTTCCTGCGCGCCCTGGCGGTGGCGCCGCTGGCCCCGCTGATCGCCCGGCTGGAAACGGCTGCCCCCGAGCCCGGCC
>JALYVS010000492.1 GCA_030853115.1 Actinomycetota bacterium
GGCCACGACGGCGGCCAGCGGCCCGCCGGCCCGGCGGGTGCTGCGGCACGAGGCCAGGCAGACGCTGGCCAGCAGGCCCGCGGCCAGGTCGTGGCCGAGCGCGTCGAAGATGGACAGGTGCAGGTGGTCCCCCAGCAGCGCGTAGTCGAAGGCGTCGCCGCCGGCTTCGTAGGCCGGCTCCAGCGAGGCGGCGACGGTGGTGTTCCCGGTCGCGAACGTCCGCGGCGGCAAGAACGCCCAGACCAGCTCGGCCTGCAGCGCCATCTCCCGGGACCGCTGCAGGTGGGGGTAGGTGTCGCTGATCTCGTTCTTGGCCGAGACGAGCATCCCGGCCAGCGACGCCAGCGTCCGGTACCTGTCCAGCATCCCCTGGCTGACGTCGGCGACGGTGAAGCCGAGCACGCCCAGCCGCTCGGTCCCGTCCACCAGCGGGATCCACAGCTTGTACGCGGCCCCGGCCATGCTGGTCTGGGTGGTGACCGCCTGGTAGGCGCGCCCGGCCAGGGTCGAGTCGATCGCCAGCGCCGCGGCGGCCTCGTTGTCCCGGTCGTCCTCCGACATCAACGGGACTAGGTGCCGCTGCTCCAGGTCGGCCAGGTAAACCAGGACCTGTGATACGCCCAGCGGCCGGGCGGCCCGGGTCAGTTCCGCTGCCACGTGACCCGGCCGCATCAGGTGCGATCGGGCGAGCAGATCCGCGGTCACCCGCCCCATGACCGCGTCCAGGTCGGCCTCGAGCCGCTCGGACGCATCCCCGGCCTCCTTCTGCTCCACGCCCACGGGTTACCTCCTGGCTAGCCTGGCCGCGCCTGCTCCCCAGCCAGGCGGGCCTTAAACCAGCTGCCGCCGCTGCTAGATGATCAATTCCTCGGGGCTCGACGCGGCCTGCTGCAGTAGGCACCATAGTTCCTCGACGTCGGCGCGTTCGGTGGGCTCGGCTCCGATTGAGACCCGGACCGCCCAGGTGCCGTCCAGCAGGGACGGCGTCACCAGCGCCGAGCCTGAGGTGTTGACCGCGTCGGCCCAGGCTAGGGTGTGCGCGTTCAGCGCCCCGGCATCGAGCACCGCGCCGGTACCGGAGACGAGGCCGGCGGGTTCGTGCCTGAGCACGACGGTCTGCAGGTTGACCTGGGCCAGGACGCGCCAGCCGGGGGTGCGGGAGACCTGCTCGGCGAGCCAGCGAGCGTTCTCCAGGTCGCGCCGGAGCCGGGCCCGGATGGCCTCGGCCCCGTCCAGCCGGAGGTGGAACCACAGCTTGAGCGCCCGGAACCGCCGGCCCAGCGGGATACCCCAGTCCTTGTACTGCGTGACCGCACCGTCGGCGGCCGAACGGAGATAGGACGGGCTAGTCGACATGACCCGGATCAGGTGGTCCGGGTCAGCGACATAGAGCAGCGAGCAGTCCAGCACGGTGCCCAGCCATTTGTGCGGGTTCCAGGCCAGCGAGTCCGCGCCTTCCACCCCGGCGATGAGCCAGCGCATCTCCGGCAGCAGCAGCGCCGAGCCCGCCATCGCCGCGTCGACATGCACCCACATCCCGTACTGGCGGGCCAGCGGGATGATCTGCGCGAGGGGATCCACGGCCGTGGTGCCGGTGGTACCGATGCTGGCCACGACGGCGGCCGGGCGCCGGCCGGCCGCAACGTCAGCCACCAGCGCCGCGGCCAGCGCGCCGGGACGCATGGCGTAGGTGACCGGGTCGACCTCGACGAACCTCAGGTTGTCCCGCCCGAAGCCGGCCAGGGCCACGGCCTTCGGGATCGAGGAGTGAGCGTGTTCGGTGGTGTAGACGGTCAGCGGCGCGGGCTCGGCCTGCATCCCGCCGCGGGTCTCGGAGTAGCCCGTCGCGCGCTCGCGGGCCGCCAGCAGCGCGACGAGGCACCCGCTGGACGCCGTGTCCTGGATGACGCCTCGCCACGATGCGGGCAGCCCCGTCAGCTCGCGCAGCCACCCGACCACGACTTCCTCGACCTCCGTCAGCGCGGGGGCGGACTGCCAGGTGATCCCGAGCGCTCCCAGCCCGGAGGTGGCCAGGTCGCCCAGCACGGAGCTGAGGGTCGCGTTCGAGGGGAACCAGCCGAAGTAACGGGGGTGCTGAACCTGGGTCACGCCCGGGACCACGACGGCTTCGAGGTCGGCCAGCACCCGGCTGAACGGCTCGGCCTGCTCCGGCGCCCGGCTCGGCAGCTGCTCCGCCACCTCACCCGGCTGGACCTGCGCCTGGACCGGCAGCTGCGGGATCCGGGCCCGGTAGTCCGCGATCCAGTCGATCAGCTCATGACCAGCCGCCCGGAACTCCTCAGGGCCCATGTCGCCTCTTCGCTTCCTCGCCGCCAGGACGCCGCCCGGGGCGCCACCCGTGGACCCCGGCGCGGCCTACTCGAGCAGGTTAGCGAAGCGATGGCCGGGCCGCCGCGCACCTGGCGGGTTCGCCCATCTAAAGTGTCCGCATCCGCACACTCCTTGATGGGCACTCGGATGAACCGCCCCAGCACGTCGTCCCCCCCGCGTTGTGACCTCCCTTGACCGGCCGGCGGGGAGCTGACGATGCCGCTCGCGCGATCGCGGCGGCGGTCCTGGGCCATGATCCCGGCCCGATGGCCGCCGCCCAGAGCAGCTCTCACCACGTCTACGTCAGCCCGGACGTCGTCGTGAAGGTCATCGACGCCGCCGGCCATTCGCGGCTGGACCGGGAGATCGCCCTGGTGCCCCACCTGCCCGCCGGCCTGACGGCCCCGCTGCTCGGCAGCGGCCTCTTCCGGCTGGCAGACCGCGAGGTTCGCTACGCCTGCTACGCCCGGGTGCCGGGCACGGCTCCCGGCATGGGCCTGCCCGGTGTGGACGGCGTGACCGCGTGCCTGCTGGCCGAGGCGGCGGTCCGGCGGCTCGACGGGCTGCACCGCTGGATACCCGCGGGCCACGCCGGGCAGATTATGCGGGAAACACTCGACCACGGCGGGTTCGTCAGCCAGGCTGCGCTCGTCGCTGAGATCGAGCACCTCGCGACCGTGGACCGGGACGAGATGGTGCCCCAGCCGCTGCTCGGCGGCCTGATGGCGATAGCGAAGCGTGCGCCGGTGCCCGCCCGGGCCGTCGTCCCGGTTCACGCGGACTGTCACTGGGGCAATTGGCTCGCGTCCGATCGGAGCGTGACGGCGCTGCTGGACTTCGAGTGGGCCCGCTTCGGCGAGCCGGCCGATGACTGGTTCTTCCTGGCCCGGTTTAGTGGCCCGCACTTCGAGGCCGTTCTCGACGTCATTGCCAGTGCCACGGCGACCTCGCCGGATACCCTCCGGGCCCAGTGCGAGGTCCGTGAGGCAAGCTACCTCGCCGCCGACCTCCGCGTCGCGCTCGACCGCCCCGGTCCCCCCGCGCCGCTAGCGGCTAGCCGCCTGCGCGGACTCGAGGCGCTGATCGTCGGGCATCACTGGTGGCCGTAGCCTCGATCAGCCGCACCTGCGGATCCTCCCTCGAAAGAAATCCGCGAGGCGGTGTCGAA
Source organism: Actinomycetota bacterium (assembly GCA_030853115.1). GTDB lineage: Bacteria > Actinomycetota > Actinomycetes > Streptosporangiales > Streptosporangiaceae > Palsa-504. The sequence goes on from JALYVS010000492.1 coordinate 3,500, forward strand.
TCGGGGCAGGGGTGTTCGTAGCAGGGGTGAGCGGCCGCCCGCGAGGGGCGCCCGGAGCACAGGAGATGATCCGAGATGCAGTACCTAGTTTCCGTGATCGCCGACACGACCGGCCTGGCCACCCCGGAGGAGATGGCGGCCATCGACGTGTTCAACGACCGGCTCATAGCGGAGGGGCACTGGGTTTTCGCCGGCGGTCTCGCCGCGCCCAGCTCGGCCACCGTCATCGACAACCGAGGCGAGGAGCCGATGTTCACCGACGGGCCCTTCCTGGAGTCGAAGGAGTATCTCGCCGGCTTCTGGGTCATGGTGGCCGCCGATCTCGACGTGGCACTCAAGCTCGCCGCCGAAGGGTCGAAGGCCTGCCACCGCAAGGTCGAGGTGCGTCCGTTCCTGTAAGCGCGGCCGACGCCCGGGAGGCGGTCACCCGGGCCCACCATGAGGAGTGGGCGCGGGTAGTCGCGACCCTGACTAGGCGTTTCGGTGATCTCGGTATCGCCGAGGAAGCGGCGGCCGAGGCGTTCGCGGCCGCGGTCAGGCGGTGGCCGGCCGATGGGGTACCCCCCAGCCCCGGCGCCTGGCTGATGACCACCGCCCACCGCAAGGCCATCGACCGGATCCGGCGCGAGAACAAGCGCGGCGACAAGCATAAGGAGGCTCAGCTGCTGTACGGCGGCGGCGGCGGCGACCCGGCCGGGCCTCCCGGCGTCATCGAAGACGAGCGGCTCCGGCTGATCTTCACCTGCTGTCACCCGGCGCTCGCGATGGAGACCCGCGTGGCGCTGACGCTGCGGATGGCCGGCGGCCTGACCGTGCCGGAGATCGCGCGTGCCTTCCTGGTCCAGGAGAGCACCGTGGGGCAGCGGATCACCCGCGCCAAGGCCAAGATCAAGGCGGCTCGCATCCCGTACCGGGTGCCGTCCGCGGAAGACTTGCCGTCCCGGGTCCGCGGCGTACTCGCCGTCC
>JALYVS010000493.1 GCA_030853115.1 Actinomycetota bacterium
GACATCGACCCGCCGGAGGGCGGCCCGTTCGGTCAGGCGGTGGCGGCGGCGCTGCTGGTGCGGCAGGCGCTGATCGACGCGGGCCTGGCCGGGGCGGTCAAGACCAGCGGGTCGAAGGGGGTGCACATCTACGTGCCGGTGGACGCTGGCACTGAGGAAGTGGCCGCGGCGACCCGGGCGCTGGCGGCACGGGCTGAGCGTCTGGATCCGGCGCTGGCCACCACGGCGTTCATCCGCGAGGATCGGGCGGGCAAGGTCTTCCTGGACTCGACCAGGGCGGGCGGCGCGACGGTCGCGGCGGCGTACAGCCCGCGGATCCGGCCGGGGGCGCCGGTGTCGTTTCCGGTGCGCTGGGAGGACCTCGAGGCGGTGGTGCCCGCGGACTTCACCGTGCACACGGTGCCGGGGCTGCTCGGCGGGCACGGGGCTGGCCGGGTGTGGGCGGGGCAGTTGCCTGCGCCGCAGCGGCTGAGCGAGGCGCTGGTGGAGGAGGGGCGGGCGATCCCGGTCGCCCGGGTACAGGCCATGCACGAAGGCAAGCGGCGGGCGCGCGCCCGGCGCGGGTCCTGAGCGCCCCGGGACCATTAGGCGGGGAGGTGGAAGGTGGTGGCGAGGGCGTCGGACAGGGCGGCGGTGAGCTGGTCGACGTGTTCGGTGGCGAAAGGCAGCGGCGGGCGGATCTTGAGGGTGTTCCCGTGCGGGCCGGTGGCGCTGATGAGGACGTGGCGCTCGCGCAAGGCGTTGACGACGCGGATGGCGGCGTCGCCGTCAGGTGCGGCGGTGCCGGGTTCGACGAAGTCCACCCCGGCGTACAGGCCGGCCCCGCGGACGCCGCCGATGCGGGGCGTGCCGTCGGCGATGGCCACGAGCGCGTCGAGCAGGTAGCGGCCGACGACGCGGGCGTTTTCCTGGAGGCCTTCGGCCTCGACCACGTCGAGCACCGCGGCGGCGGCGGCCACACAGACGGAGTTGCCGCCGAAGGTGTTGAAGTACCTGACCTGACGGCCGAACTCCGCGACGATCTCGGGACGGACGGCGACCCCGGCGATCGGCATGCCGTTGCCCATCGGCTTGCCCATGACGACGAGGTCGGGCACGATGCCGTGGCGCTGGAAGCCCCACATAGCGTCTCCGGTGCGGGCAAAGCCGGACTGGACCTCATCGGCGATGTAGAGGCCGCCGGCCTCGTGCACGGCGTCGATCACGGGGCGCAGGAACCCGGCCGGATCGGGCAGGATCCCGTCGGTGGACAAGATGCTGTCGGCGATGAAGGCCGCGAACGTGACTCCGTGCCTGGTCATGTCGGCGATGGCGGCGCGGACCCGGGCGGCGAACGCGAGGCCGGCGTCGTGGGCCGTGACCGGAGCCGCCAGGCCCGGATCCGAATCTGGTACGGGCGGCGTGACGGTCCAGACCGGACGGCCCAGCGGGACACCCGGGCCGAGGCTCGGGGAGATCTCGGCGGCCGCGGTGGTAACGCCGTGATAGGCGTTGGCGGTGATGAGCGTGCCGTCACCGCCGGCCTGGAAGCGCGCGATGCGCAACGCCAGGTCGACCGCCTCGCTGCCGGTGCAGGTGAACATGACGTGGCCCAGGGCCGCCGGGAACGTCGCGAGCAGCCGCTCGGCGTAGTCCAGGACCAGGTCGCTGGCGTAGCGCGTGTGGGTATTCAGGGTCGCGGCCTGGCGCGCGATCGCCTCGACGACCCGCGGGTGACAGTGCCCGACCGAGGGCACGTTGTTGTACGCGTCCAGGTAAGCCTGGCCGTCCGCGTCGTACAGGTGCACTCCCTCCGCCCGGACAAACCGGACGGGGTTGCGGTAGAACAGCTTGTAGGCCGGCCCGAGCAGGTCCGCCCGCCGCTTGACGATCCGGCGCAGCCCGGGATCGAGGGTTTCGACGGTGTCGATATCGAACGCGTTGACCATGTGCGCGTGATCAGGCATTCCTGGCCTCCGGACGGCACGCGCGGTGGATGCGCGCGGTGATCTCGGGTCCGGGGATGGCCAGCAGGCGGCTCAGGTGCTCCCAGGCCCTCGGGGTGTTGCGCAGGATGTAGGCGCGGTTGCCGGGGAACCGGGCGGCGCGCCACTCGCTGATCACGATCCGGGCCAGGATCCGGGCCAGCATCAGCTCCGCCAGCAGATCGAGCTCGCGGCCGGCCAGCGGGGTGATGGCGTGATAGCCGCTGATCAGGTCAAGCGCGGGCCCGAGCAGGTCCGGTCCGGCGGAAAGCTGGTAGGCCGCGGCGATGGCGACATCGCTGACCAGCGCGGTCACCGTGACGTCGCCGAAGTCGATGATCCCGGCGACACAGCTGGCATCGGCGCCGACCAGGACGTTATCCGGGCTGAAATCGTTGTGCACGAGCTGGCTGCGCTGGGTGGCCAGCCGCGGCACCACCTCCGCGGTGAACCGGCTGAGCTGCTCGTCGAGCCGGCTAGCGCCCGGACCAGGGGGTAGCTCGGCCAGCAGCGGCCCGAGCCGGGGCAGCTGGGCCAGATCCCACAGCAGCGGCCGCCGCACGAGCGGGTCGTCGAAGTCGCGTAGCGCCTGACCGAGCGTGGCCAGGGTCGCCCCCAGCCTGCGCCGCAGCGCGGCCGACGTCGGCGCCGACCGGAGCAGCTGGCCGTCCAGGTAGCTGATGACATGGACCACCCGGCCGCGCAGCGGGCCGTCCGCGACCACGGTCCAGGGCTCTCCGCCGACGGCCGGGACGACGCGCGGGACGGGTAGCGCGGCGGCGGCGGACTCGATATGCCTCAGCACCCGGACCTGAACGCTGATCACCTCGGGGTCGGCGCGCAGGTGCGCGAGCTTCACCACATAGCGAGGGCCGGCCGTGCTCCGGAGCAGGAAGTTGTCGTCGGCCTCGCCAGGCAACCGGTCGAGCTCGCCGGTGAGCCCGAAGCTGGCCCGGACCGCGACGGCCACCTCGGCCAGCGTGACCGGGGCCGACGGGGTCAGCCGGGTCACGTCGAGGAAGGGATCAGCGGCATCGTCCGGGCTGACCGCGGCAGCGTTCGGGATCAATTCAGCGGCCTCTCGATCGGGCCGGCGACCACGGGCCACACGATTCCCGCGTGTCCGGCCAGGAACGATCATCAGGACACTCATTACGATAGGTGTCAACCCCGCTGGGGGTGAGCCAGGACGGCGGCCGGGGCAGCGGGCTAACCCACGTTCTGGTGCGGCCTGGTTTTGAGCGTATGAGTAGGGTCCTGATATGCAGGCGGACGAGCGATTTCCGGGTGGTTCGGAACTAGTGGACGGACGGACCCGGTTGCCGCCGGAGGAGAATCTGCCGGCGAAGAACCTGCCGGAAGAGGGTCTGCCGGCGGAGGGTCTGGGAGCGCGGCCGGGGGCGCGCCGGTGGCCGGCCGCGGCGGCGTGGGTCGCTGGCGGCCTGGTGCTATTCGCGTTCTTCCTGCGGATCTCGTTCGGCGGGCGAGTGGATTCGGACGGCGCGAATAGCGCACTGCAGGCGTGGGACCTAGTGCACGGTCACCTCATGCTGCACGGCTGGATCTTCGGCGACGCGACCTTCTACGCCTTCGAACTGCCGCTGAACGGGACCGTTGAGCTGCTGTTCGGGATGGGCAACCTGGCCGTCCACGTCAGCTCCGCGCTGACCTACCTGATCGTCACGGCGGGCACCGTGGCCCTGGCCGTGACCAGCAGCCGCGGCCCGGCCAGGGTGGTGCGCGGCGCGGTCGTCGTCGCGGTGCTGGCCGCGCCGCTGCTAGCCGTGCCGACCGTATGGGTGGTGCTGGAGGAACCCGACCACATCGGGACCGCGATGTTCCTGCTGGTGTCCTTCCTGCTCATCGACCGGATGCCGGACCGGCGGTTCACGGCGCCGCTGGTCGGCCTGATCCTGTGCGCCGGCCAGCTCAGCGACGCCACCGTCCGCTATGTCGCGGTGCCAGCCGTCGTCTTGGTCTGCGGCTATCGCGTGCTAGCCGGGCGCAAGCTCCGCTCCGGCGACATGGCGCTCGTGGTCGCCGCGGTCGTGTCCGTGCCGCTGGAGCCGGCGCTCCGGGCGGCGATGAGGCATTTCGGCGCGTTCGTGATGGTCCCGCCCAAGACGCGGCTCGCTCCGCCGAGGCTATGGCCGCAGCATGCGTCGACGGTGTGGCTGGACGTCCGTATCCTTTTCGGGGCGGCCGGCGAGCCGGGTCACAAGCTGGCTTTCGCCAGTGCCGCTCTCGGGCTGATCTGCCTGCTGGCCGCCCTATTCGGCCTGGCCCGGGTGATATGGACCTGGCGCCGGGCCAGCCGGGCCGAGCAGCTGCTGCTGGCCGCGATCGTCTTCAACGTCGGCACGTACATGGTTTCCGTGATGACATTGCCCAACGTCTCCCGGGAATTGGCCGTGGTCCTGCCGTGCGGGGCGGTGCTCGCGGCGCGGGCCCTGGTGCCCGCCCGGATCGCCGCGATGCCGCGGGCCTACGCCG
>JALYVS010000494.1 GCA_030853115.1 Actinomycetota bacterium
GTCGCGCCTGGTCCGGGAGGTCACCCAGCTCGCCGCCGGACGCGGTTTCACCGTGCTGTCCGGCCAGTGCGCCGAGCTCGGCGACAGCGTGCCCTACCTGCCGCTGGCCGACGCGCTGCGGGGGGCTGCGCAGTCCACCGGCGTCCGGGACGCGCTCAGCTCACGTCCGGCCCTGGGCCGGCTGCTCCCGGACAGCGGCGACGGGCGCCTGGCCGGTGAGGAACGCTCAGGCCTGGCCCGGCAGCAGATGTTCGGCGGGGTGCTCGGCCTGCTCACCGAGCTCGCGGCCGCGGCGCCGGTGCTGCTGGTGCTGGAGGACCTGCACTGGGCCGACACTTCCACCCGGGACCTGGTGACGTTCCTGTCCCGGGTGCTGCACCGCGAGCGGGTCGCGCTGATCGGCACGTACCGGACCGACGACCTGCACCGCCGCCACCCGCTGCGGCCGGTGATAGCCGAACTGCAACGGCTGCCCGGCGTCATCTCCGTCGACCTCGCGCCGCTCGCTCCCTCGGCCCTGGCCGAGCACCTGACCGCGGCCGCGCCCGGCCGCATTGACGCGACCGAGCTGAACGACATCGTGGCCCGGGCTGAAGGCAACGCCTATTACGCCGAGGAATTGCTCGCCGCCTCGGTCCGGGATCCCGCCGACCGCAGCGCCCTGCCCGCGGGTCTGGCGGCGCTCCTGCTCAGCCGGGTCGAGCAGCTCTCCGACGCGACCCAGCGGGTCCTCCGTGCCGCGGCCGTGGCCGGGCGCAAGGCCGACGATGAACTGGTCCGCGCCGCTTCGGGCCTAGAGGCCGCCGAGTACGAGGGCGCGGTCAGAGAAGCGGTCGCGCATCAGCTGCTGGTTCCCGACGGCACGGAAAGTTATGTCTTCCGGCATGCCCTGCTGCGCGAAGCTGTCTACGCGGACCTGCTGCCAGGGGAGCGAACCAGGCTGCACGCCACGATGAGCTCACTGCTGGCTGAGCCGCAGCGGCTGACCGTGCCGGGGACGGTAGCAGAGCTGGCCCAGCACTGCCTGGCCAGCCACGACATTCCCGGGGCCTTCGCCGCCTCCGTGCAGGCCGGGGAGGAGGCCGAGCGGCTCGGCGCGCCCGCCGAGGCGCACCGTCATTTCGACCAGGCGCTCGCGTTGTGGGAACGGGTCGCCGAGCCGGAGAAGACGGCGGGCATGGCCCGGGGCAAGCTGGGCTTGCTTTCGGCGGACAACGCGGCCGACAGCGGCGACATCGAGCACGCCGTGCACCTGCTTCGCCGGCTGCGGCAGGCGCTCGCGGCCCAGGCGGACACCGATGCTGGCCCCCAGGACGTTAGCCTGGCCAGCAGGATCGGTGAGCGGCTGGCGTTCTTCCTCAATCAGCTGGATGACCCCAAGGCCCTGGCCGAAGCCGTCGCGGTCGCCCGGGCCACGGTCGAGGCGACCCCCGCGGACCCGCCGACGTGGCAGCGGGCACGCGCCATGTCCACCTACGCCAACACCTTGCTGACCGAGGACGCGTTCACCGGGGCCAAGGAATGGGCGGCCCGCGCGCTCGCCGCGGCCCGGGCCGCCGACGCACCCTGGGTGCAGGCCGATGCGCTCGTGACCCTGGGCTTCATCAGCAACCGCGAAGGCCGCAACGACGAAGCCATCACGCTGCTGACCGATGCGCACAAGCAGGCCCGCGCGGCCAAGGTCCTCGGCGTGGAACTCCGGGCCGCCTACCACCTCGCGCGGGCCCACCTGGAACGGGGCGACCTGACCATCGGTGCCGAGGTCGCCCACGAAGGGACCAAGCGGGCCAACCAGACCGGGCTCGGCATGGCGCCGTTCGGACTGGACGTTCAGCACCTGCATTTTCAGTGCCACTTCGCGGACGGCAAGTGGGACCACGCCCAGCAGATCGCCGACGGCTTCCCGGTCCGGGTCACCAGCATCGCCGAGGCCTACCTGTCCTCGATGGCCCTGTTCATCGACGTCGCGCGCGGCAACTCGGCGGTGGCGGAACGGCGCGCCTGGATCGAGCCGTTCTGGTCGGCGCCCGGGTTCGACGAGTTCACCGCGCGCGGCCTGCTCGCCGAGCACGCCCTCTGGCAGGGCCACACCGAGCAGGCCCTGACCGAGGCCCGGGCCGCCATCGCGGTCAGCATCATCCCGCCGTGGGGTTACGGACCGTCGGTGATAAGGCCGGCCGCGGTCGCCTTGAGCGCGCACGCCGACCGGGCCGTCCAGGCCCGCGCCGCGAACGACGACGACCTGGCCGCAGCCGAGCTGGCCGCGGCCGCTGACCTGCGGAAGATTGCCCGTGAGGGGGCCGCCTTCGCCCGGCGGCCCAAGTTCATCCTCGGCCCCGAGGGCCGCGGCTGGCTGGCCCGGGCCGAGGCGGAGTACCTCCGCGCCAGCGGCGAGAACGACCCGCAGGCCTGGCAGGCAGTCCTGGATGAGTTCGGGCCCGCCTACGTCTACGAGGTCGCCCGCACCCGGTGGCGGCTGGCCGAGGCCCTCGCCGAGGCGGGCCGCCGGGACGAGGCAGCGGAACAATGGCGCCAGGCCGCGCAGACCGCCGACGAGCTCAGCGCCAGACCGCTGCGCCAGGCCCTCGATGACCTGGCCCGCCGGGCCAGGATCGGGACCGCGGAGCAGCACGGCGACGGCACGGTACTGGCCGCCCTGACGGCTAGGGAACGTGAGGTGCTCCGCCTCATCGCCGCGGGCCGTAGCAACCGGGAGATCGCCTCGGTCCTGTTCATCGCGCCGAAGACCGCCAGCGTGCACGTGTCCAATATCCTCGGCAAGCTCGGCGCGGCCAGCCGCACCGAGGCTGCCGCCATCGCCTACCGGGAGGGCCTGACCGGGGCGCCCACAGCCCGCTGAGGGCGCACCCGGGTGCTAACGGCCCGGAGCGAGTTCGGCCAGGATCTCACGGGCCCGCTGGGCCGCGGCCGCCGGCGCCACCGACGGGTTGCCGACCTGCGGATCCCAGTTCAGGTCGTAGAACAGCTCGGTCACCCCTTGCCCGGCCAGCCACTCGGCGTCCTCGCGGATCTGCTGGTAGCTGCCGGACAGCAGACGGCGGCCGCCGTCTGGTCCCTGCTCCGGCGCGCCGGCCAGCACCACGCCCCGGCAGATGATGCGGACGGCCTCGGGATCGCGGCCCGCGGCCGACGCCGCCCCCCTGATCACGCCGATCGCCTCGCTGACCTTGGCCAGGTCGGCGCGGCTCGAGGTGATCCAGCCGTCCGCCATCCGCCCCGCCCGCTCCATGGCTGGCGCGGACATGCCGCCGAGCAGCACCGGCGGTCCTGGCCGCTGGACCGGCCTGGGGTCTTGCCGTCCAGCCGGGATCGTGTAGAAATCGCCGTCATGGGACCTGACCTCGTCAGCCCACAGCGTCCGCAGCACGGTGAGGTACTCCTCGGCGCGCGCGCCGCGCCGCGGCATGGTCGCACCGGTCGCGGCGAACTCCTCGGGCATCCAGCCGATGCCCAGGCCCAGGTCGAGCCGTCCGCCGGACAGCACGTCGACGGTTGTCGCCTGCTTGGCCAGGTAGGCGGGGGAGATGAACGGCAGGTTGATGATCGCCACGCCGAGCCGGATCCGCGACGTCCGGGCGGCCACGTAACCCAGCGCCACCAGCGGGTCGAGCACGCTGCGGTACACCGGCTCCATGTCCGAGCCCTCGGGGACCAGCAGCCGCTGAAAGGTCCACAGCGACGCGTAGCCGGCTTCCTCGGCCTGCTCGGCGAAGGCGGACAGGTATCCCGGGGTGGCCCATGCGCCCGCTATCGGCGCGCCGAATCCGATCTTCATGTCCTCACCTTAGTTAAAGAACCTGCGGCCGAACGGGCCGTGGTGCTTGCTCCAGGTCAGCTGGCCCGAAAGCCCGGCTAAGCCACGCCTTACAATCCAGCCATGGCCGAATCCTCCAACCTGCCCGTGACCGAGCGCACCAGGCACCGCCGCCTGCGCGAGCAGGGCAGCACCGACCGGCGGGACCTGGACGCCATCTTGGCGGCCGGGGTGATCTGCCATCTCGGGGTGGTGGTGGACGGCGACCCGATGGTCGTCCCCACCGTGTACGGCCTGGCCGGGGACACCCTGTACCTGCACGGCTCGGTGGCCAGCCGCAGCCTGGTCAGCGCCCCGCGGGCCACCATCTGCGTCACGGTGACCCACCTGGACGGGCTGGTGCTGGCCCGGTCGGTTTTCGAGCACGCGGTCAACTACCGCAGCGCGATGATCTACGGCACCCCCCGCCTGGTCACCGATCCGGAGGAGAAACTAGCCGGCCTGCGCGCGCTGACCGAGCACATCGTGCCCGGCCAGTGGGACTACGCCCGCCAGCCGAACGCCAAGGAGCTGGCCAAGACGTCCCTGCTGGCGCTGTCCCTGGCCGAAGCCTCGGTCAAGATCCGCACCGGTCCGCCCGACGACGGCGACTCTGCGGACGCGGCCCTGCCG
>JALYVS010000495.1 GCA_030853115.1 Actinomycetota bacterium
CCGCGGGACCGGCCCCCGGCGCTTCCGGCGCGCTGCGCGCAGCTTCCGGCGTGTCGCGCGCTGCTTTCGGCGTGTCGCGCGCTGCTTTCGGCGTGTCGCGCGCTGCTTCCGGCGTGTCGCGCCATGGCGAGCCGCCTGACGACTGGTTAGCTGCCATGCTGCCGCACTCTCCACGACGAGCCCGCCGGCCGGGCGGGCACCTGAGAAACCCCACCCAGCCTAACGGTCGTACCGGCCTGTGCCCAGACGGCGCGGCTAGTACGGGCCGGCCAGCGGGGGCGGGCTGGCCGGGGCGCCCTGGTGAGCGGGTAAGGCGCCGGTGACGCCGGGGAACGGCTGGGCGACGATCGCGCCGTCGTCCCACAGGGCGGTGACCGCGGTGGCCGCCATCACCCGGACGCCGACGCCGATCGCCCGCTCATCGATGTCGAACGTCGGCTGGTGAAGGTCGAGCGACACGGCCGAACCGGGCACCCGGGTGCCCAGCCGGGCCAGCGCGCCGGGGATCGACTCCAGGTACCAGGCGAAGTCCTCGCCGCCCAGGCTCTGCGGCGACTGGACGACCGAGCCCGCGCCCAGCACACCCAGCGCCGCGGCCGAGATCATGGCCGTGCTGGCCTGGTCGTTGACCGTGGGCGGCACGTAGCGCTGGTAGCTGAACTCCGCGTGCAGCCCGTACGCGGAGGCCACCGAGTCGATCAGTCCCTTGATCAGGTCGGGTGCGGAGTGCCAGGCCTCGTCGTCGAGGCAGCGCACGGTCCCCTCCACGACTCCGGTGTCCGGAATGGCGTTGGCCGCGGTCCCCGCGGCGACCCGGCCCCAGACCAGGCTGAGACTGGATCGCGGGTCCACCCGCCGGGACAGCGCGGCCGGCACCTCGGTGATGATCTTGCCGAGCGCGTAGACCAGGTCCGTGGTCAGGTGCGGCCGGGCGGTGTGACCGCCGGGCCCGGAGACCCGTACCTCGATCTTGTCGCAGGCCGCGGTGATCGCCCCCGAGCGCACGCCCAGCAGGCCGGCGTCCAGGCGGGGGTCGCAGTGCAGGGCGAAGATCCGGCCGACCGAGGCGATGCCGCCCGCCGCGAGCACATCCAGAGAGCCGCCGGCCGCCTCCTCAGCGGGCTGGAAGACCAGCCGGACCCGGCCGGGCAGCAGGCCCGCGGCGGCCTGCCGGGCCAGGAACATGCCCGCGCCGAGCAGTACGGTGGTGTGCACGTCATGGCCGCACGCATGACAGACGTCGGGCACGGTGGAGCGATAGGGGACGTCCTTGACGTCCGCCATCGGCAGCGCGTCAAGGTCAGCCCGTAGTGCCACCACGGGCCGTTCGGCGTAAGAAGTCTGTTCCGGCCCGATGTCGACGATCAGGCCGGTGCCCTTGGGCATGATCACCGGTCGCAGGCCCTCCGCGGCCAGCCGCAGCGCGACCCGGCGGGTCGTGCGATGCTCGGCGTGGGCCAGTTCGGGGTGCGCGTGCAGATCGCGGCGGAACTCGATCAGCTCGGCCTCGTGCTCGGCGAGGAACGTGCTGAGATCCGCGAGCAGGTCATTGCCTGCCATGCTCACCATCCCCCTGCGTGCAGAACCTGTCTTCCGCGAACTCGGCGACCAGGGAGTCCACCACGGCGACCAGGTCTCCGGTGTGCGTGTAGACATCCCGCTGTCGTTCGTAGGAGGCACCGTACTGGAGTACCTCGGCGGCCACCGAAAGCTGGTCCGAGCAGCCGAGCCTGGCCGCGACCGGCTCGAGCTCGGCGAGCAGTTCGTAAAGCTCGTCGCGCAGCGGCGCGGTGCTGCCGGCCTCGTCAGTGATCACGATCGCGTCCAGCCCGTACCGCGTCGCGCGCCACTTGTTGTCCCTGACCACCCAGGACGAAGGGGCAGGCAGCGTGTAGCCGCGGTCCAGCTGGAAGTCGAATAGCTGGACCAGGCACTGTGAGAGCGCGGCGACCATGCCCACCTCGCGCAGCGTCGGAACCCCGTCGAACATGCGGATCTCGACGGTGCCGAAGTCCGGGTGCGGCCGGATGTCCCACCAGACCTCCTTGATGCTGCGAATCGTCCCAGCACGCAGCAGGGTGTCCATGTAGTCTTCGAACTGTTTCCAGTCCGCGAGCCGGTGCGGTATCCCCGCCGTCGGCAACGCGCCGAAGGTCACGGACCTGCTGGAGGCAAGTCCGGTGTCGTACCCGCACCAGAACGGGCTCGACGCGGTGATCGCAAGGAAGTGCGGAAGATAAGCAGCGAGGGCATTGACGATCGGAATCGCCTTGCCCCCGTCACGAATCCCCACATGAACGTGCACGCCGAAGGTCTGAACGCGGCGGGCAAGCCACTGCATTTGCTCAACAAGCTCCGCATAGCGCTGGATAGGCGCCATCGTCGCATCTTGCCAGTTACTCACCGGGTGCGTGCCGGCACACGCCAATAGGATACCGTGCCCGGCGGCCGTCCGCTGGAGTTCGGCAATCGTCCCGGCCAGGTCGTCTTTCGCCTCGGAAACCGTGCTGCAAATGCCCGTGACCAGCTCAAGGGTGGACTGCATCAGCTCGTGGCGGATCCGCGGGTGCTCACCGGTCTCGCCGCTCACCGGCAGCTCGTCGATGAGCTTCCCGGCTTCCTGGCGGAGCAGCTTGGTCTTAGTGTCAATGAGCTGTACCTCCCATTCGACACCGAGCGTCGGACCGCGGGATGGATTCCACTCGATAGCCAAGGCTGACCTCCAGGCCCAATGGTTAAATTGTCAAATACTTTCGGGCTGATACTCGCCCCAGACGTCCCGCAGTGCGTCGCAGACCTCACCGAGAGTGGCGTCGGCCCGCAGTGCGTCCCGCAGCGGATAAAGCACGTTATCGGTGCCTTCGGCGGCCTTCTTGACCGCGGAAAGGGCGCGGCCGGCCGCCGCGGCGTCCCGCCGGTCCCGGATAACGGCCAGCCGGGCCGCCTGCTCGGCTTCCAGGGCCGGGTTGAAGCGGAGCGGCTGATAGGGTTCCTCGCCGTCGGAGACGAACTTGTTCACGCCGACGATCACCCGCTCGCCCTCGTCGATCTCGCGGGCGATGCGGTAGGCCGCGCCCTCGATCTCGGCCTTCTGGAAACCGCGCTCGATCGCCGCCGCCGCGCCGCCCATTTCCTCGATCCGGCCCATCAGCGCTTCGGCGGCGCTGGCCACCTCGTCGGTCATCGACTCGATGACGTACGAGCCCGCGAACGGGTCCGCGGTCGCGGTCAGGTCGCTTTCGTAGGCGATCACCTGCTGGGTGCGCAGCGCCAGCCGGGCCGCCTTGGCGCTGGGCAGCGCGAGCGCCTCGTCGAAGGAATTGGTGTGCAGCGACTGCGTCCCGCCCAGCACGGCCGCCAGCGCCTGCAGGCTGACCCGGACCATGTTCACCTCGGGCTGCTGCGCGGTGAGCTGGACGCCGGCCGTCTGGGTATGGAACCGCAGCATCTGCGACCTGGGGTCCTGGGCTCCGAACTCGTTTTTCATGATGTGAGCCCACAGCCGGCGGGCCGCGCGGAACTTCGCGACCTCCTCCAGCAGCGTGGTCCGGGCGACGAAGAAGAACGAGAGCCGGGGGCCGAAGTCGTCGATGTCCAGGCCGGATTTCAGCGCCGTCCGGACGTACTCCCTGGCGTTGGCGAGCGTGAACGCGATCTCCTGCACCGGGGTCGCGCCGGCCTCGGCCATGTGGTAACCGGAGATGGAGATCGTGTTCCACTTGGGCAGTTCGGCGTGGCAGTAGGCGAAGGTGTCGGCGACCAGGCGCAGCGACGGGCGGGGCGGGTAGATGTAGGTGCCCCGGGCGATGTACTCCTTGAGCACGTCGTTCTGGATCGTCCCGGTCAGCTTGTCCGGGCGCGCGCCCTGCTCCTCCCCGACCGTCTGGTACATCAGCAGCAGCAGCGCGGCCGGCGCGTTGATCGTCATCGAGGTGGACACGCCCTCGAGCGGGATGTCGCTGAACAGCGTGCGCATGTCGTCGACGCTGTCGATGGCCACCCCGACCTTGCCCACCTCGCCGTGCGCGACCGGGGAGTCGGAGTCGTACCCCATCTGGGTGGGCAGGTCGAAGGCGACCGAGAGCCCGGTGGTACCAGCCTCGATAAGCTCGTGGTACCGGCGGTTGGACTCGGCCGCGGTGGCGAAACCGGCGTACTGACGCATCGTCCACGGGCGGTCGACGTACATGCGGGGATACACTCCGCGAGTGAACGGATACTTTCCGGGCCTGCCTAGATCTGTTTCCGGCCGGAAATCCGTAAGCTTGCTGTCGTCGTAGACGGGATCGATGGGCAGACCTGACTCGGACGTGCGCTCCATGTGCCCAGGTTACTTCGGAGCGGCAGCCCGGCCCATGGTGAGAGCGGGGAGGCTCATGCGGGAGCGCTTCAGCCTGCGGACCATGCTCGCCGCCGTGGGCGTGGTCCTGGTG
>JALYVS010000102.1 GCA_030853115.1 Actinomycetota bacterium
CCGCCCAGGCGCTGCGAAACGCGATCGACGGCCGCGACCAGCCCGCCGCCAGCGCCCGTGACCGGCTAGCGGCCTCGTTCACCTGGCCGCAGGCCGCCGCCCGGCTGACCAGCGTCCTGGCCGGCCTGCACGCTGAACGCGGCCGCCCGTTCTGAGCCGAGGTGCCGCCTGGTGCGAGGAATCAACCGGCCGGGCCCGTCGTCAGGTGGCGGTCATTTGATGATGCGGATCTCGCAGCGGGTCGCGGGTGCGGCGGAAATGCGCTCGTCGCCGGTGAGCAAGGTCGCTCCGGTCATCTCGGCCAAGGCTACGTAGGCGGCGTCATAGGGGGTGAGGTTCGCGCGCAGTTCCCAGATGCGCGGCAGGAGCGATGAGGTGTGCCAGCGTTCGACGGGCAGGATGATCAGGTCGGCGATCAGCTCGCCCGCCGCGGTGCGGTCGTACTTCCCGTCCCGTACCAGTCCGCGCAGGGCGCTGATGACCTCGACGTCGAAGATCGAGGGGGCCTGGAAGACCGCGTCGGTGTCGGTGAGCAGGTCGGCGGCGCCTGATCCGGGTTCGGTCAGTGCGGTGACCGCGACACTGGCGTCGAGGACGTACCCGCTCACGTCTCGTGTTGGTCCCGTTCGGCGCGCACCGCGGCCACGGCGTCGGACATCGTGACGGTGGAGCCGGTGGCCCTGGCACGGGCCTGGTTCCGCGCGACTATCTCGGCCATGCTGGGGCGCTCGGAGAGCTTCGTCAGCTCGCCGAGCAGATAGGACTGCAGGGATTTGCCGGCGAGCGCGGCCTTACGGGCGAGTTCGTCGCGCACGTCCTCAGGGACATCGCGCACCTGGATCAACGGCATGCATTCATTATGCATAACGTATAGATTGCTGTCGAGCCACAGCGAGCGCGGCCGGAAAACCGCGACAAATCAAGTATTAGCCTCCGGCTGCCTGGCCCCTGGCTGGTCGCCTGGCTGCGATGTTCCGTGTCGCTGTTCCTCGGTGACCGTGATCACTGGGACGTTCAGCACCAACTAGGACAATCAACTCGGGAGTCCGCAACTCATGAATTCTGAGCCAAGCGCTGACGATGCGAGGTTCCGCTACAGCGCTACCCTTGCTGAGCAGGTTGAGCTGAAGTGGCAGCAGATCTGGTCTGACCGGCGGACCTTCGAGACGCCGAACCCTGCTGGCTCTCTAGCGGGCGGGGTGGAACTAGACCCGTCTCGAAAATTCTTCGTCATGGACATGTTCCCCTATCCGTCAGGCGCCGGGCTGCATGTGGGCCATCCGCTCGGGTACATCGCGTCGGACGTGTATGCGCGCTACATGCGCATGCAGGGCAAGATCGTCCTGCACCCGTTCGGCTTCGACGCGTTCGGGCTGCCGGCCGAGCAGTATGCCATCGAGACTGGGCAGCATCCGGCGGTGACAGCCGCGCAGAACATCGCGAATATGCAGCGGCAGCTCCGGCGCCTGGGACTATCCCATGACCCGCGACGTGAGATCTCCACGGCTGATCCGAGGTTCTACCGCTGGACCCAGTGGATCTTCTTGCAGCTCTTCAACGCATGGTGCGACCCGGACACCGGCCAGGCCCGCCCGATCGCAGAGCTGGTCCAAGAGCTGGAGCAGGGCACCCGGCCCGCTGCGTCCCTAGCGAACCCTGATCACCTGCCGTGGGGAGACCTGGATGACGCGACCAGGCGTCGCGTCGTCGACTCTTACCGGCTGGCCTTCCAGGAGGAAGCGTCGGTCAACTGGTGCCCTGGTCTGGGCACTGTCCTGGCCAACGAGGAAGTCACCGCGGATGGACGCTCCGGGATCGGCAACTATCCGGTCTTCCGGCGCCGCATGCGCCAGTGGATGCTGCGCATCACCGCCTTCGCGGACCGGCTGCTCGCGGACCTGGATGGCCTGGACTGGACGGATTCGCTCAAGACCATGCAGCGTAACTGGATCGGCCGCAGCGTTGGCGCGGACATCCGGTTCCCGGCCGCCGGCGGCAACGAGATCCAGGTCTTCACGACACGCCCGGATACTCTGTTTGGCGCCTCGTTCCTGGTACTAGCGCCCGAGCATCCCCTGGTGCCCGCACTCACGGCCGCGCAATGGCCGGAAGGGACGCCTGCCGAGTGGCGAGGCGGGGACCTGCTCGGTCACTCAGCGGCCGGATCACCGTCGTCGGCCGCGGCCGCGTATGTCACCAGGACGGTATCGGTCAGCGACCGGCAGCGCCAAAGTGAAGCACCCAAAACCGCGGTGTTCCTTGGCAGCTATGCCGTGAACCCCGCTTCTGGCGCGCGGATGCCCATCCTGATCTCGGACTACGTGCTGGCCAGCTACGGCACGGGCGCCATCATGGCGGTCCCCGCCCACGATCAGCGGGACTACGAACTCGCCACTGAGATCAACCTGCCGATCGTGCCCGTGGTCCAGCCCAGCGAGCAGTGGCTCAGCGAGCACACCGGTGCCATCGCGGATGATCCGGCCACCTGGGGGCAGGCGTTCCACGCGGATGGTGAGCTGGTCAACTCCCATGGCGCCGAGATCTCGCTCAACGGCCTGGGCACCGAGGACGCGAAGTCCCGCGTGGTCCAGTGGCTGGAGTCGTCAGGTGTGGGCACCCGCAGGATCTCCTACAAGCTGAGGGACTGGCTATTTTCCCGTCAGCGGTACTGGGGCGAGCCTTTCCCGATCGTGTACGACGATACTGGCCTGCCGATCGCCCTGCCGGAGACGATGCTGCCGGTGGAGCTGCCCCCGATGACCGACTTCCGGCCGCATCCGGCAGGCGAGAGCGACGACCCGAAGACGCCGCTGTCCCGCGCACCTGGCTTCGAGTTCGTCGAGCTGGACCTTGGCCACGGGCTGCGCCCGTACCGCCGGGAAACCAGCACCATGCCGCAGTGGGCCGGCTCATGCTGGTACTACCTGCGCTACCTGGACCCAGAGAACGACCAGCAATTTGTCGACCCGGTCGTCGAGAAGTTCTGGATGGAAGGCACCGGGGAGGCAGACAGGACCGGCGGGGTCGACCTCTACATCGGAGGTGTCGAGCACGCGGTCTTGCACCTGCTGTACTCGCGTTTCTGGCACAAGGTCCTTTACGACCTGGGCCACGTCTCCACACCGGAGCCATTCCAGCGCCTGTACAACCAGGGTTACATTCTCGCGGACGCGTTTACCAATTCCGCCGGCCGGTATGTACCTGCCGCCGAGGTCGTCGAGACCGGGGACGGCCTGTTCTATCAGGGTGAACCTGTGCGCCGTCATTACGGCAAGATGGGCAAGAGCCTGAAGAACTCGGTCTCGCCCGACGAGATTTACCAGTCCTATGGTGCTGACACGCTGCGCATGTACGAGATGGCCATGGGGCCGCTCGACGTGGACCGCCCATGGCAGCCAGACGGCATCGTTGGCGTCTACCGGTTCCTGCAGAGACTGTGGCGCAACATAGTCAATGAGGAAGACGGCGAGGCATGGCCCGAATCGGTAGGACAGCCGGCCAGTGACCCGCTATACAAGCTCACGCACCGGACCATCAGCGACGTCACGAGCTACTTCGATGACCTGCGCTTCAATGTCGCCATTGCGCGGATGACTGAACTCAACAACGCGCTGACACAGTTCGTGCAGCGCGAAGGTGCGTTCCCTCGCCAGGTCGCGGAAGCCCTTGTCCTCATGATGTTCCCGCTCGCACCCCATGCCGCATCCGAGTTGTGGGAGAAGCTAGGACATCGCGAGCATCTCGATAACGTGGCCTTCCCTGCCGCCGATCCCGGCGCGCTGCAGGAGGATGCGGTCACCATCCCGGTCACGCTGGACGGCAAGCCGCGCGGGACGATCACTATCTTCCCGGCGGCGAGCGAAGCCGACGCCACGGCAGCCGGCCTGCGACTGGAGAGCGTGGCCAAGCTCATGGAAGGCCGGGAGGTGGCCAGGGTCATCTTCGTGCCCGGCAAGATCCTTAATATCGTGGCCAGGACTCACGGGTAATCCTCAGTCCTGCCGTCCTGGACAAGCTGCCGCCCACGAGACCGGCACTATCCCCGTCCCCGCTCGAAACTTGCCAGGCTCCCGCGCGCCCACATCAAGAGGTACGGCACCCATGTTGCGCGGCGTCAGGATTCGCGTTGTCCCCGCGCTCCCCGGTTTGACCTGGCTTTTATCAGCGGGTGAGGTTCACTTGGATATAGCGCTGTGACGGGCAGAATTGCTGAAGGGGGCCGGTGGATGTGCGCACTAACCTCGTTCTTCGTGGAGCTTGGCTGAGCGGCGGCGGGCAGGGACAGGTCCTCAGATGGAGCGGATGGCACCGCCGTCGATGGGGATCATCGCACCGGTGATGTAGGAAGCGGCGGGAGAAAGCACGAATGCGGCCGCACGCCCGAACTCGGCAGGTTCGCCGTAGCGGCGGAGCGGGATGCCCCTGGATAGGCGGGCACGCACGTCATCGGGGTCGCCGGCGAGGGCATCGAGCTGGCGGACCCGGTCGGTGGCGATCCGGACCGGCATCAGCCCGTTGACCCGGATCCCGGACGGCCCGTGCTCATCGGCGAGTGTCTTGACTACGCCGGCTAGCCCGGGGAAGAGCCCGTTGGAGACGGCCAGGCCAGGCAGCGGCGTGCGGACGGAGGCGGCCAGGACCACAGCGATAGAGCCGCCCGTCCCGGTGAGCGAGGCGCCCGCAGCGCTATCGTGGCGTTCGCCGCCTAGGTCGGTGGCGAGCGCCCGGGCTAGCCGGACAGCGCCCAGGAAGACACTCTCGAACGCTGACCGCCACACGTCGTCCCCGGTGCCGGCGACCGTTCCGCCCGGTGATCCGCCAACACTGATCAGCGCACCGTCCAGGCGCCCAAAACGGTCCCGGGCGGCGGCGATGAGCTGGCCTGGGACATCCGGGGCGGCGTTATCTGCGATAGCCCAGGCGGCGGCACCTGGTGCGGCGTCCTGGGCGAGGCGAGCTACTGCGGCCGCCGCGGTGGACTCGTGGGGAGAACTGAGCAGCACGCGTGCCCCCTCCGCGACCAGGGCCCCGGCTGCGGCGAACCCAAGACCCCGGCTGCCACCGGTCACCAGGTATACCCTGTCCCGCAATCCAAGATCCATACGGCCTATTCTGCCCTGGTGTGCCGCGTTGCCTGACTCATCGCCAGGTCAGGCGCGCCATCCCGCACTCGCGGCCGCCAGGCTCATCAAGGGCCGCACCGGCTGGCCGGTCAAACGCCTCGTGAGCCGCCCGCTGCGCCGCTCCGGATCCGCGTCGGCCAGCACATCCTGACCGCCGAGAGCCCGCTATCGCCCCGATCTGCGCGACGTCCCCGCGTTCACCCATCACGGGAATCCTCAGCCCTGCCGTCCTGGACAAGCTGCCGCCCACGAGACCCGTACTCCCCCCGTCCCCCGCTCGAAACTTGCCAGGCTCCTGCGCGCCCACATCAAAGGCTGGCGGCCCGCGGTTCGACCTGGTAAAGAGGAGCCGAAATGCCCTGGTTGCTCAATTTTACCGACCCCAATTTCAACGCGCCGGCCGGAAACGGGCGGCCATGGGCGGACGGCACGGAGATGGCCCTCCGGGCCCAGCCCGGCGCGGCGAACCCCAACCCCTGGGATGACAACTGTCTGGTCACCACCTACGTCGACGGGCTGACCGCCATGTCGGCCATGCGGAACGATCTCGAGGCGGTCACCGCCGCCGCGAACGCGCCCGGCGCGCCTCCCGTCGGCCAGCGCGGTCACGTCTACATCGCCGACTGGCGCTTCAACGGCCTGCGCGACCTGTCCACGCACAACCCGTGGGCCATGGACGCGTGGGCCCCGGGTCAGGTGGCCAACCCCGACCAGACGGCGATCGGGCTTGTCGTGCGGCTCCTCCAGGCCGGGGTGCGGGTCCGGATCATGCTGTGGCTGCCCACAGCCGTTCAGGCCCAGTTCGTCGGCAACGCGCACGTCCAGGATCACTACTGGGCGGCCAAGGTCGTGCGGGACGAGTCGAACCGGATCGCGCCCGCGCTCAACCCTCCCCTGGGCGTCGTGGCCCTGGACATGCGCACCGCCGGCATCTCGCCACCGCGCGACTGTTCCCGCCCGCGCTGGGGGTGCCCAAGCTCTTTGACCTCACCACCCCCGGGAACTACACGAGCGGTCAGGTCATCTTCAGCACGGCCGCCGCCTACAACGGGGGCGCGATCGTCGCGCTGCCCCAGCCGCAGGCGGTGCCGGCGCCTGGGGCCGGGGCGAGCCGGGTCCAGATGTGGCGGACGATACCGCTGCGGGCTCGGCCGAACGCGGCCCTGTTCACCGGGGTGAGTTCACCGTCATGGCCGGGATCTCCAACGCGGCCCAGCAGGCGACCGAGCTGATCTGGATGTACGACCAGTACTTCTGGAGCAAGCCGCTGGCCCGGCAGCTCAACGCCCGGCTCGTGGCCCAGCCCGGACTCCACCTGATCTTGATCCTGCCGCCCTACGCCGACACGTCGGCCGGTGACGCGCACCTGGCCCGCAGGCTCGCGCTCGAGTTGCTGACGGCGAACGGCGTCGGCAACCGGGTCGGCGTGTACAACATGTGGCTCCGGCAGCCGCCGGGAAACACCCCCGCCCTCAACCGCGGCATCTACGTGCACGCGAAGAGCCATACCTATGACGACCAGTTGCTCGTCTGCGGGTCGGCCAACCTGAACCGCCGCTCCTTCCTCTGCGACACCGAGCTCGCCTGCGCCGTCCTCAGCAACGCGCTGGTGCAAGCGCACCAGCAGCAGCTGTGGGCCCAGCTTTTCCCTCACACGCTGTGGCCGTTGCCCCCCGCGGTCAACTACGGGGCGCCCGGCTGGGGGGCGCAGTTCTTCACTCAGTTCCAGGCCGCGCAGGTCGCGGCCGTCGTCGCCGGCGACTACCGGCTGATCCAGGACCCGTGGGTCGCGAACGGACTGCTGCCCAACAACGTCCGCCGGCCGGTGTCCGGCTTCCTGGGGCCGGACTACGCCACCGCGATGGACCCGACCTCGGTCACGCTGCTCATCGAGAACGACCCGCCCCAGCTGGTCGCCGAAGTGCCGCTCGACCGGATCGTGACACGCCTGGAGAACACCCCCAACAACAACTGGGAATGGAGGCACTGGTGAGTCGGGCCTCGCCCCACCGCCGGCCGGTACGGCGGACGATTCAGGCCGGGACGTGCAGAGTCGATTTCATGACCTGGACCTGATACGGGCGGCTGAGTGAGAGCAGGTAGTACCGGACGAGTTCCTGGGTGCCGGGGTTCCAGGTGGTGAAGCGCCCGAGCGGGTAGCAGCCGTACGCCCAGCCTTGGGCATCGTCCGGGGGCGGATCTTTCTGGGGGATCTGGTCGAGGCGGGGGTAGTGCATGTAGTTTCCGTACGCCTTGGGCTGAGACGGGTAGTCGAGGGTCGGGTCGAAGATGGGGGTTTCCTGGGCGGTGGCCAGGTCCCGGGGGTCGGGGCGAGGCGGGCGATGATCGGCTGGGCGCGGGGATCGCCGCCGCCTGGGGCAGAGTCTTAGTCGCTGGCGTTAGTGGTCAGCAGCAGCCATCGTTGTAGCTCGTCGAGCCAGATGAACCCGATCGAGGTGTAGGCATAGTGGAACCACAGGTCCTTGGCCTGTCCAGCATGCGGTGACGAGGGCGCGGCCAGGTCGCCGGTGTAGTACATCGTGTCCTGCAACCGTGGGGGACTACCGGGCAGCAGCGGGATCCAGGCCAGGCGCAAGTCCCCGCCGCCGCTGGCTCGCCAGCCGAAACCGAGGATGACCAGGCCGTACTCGGCGGTGGTGGGCGGGAGGCCCGGTACGACGCTGTTCTTGACCAGTTGCGGGACGGCGCCGGCGAAACGGTCTTCCAGGTAGGTGTAGACCAGCCCGTGGCAGCGGGTGCAGAATCGCCTGGGGCTGCGGCGCTTCTGGGTCATCAGCGCGTGTACCTCGTTCGCGGTTAGCGCCCGCGTGGGCATGAGGGTAGGCGCATCGGTCCGGATGCCGTCGAGGAACAAGGTCAGGTAGCGGCGGTACAGGTCCGGCGCGAGGGCCCGCGTGAGATCCGTGACCCCGGACAGGGCCAGCTGGATAAAGAACAGGTCTGTCTGGTCGAGGTCGGCCCGGGCGGCGCCTTGCTTCTGGGCTCGCTCGACGAGGGCTGCCATCAGCGGCGCGATGCGGTCTCGCGTTTCGTTGACCCGGTTGTGTCCGAGCTGGGGGTTGTTCATCATCTGGGTGAGACCCCGGTTGCCAAACTGCATGTGCAGTGACCGTTCGAGGAACGTCACCAGCCCGTGCCACGCGTCTGGGTCATCAAGCGCCTCCTGAGCCACCGCGACGACCTCCTCCAGACGCTGGTCGAAGAGCGCCTCGATGACTTCCTCTTTGTTGGCGAAGCGGCGGTAGGCGGTGCCGACGCCCACGCCGGCGCGGTGGGCGATGTCGTTCAGCGTGACATCGAGGCCCTGCTCCGCGAACAGGTCCGCGGCCGCGGCCAGCAGGCGCTCCCGGTTGAGAGCGGCGTCTTTGCGGAGTGGTGCCGGTGGCACACCGGGCCACGTTCAGCCACGGCGAGCGGCTGGCCCTGTTCATTGCCGCGGCGGTGGTGCTCGGCGCCGCCGCCGCGGCCAGCTTGTCGCTTGAAGGGCTGAGCGCGGGCAGTTGCCAGCAGTCACCAACACAAGGAGTAGTCAATGTCTGAGTCAACCAAGCAGCAGGCGCCGTCCGGCGCCGCGAAGATGTTCGGCGATTTCGCCCCGGCCCTAGTGCACTTTACCGATGACGTGCTCTTCGGCGAGGTGTGGAAACGTGCTGACCTGTCGCCGAAAGAGCGCAGCCTGATCACGGTCGCCGCCCTGACCACCGCAGGCAACACCGAGCAACTCGGCTACCGCCTCGGCCTGGCCAAGGACAACGGCGCCACCGAGGCCGAGCTCATCGAAACCATCACCCACCTGGCGTTCTACGCTGGATGGCCGAAAGCAATGTCAGCGATGACGGTCGCCAAGCAGGTTTTCTCCGGCGCCGGCCCGACTGACTAGAAGGAGCAGCACCATGCGGGGAACCATCAGGTACGGTCCGCGCGCCGTCCGCAGCGAGCAGCGTCCCGAGCCCGCGGCGATGGACGAACGGCGCGCCATCAAGGTCCTACTCAAGCCGTAGCACGTAAATGGAAAAGAAGACAACACGATGGAACTAAAGCCTCCCGCCAGCACCGTGAAGGCGCCCGCGTCAAACTTCACCGGCGACGTCTACGTGACCCCCATCATCAAGGAGTACCAGCAGCTCAACGCCGGGTAAGCCGGTGCCGCGCCCGCTGATAGGAAGGAGAGGCCATGAGCATGGATCAAGAGGAAAGCGCGGCCGCCGTACGCGGCTCCGCTGCCAGCGGGCCGCCTGTGATGACCCGGGGACTGCTCCTGCTCCTGGCGGTCGCCGGCGGAGCGGCCGTCGGCAACTTGTACTGGGCGCAGCCGCTGCTCGACCTGATCGCCCGCGATCTCCATGCCTCGACGGGGGAGGCCGGGTGGCTCGTCACGGCGACGCAACTCGGATACGCGCTCGGCGTGCTGCTGATCGTGCCGCTCGGCGACATGCTCAGCCGACGGCGGCTGATCCCGGTTATGCTGCTGCTCTCAGCCGTCGCGCTGGCCGCCTGCGCCGCCGCGCCTACATTCGCGGCCTTGCTCGGCGCGATAGCCGTCCTTGGCGTCACCACGGTTTCCGGACAGGTCATCATCCCGCTGGCCGGGGACATAGCCGTCGACGCTGAACGCGGACGGGTCGTCGGCACCGTCACCTCTGGCGTGCTGACCGGGATCCTGGTTTCCCGCAGCGTCAGTGGCCTCGTCGCCGGAGCCGCCGGCTGGCGTGTCATCTACTCGGCCGCGGCGATCCTGGCCGTGGTGCTGGCGGTCGTGCTCGCGATGCGGATCCCGGCCATGCCCGAGCGCCAGCACATCCGCTACGGAGCGCTTCTAGGCTCGATCGGCCACGCCATCGCGCAGCAGCGCACCATCCGCTGGTCACTGGTGCTCGGGGCGACCCAGTTCGGGTTGTTCACCATGTTCTGGACAGCGCTCACGTTTTACCTGAGCGCCGGGCCCTACCATTATTCCGTCACCAAAATTGGCCTCTTCGGACTGTTCGGGCTGGCCGGGGCCCTGGCTGCCCAGCGAGCAGGACGCCTGCACGACCGCGGCTGGTCCCTTCCCGCGAGCGGCGCCGCCTGGGTGCTCGTGCTCACCGCGTTCGCGCTGGCCAGCTTCGCGCGGACGTCGGTGGCCATCCTGATCGTGTCCATCATCCTGCTCGACGTCGCCATCCAGTCACTCAACATCCTGAACGCGACCCGGCTGTTCACCGTCGCGGGCGACGCCCGCAGCCGCGTCAACACCGCGATGGTGGTATCCAACTTCATCGCTGGCGCCATCGGGTCCGCGGCCGCCGGCTTGCTGTGGTCAGCCGGGGGCTGGACCGCCGTCACGTCCACCGGCGTAATCTTCGCCGCCTTCGGCCTCGGGACATGGCTGCTAGGCCGCCGAGGCCCCCTGGTGCTCCCTCGCGCCGAACAGGCTGACCCCCAGCGCATGAACACATAGCGGACGGCAGCGGCCCGGAAAGCGCCTCGAACGGCGGACGCGCTGGCCAGCGGGGGGTGAGTCGGGCGGAGCGAAAGGCACGCAAGGCCGCGGTCCGCGCTCGCAGACCCAGACCGCGAGCCTTACACCGAGGCCGCACGCCAGCTCACAGAACCGGTCAGCCCGCAGGCAGTCCTCGATGCGACATCGCGGGAGTCCGGCATCCCGGACAGTAGGAGCTGAGCCGGACCGGCCCTGCGGGCTTACGGGTACCAGCCGGAGGCCGTCGTTCAGGTCGAGCAGGACCGCCTGGAGCGAGAAAAACAGCTCGCGGTGATGCTCGCCGACGGTACCGCCAGCCGCGGCCAGCTCGGTGACCTGGTGCACGTCCGGTACCTGTGCTGGAAGTGGATAGCCACCTGCGGGCTGGCCTGGAGCAATACGGCATCGACAGCGGCGGATTCTTCGGCCACGGTAAGGAATGGCTGAGCGCTTTCCTGGATGACATCCCCAGCGCGGCGATAACCATCGCCCTGACCCGACCTCAACCAACGGCTTCCCGGCCTCATCGCGTCCCGAGGCCTGAGTACGCAGGCTGAGCGCCCGGTCACCCCCCGATCGGGTCCACGCAGCCTTTACGTGCTCGGCAAAGCCGGATAAGCCGGTGTCTATTTCCGGCACGGCAAACCGGGCGCGGGTCGCTAGCTGCCTGTGGCGGCTCGTATCCCGGCGAGCTGCAGGATATGGGGAGGGAAGGTGTCTGAAGGGATGACCAGGCCCTGCTGGGCTCCTGCGATGGTCAGGTCAACATCCGGGCAGCCGGACATGTTGAACTGGGCGACGGCCAGTGTTCTTCCGCTGGCGCTATTTTTGAAGGCCAGGTTCACGACGCCGTCTGTAAAGGCCGGGCATGACCATTCCTCGCCCGGCGAAGCCGGGCTCAGCCCGTCGAGGAGACCGGAGACCTGCCGGATGCGAGCCTGGTCGGTGATGGTGACCGACACGGGCCTGGCGTGCTGAGATCCGGCCGGCGGAGGTCCGGCTTCGGGCCCGTAGGTGATAGTGACCATAAGGACGCGGGCAGAGGCAGGGACTCTCTCGGTCGTACCGGACCCGCACGCCGCCAGCACTATCGTCAAGCACACGGCAGAGATCAGCGAAGAGCTGCGTACTCCCTTGGTGAACCGGCCCGTCACACTGGTTGGACGTCTGGTGCGCGGCGCAGGTTCCATCGGTTCTCCTGGAACCTTATAGCGAGACGACATTGAGGATCCGGATCCGGATCCTGTGGGCTTCCAGAACTCGGCCACTGACCCTGACCTGGGCTTCTATGCGGCGCGCGCTCGTACTCGTTGATGAGGCCGCCGAGGACTGGCCGGCGCTGGATCCGCTTGCGGGTGAGGTCGATGGCAGGGTGGTCGGGCCGCGGTGGTTGAAGGTGGCGGCTGCGATGAGGGCGCCGCCCGTTGTAATGCGTCTCGTACTGGGCCAGGATCGTCCGCAGATGCCGCTGGCCCAAGATCAGCATCCGGTCGGTGACCTCAGTCAGGGCGGTGAGCACGAATCGTTCCGCAGAGGCGTTCGCGCGAGGACTCCGCGGCGGGATCCTGACCGCTTCGATACCAGCACCGGCCAGGACTGCGTCGAACAAGGCGGTGAACTGCCCGGCCCGGTCCCGGACGAGGAACCGGAAACCGGCGGCGCGGTCACCGAGGTCCATCAGGAGGTTACGGATCTGCTGGGTGGTCCACGACCCGTCCGGGTTGACGGTCACGCCGAGGATGCGCACGTAGCGGAACCAGTCTCGATGACGAACAGGACGTACAGGCGCTGGAGGGTGACGGCGCAGTCCACGTGGAAAAAATCGGCGGCGAGCATCGTCGCGGCCTGGGTGCGCAGAACTGCCGCCGGGTCGTGTAGGTGCACCGCTTCGGGGCCGGCGGGATCTTCAGTGTCTTGAGGACCCGGCAATAGTAGATGCGCTGACTCGGTGATCGAGCTGAGCATCTCGCCCTGGATCCGCTGGTAGCCCAGCCGTGGTTCTGGGCGGCGAGCCGGGCGATCATCGCAGCGATCTCTGCGCTGACCGGCCGTCGTCCCGCGCCGCGCGGATACGTCCCTTCCTGGAGGCCAGGCGGCGGTGCCACCGAAGGATAGTCTCCCTGGCACCCGGAAGGGGTCACCATGTATCAGCCCTACCCGTCCGCCGGCCGGCCGGCCGGGCCGCTGCAGCCTGCCGCGCCCGCGCCGGTGCTGACCGCAGCCAAGTTCATGTTCGGGGGCGCCGCCGTCAGCGCCGCTTACCTGATCGCCGCGCTGCCCTTCATCGGCGACATCCACGGAAAGGCGCTCGGGTACCGCCTCACCGCGGCCCCGCTCACCATCACGGTGGTGATTGTCGTCTTGGGCCTGGTCCCGATCGCCGTGTGGCTGTGGCTGGCGTGGGCGGCTAGAGAGGGCCGGAACTGGGCGCGCATCCTGTCCACGGCGCTGTTCACCCTGGCGACGCTGCAACTGATCGAGAGCCGGGGCGTCGTGCAGGTGTTCACCGTCGCGCTGACCTGGCTGATCGGCCTGGCCGTGGTGTGGCTGCTGTGGCGCCCGGCCTGCAGCGCGTTCTTCAAGCCGCAGCGCTTCGTGTGAGTTCCGCCGTCCTCTCTCTCGCTGTCCCGGCGCTTCTCTCGCTGTCCCGGCGCTGCCCGGCCGGGACGGCGGCGTCCGCGCCGGGCTGGCTCGCGCCGCGGGTGCCGCCGGCGACGGCACTACGAGGATCCTGGCGCTTCGTCCGCGGCACCCGGAGGATATGGATATGAATGAAGGCCGCGGATGAGGCGGCGCCGGGGATCCGCCGCCGCCGGTGATGCTGCCGTCATCGAGAGTTCCTGGCGGGAGCCGGAGCGGTTCGCCGTCCTGTTCGATCGGCACGTCCCGCACATTCACCGCTACCTGGCCCGGCGTGCTGACCGCCAGGTTGCCGATGACCTGGTCGCCGAGACGTTCCTGGCCGCGTTCGCCAAGCGGGACCGGTATGACCTAGGCCACGCTGATGCCCGGCCCTGGCTGTACGGGATCGCCGCCAACTTGATCGGCCAGCATCACCGGGACGAGGCGCGCCAGTACCGGATCAGGCAGGCCGCCGCGGCGCAGCCCGAGGTTCCCGGGCACGCCGACCGGGTGGCGGCTGACGTTACCGCCCAGGCGGTGCGGGCGGTGCTGGAGGGGGCGCTGGCCGCGCTGAGCGACGGTGACCGGGATGTGCTGCTGCTCATCGCCTGGGAGCAGCTGACCTATCAGGAGGTGTCGCGGGCGCTGGACATCCCGGTGGGGACGGTGCAGTCCAGGCTGCACAGGGCGCGCAAGAAGACGCGCCAGGTCCTGGCCGGCACCGATGCAGCTGCGACGTATGAGGAGCTCATGGCCAATGAATGAGATGGAGCTGCTCCGGGAACTGGCGCAGGAGACGCCCCTGCCCGCGCCCGGTGAGCTGAACGCGGCCCGCGCCAGGCTGGTCGCCGCGATCACCACCGATCCGGCCACGTACGCCACCGCCGCAGCACAGGCGACCGCGTCCCAGCCCAGCCCGTACGCCGGCCAGCCGGGCGACCTGCTGCGGCCAGCAGCTCCCGCGCCGGTGCTGACCGCGGTCAAGCTCATGTACGGGGGCGCCGCCAGCGCCGCCGCGGTGTTCCTGATCGCCGCGCTGCCCTTCATCGGCGACATCCACGGACGGTTGTTCGGGCACCGCATCACCGCGACCCCGCTCGGCATCACGCTGGTGATAGTCATCTTCGGCGTGGTCCCGACCTCCCTGTGGCTGTGGATGGCGCGGGCGGTCGGCCAGGGCCGGAACTGGGCGCGCATCGTGTCCACCGTGCTGTTCGTCCTGGCGGCGCCGGAACTGCTGGGCGAGCATAGCGTGCTGTCGGTGCTCCTCGCCTGGGTGACCTCGCTGACCGGCCTCGCCGTGGTGTGGCTGCTGTGGCGCCCGGCCTCCCGGGCGTTCTTCAGGCGATACCCGGTCCGCGCCGACCATGCGGGCATCACCCTCGGCCGTCAGCATTACCCCTTGGCGTCCCGCCCGGCCATGTTCGTGCCGTGGACCGACGTGGAGCAGATCATCCTGTACACGGGCTACGAGGACGGCAACCCGGCCCCGTGGATCGGAATCCGGCGCCGGGAGGGTGCCCCTGCCCTGTCATCCGGCAACGGGCAGGATCCCTTCTGCCCGGTCCCCGGTGTCGCGGCCGGGGTGGCCCGCCGGATCAAAGGCGTGCGGCTGGACCGTGAACGGCTGGCCGCCGTCACCGCGGCGGTAGCGCCCGGAATCCCCGTTATCGAGGCCAGCGCGGGACCCGGCCCGGGCGTTGCAGGGCCAGGCCGATCAGCCAGCGCCCCACAGGGACCCGACTAGCGGGAACGCGGACCCAGTGATCTCTTCAGTGTCAGGTCTCCTCGTTGCGGGCTCAAGCGGGTAAAGCCAGATCACGACGCTTGCGGGGTGGTCCAAGAGTGATCGTGGTAGCCCTCGGTCGGCCACCTCGTCGGGCATGCGGCGGGCACGACTTTCTCACAGATCCGTAGATACTTGTCCGGGCGTCCGGACCCGTTCATGACAGGCCGCGCAACACAGCCGGCAGGACGCCGCGATCTTGATGGGTACCGACGGTACTAGGGAGATGAGCTGCGGTGACTTCCTGGGGATGGCCACGGTCGCTCCGGGTGAAATCCTGGTACGTGCGGGACCAGGATCTCACCCGGCGCTGCTCCGCTGCAGGATCAGGCAGCGGAGCAGCCCGATGCCTTGGTGCTAGTCAGCGGGTGGGTCCCCGTGGCCGCGGCAGCGGTGGCCGGGGCGGCGGCTGGTGCGGGCCGGGTCCGGGTTGGCCTGGTACTGGACGGCGGGGCCGCGGCGGGCTGGGAAAGCTGAGCTGGGCCAGCCCGGCGGCGGTGGCCGGGCGGGGCCGGGCTGGTTTCGGTGCGGGTGTGGTCGGGGC
>JALYVS010000496.1 GCA_030853115.1 Actinomycetota bacterium
CGAGCAGGAAAAGCACGAGGTAAACACTGCCGGTGAGAACCGGTGGCGTTCCGTGCTGGGCCGTCGGGACATTCATGACAGCAGGCTACTGGCTGAACAAATCTGTCTCCCGGCCCGTAGGGCCGGGAGCCGGGCCGCGCGGGCCGGCCAGCAAGGTGTAGTACTCGACTCCGAGGGCCCGCCGCCTGACGTTATCGGACAGCGCGAAAAACGGATCCGAGACGGTGACCTGCGTCGCATGCGCGCGCAGGGCCGCGAGCTTGGCCTCGAAGTACCCGGTGGCGTCGACTTCGGTGCTCACCTGGGCCGAGCCGGGCGCGGCGGTCGCGTAAAACTTCACCGGGCCGCCGGGGGCGTGAGAGCTGCCGGGGGGGCTGGTGGCCGCGAGCTCGAAGGCGCGCCAGGCGACCCGGTGCGCCTGGATGTGGTCAGGATGCCCGTAGCCGCCGTTGGCGTCGTAGGTCACCAGCACCTGCGGCCTGACCTCGCGGATGACCTCGAGCAGCACGGCTGCGGCCTGGTCTACGCCGGCTCGCCAGAAGCAGCGTGGATCGGTGTTGCCCGCTGTGCCCATCATGCCCGAGTCGCGCCACCGGCCCGGGCCGCCGAGGAACCGGTGGTCGGTGACGCCGAGCGCGGCGCAGGCGGCGGCGAGCTCGCCGATCCGGTACTCCCCCAGCCGGTCGTCCCGCCCGGCCTCCAGGTGCCCCAGCGACGGCGGGATGATCTCCCCGAGCTCGCCCAGCGTGCAGGTGACCAGCGTGACCTGCGCGCCCTCGGCGGCGTACTTCGCCATCGTCGCGCCGGTGCCGATGGACTCGTCGTCCGGGTGCGCGTGCACCAGCAGCAACCGCCGCCCGGCCCCCGGACCGCCCGCTGGACTCATACCAGCGAGCTTATCGGCGGGCCGGGACCGGCCGGGATCAGCCCGGAATGGCAAGATTCTCCCCATGACCGACAGCTTTCCGCGGCAAGAAGCCAGGACCCGGCGTTTCACCCTCGGCGTGCCGCGGGCCTTCCGCGTCTCCCCTGACGGCAGCCGGGTCGCGTACCTGCGCACCCAGGGCGGCACCGACCCGGTGACCTGCTTGTGGGTGCTGGACGTCGGCAGCGGGAGCGAACGGCTGGCGGTCGATCCGAAGACGCTGGGCGGCGACGAGGAGGACCTGCCGCCGGCCGAGCGGGCCCGCCGGGAACGCGTCCGGGAGCAGGCAGGCGGCATCGTGGCCTATGCGACCGACGACGGCCTCACCGTCGCCGCGTTCGCCTGGTCCGGACGCGTCTGGGCGGTGGACCTGACCCGCCCGGGGGCACTGGCCTACGAGGTGCCGGCGCACAGCCCGGCGCTGGAACCGCGGCCAGACCCCACCGGACGGCGATTGGCGTACGTCTGCGCCGGCGCGCTCCGGGTCACCGGGCTGGCGCCGGGCGCAGACCCGGGCGCCCCGGGCGCCGAGGACACAGTGCTCGCAGGTCCGGTGCTCGCAGGTCCGGTGCTCGCAGGTCCGGTGCTCGCAGGTCCGGTGCTCGCAGGTCCAGGGCTCGCAGGTCCGGGGCTCGCGGATACTTCCGGGGTGACCTACGGGCTGGCCGAGTTCATCGCGGCGGAGGAGATGGGCCGGTACCGCGGGTACTGGTGGTCGCCGGATGGTTCGACGCTGCTGGTCGCGCGGGTAGACGAGACGCCGGTCACCCGGTGGCACATCGCCGATCCGGCCAACCCGGAGCGGGTGCCCGCCGAGGTGGCTTACCCCGCCGCGGGCACCCCGAACGCCGAGGTGTCGCTGCTGCTGGCCCGGCTGGACGGCAGCCGGGTGGCGGTCGACACCGATCGGGTCGCGTTCCCCTACCTGGTCACCGTCTGCTGGGCGAGCGGCCACGACCCGCTGGTCGTGGTGCAGAGCCGGGACCAGCGCACGATGCGGATACTCACCGTCGACGCCAGCACCGGGCGGGCCAGCGTGCTGCGCGAGGACACCGACCCGCGGTGGCTGGACATCGTCCCCGGCGTGCCGGCCTGGACCCAGGACGGCCGGATCATCTGGACCGGCGACGACGGCGACACCCACCGCCTGCTGCTGGCCGCTCCCGGGGAACAGGGGCTCCCGGTCACCCCGCCGGGCCTGCAGGTGCGCGGCGTCATCGGCGTCGACGGCGACACCATCGTGTTCCAGGCGTCGGCCGAGCCGACCGAGATCGGGCTGTGGACCTACGGGCCGGACGGGCTGAGCCAGGTCAGCGAGGAGCCCGGCGTCGCCGCGGGGGTCCGCGCGGGCGGCACGACGGTGCTCACCGCTCGCGGGCTCTCCCACGACGGAGTGACGGTCCAGGTGCTGCGCCCAGGCCAGCCGGCCATCAGCCTGCGCAATCTGGCCGAACGGCCGGTGCTGCCCGCGCCCCGCCCCGTCCTGCTGTCCGGGGGCCCGCGGGACATCCGGACGGCGGTGCTGTTCCCGTCCTGGTACCAGCCCGGCCCGGGCCGGCTCCTGCCGGTCCTGCTCGACCCGTACGGGGGCCCGGGCGCCCAGCGGGTGCTCAAGGCCCGCGGCGCTTACCTCGTCTCGCAGTGGTTCGCCGAGCAGGGGTTCGCGGTCGTGATCGCGGACGGCCGCGGCACCCCGGGCCGCAGCCCGGCGTGGGAGCGCGCCATCGCCGGCGACCTGGCCGGCCCGGTGCTCGAGGATCAGGTCGACGCGCTGCACGCCGCCGCGCGCCGCTTCGCCGACCTGGATACCAGCCGGGTCGCGATCCGGGGCTGGTCGTTCGGCGGCTACCTGGCCGCGCTAGCGCTGCTGCGCCGCCCCGACGTGTTCCAGGCGGCGGTCGCGGGCGCTCCGGTGACCGACTGGCGGCTGTATGACACCCACTACACCGAACGCTACCTGGGGCACCCGGACCAGGAGCCGGACGCCTACCGGCGGTCCTCGCTGGCTTCGGAGGTCACCGACGGGACCGCCGCGCGCCCGCTGATGCTGATCCACGGGCTGGCCGACGACAATGTGGTCGTGGCGCACACCCTGCGGCTGTCCGCGGCGCTGCTGGCGGCCGGCTACCCGCACACGGTGCTGCCGCTGTCCGGCATCACCCACATGGCCGCCCAGGAGACGGTGGCGGAGAACATGCTCCTGCTGCAGCTCGACTTCCTGCGCCGCGCCCTCGGCGTGCCCGTCCCGGACGGCGCGGTCTAGCGGGGATGGGTGAAGGTGAAGTGGCCGTCGGGGGCTGGGGTGAACGGGGAGGATTGGACGACCGCGCTGAGGTTGAGCGGGCCGTAGATGTGCGGGTACGGCAGGGGCTGGCCGGGGACTGGCTCGTAGCGGATCTCGGAGTCCACCAGGCCGGGATCGATGACCAGTAGCAGCAGGTCCGGCTGGCCCCGGTAGTACTTGTTGGCCACCAGGGCCACCTGGGCGGCCGCCGAAGCGTGGATGAAGCCTTCTTCGGCCAGGGTCCGGTCGAGGGTCGACATCGTGTACTGCCCGTCGGCCTGGGCCCGGGCCCAGGAGGCGGCCGTCGCGATGTGGTAGATGAACGTCATCTGGCGAGTATCTCGCCACGGCGGAAACGGGAGTGTAGCAAGGGTCACACGCACGATGAGGTCTCGGTCACTGCAATGCCGGAGCGACTGGAATAAGTTCATGGTCATCGGGCACGCGAAAACGCCGGCTATTACCGCCAGGCGGCGCGTGGCGTTACGCTTACCATCGAAACCAGCGAGGACGCTGAGGATGACACAGGCACCGGAAGCACTGGGCAAAACCCGGGCGCAGATCTCCGAACGCACGTTCCGCAAGGACCCCTGGTGGCAGGAGCCACGCATTACGGCGGCCTTGCTCACCATCTGGGTCGCCTACGCCACCGTGCGCGTCTTCACCGGGCACTGGTACTACGTGGCCGCCGACCATTACCTGACCCCGTTCTACTCGCCGTGCGTCAGCGGCGAGTGCGTGCCGGGGTCCAGCGCCCTGGGCCACTGGATTCCGGCGGTGCCGCCGATCATCCCCTACGCGTTCGTGTCGCTGGTGTTCGTGCTCGGCTTCCGGACCACGTGCTACTACTACCGGCGGGCCTACTACCGGGCGTTCTGGCGCTCGCCCGCGGCCTGCGCGGTGCGCGAGCCGCACGCCAAGTACACCGGCGAGACCAGGTTCCCGCTGATCGGGCAGAACCTGCACCGCTACTTCTTCTACATGGCCCTGGTCATCGCGGTCCTGCTCAGCTATGACGTGACGCAGGCGTTCCGCGGCCCGAACGGGGACTTCGGGTTCGGCCTCGGGTCGCTGATCCTGCTGGCCAACGCGATCCTGCTCTGGGGCTACACGCTGGGCTGCCACTCGTGCCGGCACATCACCGCCGGCCGGCTGAAGAACTTCTCCAAGCACCCGGTCCGGTACTGGGCCTGGACGAAGTTCTCCTGGCTGAA
>JALYVS010000497.1 GCA_030853115.1 Actinomycetota bacterium
GCGCCGGCGCCGGTCAGCAGCTCAGGCCGGTCCTGCAAGGTCCAGGCGAGCTGATGACGCTGCCCCGCCTGCGCCGCTGCCGCGGTCACGGCGGCGGCGACGGTCCCGGCCGGCAGCCCCGGATCGATCGCTGCGACGATGCCCGTCACGATGGCCACCGGGTCCCCGCCTGGCGGGCACTTAGCGCACCGGGACCCGCCGTCCCGGTCGCGCTGATGGATGACCCGG
Source organism: Actinomycetota bacterium (assembly GCA_030853115.1). Classification (GTDB taxonomy): domain Bacteria; phylum Actinomycetota; class Actinomycetes; order Streptosporangiales; family Streptosporangiaceae; genus Palsa-504. The sequence goes on from JALYVS010000497.1 coordinate 229, forward strand.
ACCTTGCCGCAGCCCGCGCACGGCTCGCGCCTTGGCCCGCAGACGGAGCAGAACCAGTCCTCGCCGCGGCGCTGGAAGCTGCTTGCCGCACCCGGCGCAGACTGGGGGCGAGACGGTGCGCGCGCCCGCCTTCCGCAGCGCGACCAGCAGGTCCCCGGCGGCCCGCGGCGCGGGCGACCGGCCGTCGGTGAGGATCGCGGGCCGCCGGGCGAGCGACTGGGCGAGCTTGCGCCGCTTCGCCCGGCCGCCGGCCACGCTGATCACCACGTCCTCGATCACCGCCCGTTCCAGGGCCGGCTCGACGCCGCCGACCACTGCGACGATGACGCCGACCGGGTCGGCCAGCACGTCGGGGGTGCCCGCAGTCATCGCTCAGCCGCCGTCCGGGGCGATCCTGGCCCGCCTGGGACGCAGCCTGCCGACCCCGGCGTCCTCCCCGCTGGCCGTCGTCTTCGCCTTGCGGGCAGGCCTGGCCGCAGCGGCTGGCTCGATCAGGTCCTCCATCGAGCAGTCCAGGATGTCCAGCAGTGCCATCAGCACCTTCAGGCTCAGCCGCTCGGGCCGCTCGGTCACCAGCCGGTAGACCTGGCTCGACGACAAGTTAATGTCCCGCTCGGCCAGCAGGGGGGCCAGGTCGGTGGTCTAGAACATGTCCCGGCTGGCCATGACCTGCCGCAGGTTCCACCGGTAGTCCAGCTTGCGCGCCATCGGGTTCCCTCCTCAGCCCTGCTGCCCGTCGAGTGCCGGGGCCAGCGCCTTGCGCAGCGCGGTGTTCATGAAGTCGCCGCTGACATGCGTGTAAATCGCGGTCGAAGTGTCGCAGCGGTGCCCGACAGCCTGCTGCATTATCTTGAGCTGCCCGCTCACTCGAAGCTGTGACCTGCGGTTTTTCGTTGTGGACGGTGTCCATGACGTCTCGGGCGGAGGCATGCGGTGGCCTTTCATTTTGTGCCGATCGTTACCTGACCGGGATGGCGGCGGGCGGCTGGTGCGGATGTCTTGTCACGGCTGGTTGTTGCGCGCTGCTCGCCGAGGGCCTGGGCGAGCTGCTCTCGGAGCTGGCGGTTTTCCTCGGATAGCTGCCGGATCCGCTGGGTGGCGGTCTCCAGCCTCCGCAGCAGGGAAGCGTCTGAGGAGCGTTGCCTTGCGGGGACGGGTGTCGCCGGGGCCCGGCGGCCGGCCGCGCGGAGTCGTTCGATCTCGGTCCTGATGTCGGGCTGAGCGTAGAGCCATGACCGGGAGACCGCCGCCGCGCGGGCCACGGTCTCGAAGGTGACGTGGGCGCCCTCAGCATCGAGGGCGCGCAGGGCCTGGATCGCCTTGGACCTGGTGAGTTCGTGGCGGTGCCGGGCGGCGTCGATGATGTGCCGGGTGTTGTCAGCTCGCATCGGCAGTCTCCCGTTCCGCCGGGCCGGAATCGGCCTGGAGTGTGGTGATGAGGTTGCCGAGGTTGCCGAGAACCTGGCGGTTCATCTCGGCCAGGCGGCCCTGGCCGCGTGCCTCGGCGGCGGTGATGATCTGCAGGACCTGGTGGCGGTGCTCATGGTGGCGGGGCAGGAACTCGGGTGTTGTGACGAACATCGGGCATGTCAGGCATGCGTTGGCGTGCGGGCAGGTCTTCTGGACGGGCAGGCCGCAGAATCCGTTGGGCAGCGCCTGGGTGGCGCGGCCGAGCCGCTGTTTAGCCCAGTTCGCTTCGGCCAGCGGGCCGCCCGGATCGATGGTGACGGCCTCGCCCTTGGCGTTGACCTTGCGAACGGCCTCCCAGTGCCGGCGGACGGTAGTGTCGTGCAACCGGGCATAGTGCGGGGAGCCTTCTACCTGTGTGAATGATGGTCCGAGTGGGTCGCGCTGAGTCGAGGGGAGCCTGGACACGTTGGCTCCCCTTCCCGGCTCCCGCGACCCCCAGGATGGCCTAGTCTCACCGGGGCGGCCAGACATCAGTCGCCGTCCTCAGTCTGGCGGCTATGTCATCCACCGAGTCGAAGTGGCCTGCGGCCACCTCCACGACGAGCTGGTACGGCTCGTCGTTGGTAAGAGCCACGCGCCGGCCGTTAACACCATAGAAAGCGATGACCGCAGCCAGGGCGAGGCGCTTGTTACCGTCACCCCTTCCTGCTTGGGGCGTCGCTCGAGCTCGGCGCGCCATCGCAGCACTTCGGTCTCGGCGCCGGTCAACCGCAACGTCATCGCAATACGTAGCTGGTATCAGCCCGGATACCAGCGGATCCGACCTTCCTGACCGATGCCTGAACAGAGCCACAAGCGGGACCGCCTGCTGTAAGCACAGGCAGAACATATATAACCGCTATGACGTTCTCGCCGAGACGGGATCCGAGCGTCTAGGCGTATACGACTGGGTCTTCTGTCGCGTCGCATCAGCAGTGCGCGCGCCATGGCCTGTCGGTTCCTGGCGTGTTCGAGGGTCCTGGCTGGCTCGCCGGTCGTTGGCCTGGCCGACTAGATTTCATGACCGCTCAGCTCATGAACATGCAAGTTGATGACACGATATTGACTTAATCCGTCAACTCTTGACGTATAATGGACTGAGCATGCAGTTTAGCAGCTAGGAGGAGCTAATGCTGCTCAGGTTCGAGGTCGCCAACCATCGGTCGATCATGGAGCCGGTGGAGTTGTCCATGATCGCCGTCGATGAGGACAGGCCATCAACCCGGGGTTTTGATCTGCTCGCGGAGCGCGTCCTGACGATCGCTGGAATCTACGGGCCGAACGCATCAGGGAAGTCGAATGTCGTTGAGGCCCTTGCGTGGCTATCGATGGCTGTAGGACGGTCACTTCGGGCGTGGGATCAGTTCATTCCGCGTGAGCCGTTCAAGTTCGACGGAGGGCCAGAGGCTCCCTCAACGTATGAGGTTGAGATGGTCGTCGGGGGCGTGCGGTATGCATACCGCCTCGATGTGGACGATTCGGCAGTGCTGTTTGAGGGCCTGTACAGCTACCCGGAGCGGCGACGGCGCGTGCTTTTCGAGCGAGACGGCCTGGACATCCACTTCCGGCGAGGGCTCGGAGCGCTTGCTGGCACCCGAGAACTACTCACTCCCACCACGCTGGCGCTGTCGGCGGCGATGAGGCTCAATGACCCGGAGGTCCAGCCCTTCGGGCGCTACCTGGCCGGCGTTCGGGTCCTTGGCGCCCGGCGCCGCGCGGCCTGGCGGAGACTCCCTCCCGGTGTTGCTTATGCGCCAGCCCCGTCCTCGACGGAGCGCCTGTTCGATAGTCGAGGCTCCTCGGTGCAGCCGTCTTTGTTCGACGATACTGACCTTGCTCCGCTCGATGCCCGGGAATCAGCCCTCGCACTGCTTCGGTTCGCCGACCTCGGCATCGACGATGTGCAGATCGTGGAGGAGGAGGAACCAGATCTCGCTCGCATATCGACACAGCCACGGCGTCAGCTGCGGCTCATACATGCTATCGAAGGACAGCAGTTGCCCTTTGACCTTGCGGAGGAGTCGGCCGGAACACAGACGTGGTTCGCTCTCATAGGGCCAACGCTCACTACCCTGCGGAGCGGCCAGATTCTCCTGTTCGATGAGATCGATGCGAGCCTCCACCCGAAGCTGTCGGCGCGTCTGCTCGAGCTGTTCCAGGATCCCGCGACGAACCCTAACGATGCCCAGCTAATCTTCACAACTCACGACACTAGCCTGCTCAACCACCTCAACCGAGATGAAGTATGGCTGACGGAAAAAGGGGACGGAGGCGCGACCACACTAACCGCACTGGCGGAGTACGGGGGGGACAAAGTACGACGGTCTCTGAATCTAGAGAAGGCCTATCTCCAGGGGCGCTTTGGCGCCGTCCCTGAACTCGACCAGTTCACGCTGCGCCGCGCCCTGGGCCTTGTACCGAGCAACGCATAATGGCCCGCAGGAGCCACAAGGCTGACGGGCGCCCGCTCAAGCGGAAGGTAGCGACCCGCAGACCCCGGAAGACGCTCGTGGTCTTCTGCGAAGGAGAGAAGACCGAACCGGAATATCTTGACGCTCTCAAGAGGCACCGATCCGTGCGGGACGTGGCTGCTGTCGATCTTCGGGTAGAGACCCAATGCCTCGGGGATAAGGGCGGATCTGTCTGAGACGTGAGCCGGTCACGGCTACCGTGGGTGATATCTGCTGGTCCGGAGGTTGTTTCCCGGGTTTTCTGTGGGACGAGTGAGGCTCCTGCTAG
>JALYVS010000498.1 GCA_030853115.1 Actinomycetota bacterium
TCGTGCCGTCCGGTGAGGTCTGGATCTGGAATGCCTTGCCGTAGGCGGTTTCCCAGTTCAGCACCACCTGGCAGATGGTCTGGGTGGAGCCCAGGTCGACTTCGAGCCATTGCGGGTCGGAGAACGCGCTGGACCAGCGGGTGCCCAGGTTGCCGTCCACGGCTGCGGAGGCGGGGTCACCGGCGTTCTCCAGCGAGGACGCGGTCGCGGTCTTATTCAGCGCTAGATTTGCCGTGCCGCAAGCGACCGCCGGCGCCGCCGACACCACGGCGCTCTGGCTGGGCGCCGCGGTCGCCAGGAACGCGGCCACGAGGGTGAACGCTGCGATGACAGCGCCGAAGGACCGATGGCGGAAGCGCCGCCGCGCCTCAGCGTGCGGGATGGGACTCATGGCCGTCCTTTCCAGGATGTGCGGGACTCGTGCTGGCGCCGGCCGTGGCCCCAGCCTCAACGGCATCGGAAGCGCCGACGGCAGGCGTGCCGCCACGCCCACGGACCTGACGCAGATCCCGGCGATAACGCCGGCGGAGGTCCGGAACGCAGCGGCACAGGGGACGAGCGGGCGCTATCTCTGGCGGGCGCGGTGCCGGGCTGGCGCCCTTGATTTAAGACTTAGTTAATAACTTAATTTAACCAGGCGGAAACCATCCGTCAAGCATCTATCGTCAGCTGATGGCCGCAGGACCGGCTAACCCCGCGCACGCCGGTTGCCGATGGCAGTACCAGCCCCGCGCTAGCCGTCGGCGGCCTCGCCGGGGCCAAGCATTGCTCCCGGTTCGCGGCTATGAACCTATTTTCGGAACGGACCGCGGTATCACCGCTATGACCACATTGACCAGCCGGTACGGGGCGACGAAGCGGGTGCGCTGCTGAGATACGTTGGTTAGATTGAACTATCGGAGGAGCCATGCTGGATCGGACCCGGGGGACGGTCCGGGATCTGCGGCGGGACACCAGGTCGGCGCTGCTGCGGTCGCTCTACTTCCGCCAGGCGCACAGCCGGCCGGAGCTCAGCGAGGCCACCGGGCTAAGCCAGGCCTCAGTCAGCAACGTCGTGCGTGAATTGCTCGACGAGGGCGTAGTGATCGAGACAGGTTCGGTTGACTCCGATGGCGGGCGCCCGCGGGTCCTGCTGGCGATAAACCCCCGGTACGGATACGTCATCGGCGTCGACATCGGCGAGACGCGTGTCCTGGTGGAGCTCTTCGACCTGGCGATGACGGAACGTGCGCAGGCCGACTATCCGCTGAACCCCAGCCGGCACGACGTGGACGTCGTGGTCGTGAGCGTCCTGAAGGGCCTGAACGCGGTGCTCGCCGACGGCGGGGTCGGGCCGTCGGCGATCCTCGGCGTGGGCGTCGGCGTCCCCGGGATCGTCGAGCAAGGACCTGAAGTCCTCGTACACGGCCAGACTTACGGATGGGAAGCCGTCCCGCTGCAGCGGCTGCTGCGCGCGGGCACCGACCTGCCACTGCACTTCGAGAACTGCGCGAAGACGACAGGTCAGGCCGAGTTGTGGTTCGGCGCCGGGCAAGGCGCGATGAACGCCGTCGTCGCCTTGATCGGCTCCGGGGTGGGCGCGTGCCTGATGTCAGGCGGGTCGATCTACCGGGGTGCCACCTCCAGTGCTGGCGAGTGGGGACATACCACGATCGTGGCCGGCGGCAGGCGCTGCCGGTGCGGGTCGGCGGGGTGCCTGGAGGCATATGTGGGCGCCGAGGCGATCCTGGAACGCTACGGCCGGCCGATGCCGGGCCACGACGAGGAGTCTGCCCTAGCCGCACTCATCGACAGCGCAGGCACGTCCGCGCTTGCGGCTGCCATCCTGGAGGAAACCGCGGACTACCTGGGTGCCGGCCTCGCCAGCCTGATCAACTTGGTCAGCCCCGAGCGGATCATCCTCGGCGGCTGGGCCGGGCTGCTGCTAGGCGGCCGGATGCTGCCGGCCATCCAGGACGCCGCAGGCCGGCACTCGCTGCGGCACCCGTTCGCCGCGACCTCGATAGAGCTCGGCCGCCTCGGCCCGGAGGCGATGACGCTCGGCGCCGCCACCCTCCCGGTCGAGCGTTTCCTCCATGGATCCGCGCGCTAGCACCGCCCAGCCGAGCATCGTCCGGCCACAACTTTGCATTATCATGCACTCGTGTGCATATAATTGCACTCGTGTCTAAGGTGCTCACTTCCCTGCCCGTCGGTAAACGTGTCGGTATCGCCTTCTCCGGCGGCCTCGACACCTCGGTAGCGGTCGCGTGGATGCGCGAGAAGGGCGCCGTGCCGTGTACCTACACCGCTGACATCGGCCAGTACGACGAACCCGACATCGCCTCAGTGCCCGGGCGCGCCACCGCGTACGGCGCGGAGATCGCCCGGCTCGTTGACTGCCGGGAAGCACTGGTCGAGGAAGGCCTCGCCGCCCTGACCTGCGGAGCGTTCCACATCAGGTCCGGCGGCCGCGTCTACTTCAACACCACTCCGCTCGGCCGGGCCGTCGCGGGCACGCTGCTGGTGCGGGCCATGCTCCAGGATGACGTGCAGATCTGGGGCGACGGTTCCACCTTCAAGGGCAACGACATCGAGCGGTTCTACCGGTACGGCCTGCTGGCCAATCCGTCGCTGCGGATATACAAGCCGTGGCTGGACGAAGACTTCGTCAATGAGCTTGGCGGCCGCAAGGAAATGTCCGAGTGGCTGCTGGCCCGCGGCCTGCCCTACCGGGACAGCGTGGCGAAGGCCTACTCCACCGACGCGAACATCTGGGGCGCCACGCACGAGGCGAAGTCACTCGAGCACCTGGACAACGGCATCGAGCTCGTCGACCCGATCATGGGCGTCAGGTTCTGGGACCCGGGCGTGGAGATCGCCGCCGAGGATGTCACGATCGGCTTCGAACTGGGGCGGCCGGTGACCATCGACGGCAAGGAGTTCTCCTCCGCCGTCGACCTGGTGCTCGAGGCCAACGCCATCGGCGGCCGGCACGGCCTGGGCATGTCCGACCAGATCGAGAACCGGATCATCGAGGCCAAGAGCCGCGGCATCTACGAGGCACCCGGCATGGCGCTGCTGCACGCAGCGTACGAGCGCCTGATCCACGCGATCCACAATGAGGACACCCTGGCCAGCTACCACAACGAGGGACGGCGGCTGGGCAGGCTGCTGTACGAGGGTCGCTGGCTGGACCCGCAGGCCCTGATGCTGCGCGAGTCGCTGCAGCGATGGGTCGGGGCGGCGGTCAGCGGAGAGGTGACGCTGCGGCTACGGCGCGGCGAGGATTACTCCATCCTCGGCACCTCAGGACCGGCGTTCAGCTACCACCCGGACAAGCTCTCGATGGAACGGACCGAGGATTCCGCCTTCGGGCCGGTCGACCGCATCGGGCAGCTGACCATGCGCAACCTGGACATCGCCGACTCCCGGGCCAAGCTCGAGCAGTACGCGGGGCTAGGCATGGTCGGCAGCGGGCAGCCGATGCTGATCGGTGCCGCGCAAGCGGCCTCGACCGGCCTGATCGGCGCGATGCCAGAGGGTGGCGCCGAGGCCATCGCCTCCCGCGGCAAGGCGCCGCGCGACGACCTGCTCGACCGCGCCGCGATGGACTCCGGCACTGACTGACCAGCCACCACGCAGACCCGATGACACCGCCGGGCGGTGACGTCCCTTACCCGGCTCGCAGCCGAAGTCCCCTGGGGGTGGGCCGGAACCCGGCCGATTCCAGGGCCTGGGTCAACGGGGAATCACCGCCTGCGCGCAGGCCGTCGGCCCGCTCCACGGTCAGCCGTCCTAGGGCGCCAGCTCGCACCGCGGCGGCCAGCGCGGCCGCGGCCGGGGTTAGCTCCTCGTCGTCCTCCGTCCAGGACAGCAAGGTCCGCCCGCCGCGCTCGACGTAGAGCACGAGCGATCCGTCGACCAGGACGGTGAGCGCACCCGCCTTACGACCTGGCCGGTGGGAGGCGGGCGTCTCGCCCGGGCGGTCAGGCCAGGGCAACGCGGCCCCGTACGGCTGGGCCGGATCGGCCGCCGCGAGCACCTGGGCTTGCCGCGAGGGGCGACCCTCCTGGCCCCGCGGAACCCCCCGTGGGTCAACCATCGCTCGCATCCTGTCGACCGCCCCGGGCAGCGCGAACTGAGCTCCGCCGAGACCCTCGACGAAGTAGCCGCGCCGGCACTGGCCGGCCTCCTCCATCGCGCGCAGTACCGGATACACCGCGGCGAAGCCGCCGGTGATCCGTTCGGCGGCCACCGCGCCCCTGGTCAGCACGCCGTGCCGCTCGAGCAGCGTCAGCGCGAGCGCATGGGCTCGCATGGTCGGGTCAGTACTGGCCGAGGCGGTGCCGGCCGGGTCGGTGCCGGCCAGGGCGCCCCGGCCGGGCAGCAGGGACCACCGGCCGCTGACGGTGGGCGGACCGGTGCGGGCC
>JALYVS010000499.1 GCA_030853115.1 Actinomycetota bacterium
GCGCTGACCCGCCGGCCGGCCGGCGGGGCCCGCGGGTTCGTGCTCGCGGTGACGGCCACGGCGCGCGAGGCGGACGACCTGGCGGCCGGGCTCGGCTCGTTCCTGCCGCCCAGCACCGTGGCTAGCTTCCCCGGCTGGGAGACGCTGCCGCACGAGCGGCTTTCGCCGCGATCGGACACCGTGGGCCAGCGGATCGCGGTGCTGCGGCGGCTCGCTCATCCGGCGGAGCCGGGTGAGCCGAACGGGCCGCTGACGGTCGTGGTGGCCCCCATCAGGAGCCTGTTGCAGCCGATCGTGGCCGGGCTCGGTGACCTCGAGCCGGTCAGCCTGCACCCCGGTCAGGAGTGCGAGCTCGACGACCTGCTCCTGCGGCTGGTCGAGATCGGCTACGCCCGGGTCGACCTGGTCACCAACCGCGGTGAGATCGCCGTTCGCGGCGGCATCCTCGACGTGTTCCCGCCCACCGAGGAGCACCCGGTGCGGGTCGAGCTGTTCGGTGACACGGTGGAGGAAATCCGTTACTTCAAGGTCGCCGATCAGCGGAGCATCGGTCCGGCCGGCAACGGGCTGTGGGCCCCGCCGTGCCGTGAGCTGCTCCTCAACCCGGCCGTGCGGACGCGGGCCAAGGAGCTGGCCGACGCCCATCCGGCCCTGGCCGACATCCTCGGCCAGCTGGCCGAGGGCATCTCGGTCGAGGGCATGGAGGCGTTCGCGCCGGTGCTCGCCGAGCGGATGGAGTTGCTGGTCGACTACGTGCCGCCGGGCGGCATCGTGCTCGCCTGCGATCCCGAACGGGTCCGCCGCCGGGCCGAGGAACTGGTCAGGACCAGCCAGGAGTTCCTCGAGGCCTCCTGGGTCAACGCCGCGGCCGGTGGCGAGGCGCCCGTCGATCTCGGGGCCGCGGCCTTCCAGCCGATCGCGCGGCTCCGCGCGGCCGCCGCGGGGCGGGGACTGCAATGGTGGACGGTCGCGCCGTTCGGCGTGACGGACGGGGACGAGCCGGCCGGAGTATCCGCCGTCGGCGTCGCGCGGCTACCCGGGCCTGACGAGCGGACGCCGTTCCGGATCAATGCCTCGCTGGCTCCGGCCTATCGCGGCGACACGGCGCGGATGATGACCGACGTGCGGGGCTGGCTGGCCGACGGCTGGCGGGTCGTGCTGGTCACCGAGGGGCACGGCCCGGCGCAGCGGCTGACCGAAATGCTCCGCGGCGAGGGTCTGGGGGCCCGCCTGGCCGATGTCGACGATCCGCCCGAGGCTGGCGTCCCCTACGTCACGACGGCGCGCCTGGAGAACGGTTTCCTCTGGCCGGCGGCCAAGCTGGCGCTGCTCACCGAGAGCGACCTGGCCGGGCATTCAGCCGGCACGCAGACCACCAGGGACATGCGGCGGATGCCGAGCCGCCGCCGCGGTGGCGTCGATCCCCTGCAGCTCAAGCCCGGCGATTACGTGGTGCACGAGCAGCACGGGGTGGGCCGGTACGTGGAGATGACGTCCAGGACCACGGCCGGGGCCACCCGGGAGTACCTGGTAATCGAGTACGCGGCGAGCAGGCGGGGCCAGCCGCCGGACCGGCTGTACGTGCCGACCGACCAGCTGGACGAGGTAACCAGGTATTCAGGCGGTGAGGCCCCGACCCTGCACCGGCTCGGCGGCGGGGACTGGGCCAAGGCCAAGGGCCGGGCCCGCAAGGCCGTCCGGCAGATCGCATCCGAGCTGATCCGGCTGTACTCGGCCCGGATGGCCTCGCCCGGGTTCGCGTTCGGACCGGACACTCCCTGGCAGCGCGAGCTGGAGGACGCGTTCCCGTACGTGGAGACCCCGGACCAGCTCGGCGCCATCGACGAAGTCAAGCACGACATGGAACGGCCGGTGCCGATGGACCGGCTGATCTGCGGTGACGTCGGCTACGGCAAGACCGAGATCGCGGTTAGGGCGGCCTTCAAGGCCGTCCAGGACGGCAAGCAGGTCGCCGTGCTCGTGCCGACCACGCTGCTGGTCCAGCAGCATTTCTCGACCTTCTCCGAGCGTTATGCCCCGTTCCCGGTCACGGTGAAGCCGCTGTCCCGGTTCCAGGGCAGCGCGGAAACGGCCGAGACCCTGCGCGGACTCGCCGACGGGACCGTGGACGTGGTCATCGGCACGCACAAGCTGCTGTCCCCGGAGACCAGGCTGGCCAAACTCGGCCTGGTGATCATCGATGAGGAACAGCGGTTCGGGGTGGAGCACAAGGAATACCTCAAGCGGCTGCGCACCGAGGTGGACGTGCTCGGCATGTCGGCCACGCCGATTCCCCGGACCCTGGAGATGGGGGTGGCCGGGATCAGGGAGATGTCCACCATCTTGACCCCGCCCGAGGAGCGGCACCCGGTGCTCACCTTCGTCGGGGCCTACGACGAAAAGCAGGTCGCCGCCGCGGTCAGGCGCGAGCTGCTGCGGGACGGGCAGGTCTTCTTCGTCCACAACCGGGTCAGCTCGATCCGCAAGACGGCCGCCCAGCTGGCCGAGCTGGTGCCGGAGGCGCGGATCGCCGTGGCACACGGCCAGATGAACGAGCATGAGCTGGAAAAGATCATGGTCGACTTCTGGGAACGGAACTACGATGTGCTCGTCTGCACCACGATCGTGGAATCAGGCCTGGACATTCCGAACGCCAACACCTTGATCATCGACCGCGCCGACATGTACGGCCTGTCCCAGCTGCACCAGCTGCGCGGCCGGGTGGGGCGGGGCAAGGAACGGGCCTACGCGTACTTCCTCTACCCGCCCGAGCGGGTCCTGACCGAGACCGCGCACGAGCGGCTGGCCACCGTGGCCCAGCACACCGAGATAGGCGCGGGCATGTACGTGGCGATGAAGGACCTGGAAATCCGCGGCGCGGGCAACTTGCTCGGCGGCGAGCAGTCCGGGCACATCGCCGGAGTGGGGTTCGACCTGTACGTGCGGATGATCGGCGAGGCGGTCAGCGAGCTCAAGGGGGACGGGCCCGCCGAGAAGGCCGAGGTCCGGGTGGAGCTGCCGGTCAACGCGCATATCCCGCACGACTACGTGCCCGGCGAACGGCTCCGGCTGGAGGCGTACACCCAGATCGCGGCGATCGACGCCGAGACCGACGTGACCGGCATCCGGGACGAGCTGTCGGACCGGTACGGTGAGCCCCCCGAGCCGGTCCTGAACCTGCTCGAAGTGGCCCGGCTGCGCACCGAGGCCCGGCGGGCCGGCCTTACCGACATCACCGCGGCGGGCAGTCACATCAGGTTCGCGCCGGTCGACCTGCCTGATTCGCGGCAGGTCCGGGTGCAGCGGCTGTACCCGAAGACGGTGCTGAAGCCGACGGTGCGTACGATGCTGATACCCGTGCCGAAGACCGCTGCCATCGGCGGTCAGCCGTTGCGGGATACCGAGCTGCTGGCCTGGTGTGGCGAAGTCATCCGGTCGGTACTTGCCGACCTGCCTGTAGGAGTGTCATGAGAGGGAAGAGTCCGGTGCTGGCCAGGCTGGTCCGGGTGTCTGCCGCCGTGCTTGGGGCCGGTCTCCTGGTGTCGGGGTGCTCCCCGGTCAAGATGGGCGCCGCGGCGATCGTCGGCAGCCAGCGGATCACGATCGTGACCCTCGACAGCGAGGTGACCAACCTCAGCCAGACGGCCAAGCTCTACCCGGGCGTGGTCCAGCTGACCGCGGCCCAGGAAACGCAGGACACGCTGAGCTGGCTGGTCCGGTTCAAGATCAACGAGCAGCTGGCCCAGCAGGACGGCATCACGGTCTCGGCTGCTCAGGGACAGCAGGCGCTCGCGCAGATCCTCGCGTCGGTGAAAGCCTCGTCCTCCGGGGTGGCGAATATCAGCCTCAGCCTCATCCTGGCCCACGCCGGGATCCCGCCGGACATGTCCGCTGAGCTCGGCCGGTTCGAGGCCATCGAGACACAGTTCGTCCAGCAGGCCAACGGCGGCACGCTGCCCACCGCGGCGGCCGCGCAGACGGCCGCGGAAGCTAAGCTGCAGCACGCCCAGTGCACGGCGGCCAAGACCCTGAAGATCGAGATCAACCCGCAGTACGGCCAGCTGAATTACACCCAGTTCCAGGTGGTACCGGTGCCCGGCACGCTGTCCCGGGCGGGTGGCGCGGCCAAGGCGTCCCCCCCGGGGCTGACTCCGGCTTGCTGATCGTCCTGCTGACCAGCCCGCGGGTGGCGCCCGGGCTGCTCAGCTGGAAAGCCTGGCAGGCGCTGCGGTCCGCCGCCGTCGTGCTCGCGCCGCCCGGCCATCCTCAGCTTCCCGCGCTGGACGAGGCGGGCATCAGCTACCAGCTGGCGGACGAGCCCGGCGCCGGGCCGCTGGCCACCGGCGACGTGGTGTGGCTGCCGCCGCCGGGCCTGGAGCCGCCGGTCCCGCCGGATGCCCAGGTCC
>JALYVS010000500.1 GCA_030853115.1 Actinomycetota bacterium
GGCAAGCTCATCGAGCGACCCGAAGACCAGTCACCTACAGACAGCGGACCATCGCTTATTGCAGCCGAGAACGAGATCCCCGAAGCTGCCTGAAAGATCTTGATCCACAGGTCTTGACAATAACTCCTCAGGACTGCTGGTGTCCTCCGTAATTCTCACCCTCGTAGGGGGGCTGAGGCTGCCCGCCGTAGTTCCCGCCACCCTGCTGGGGAGGCTGCGAGTAGCCGCCGTAGTTCTCCCCGCCCTGCTGCTGGGGTGGCTGCGGGTAACCGCCGTAGTTCTCCCCGCCCTGCTGCTGGGGTGGCTGCGGGTAACCGCCGTAGTTCTCCCCGCCCTGCTGCTGAGGTGGCTGCGGGTAGCCGCCGTAGTTCCCTGCGGCCTGTGGTGGCTCCTGGAAGCCGCCGCCGTAGTTCCCGCCACCGGGGGGCGGCTGCTGGAAGCCGCCGTAATTCTCGCCGGGCACCGGCGGCGTCGGGGCACTGCCGACCAGCCGGTAGTAGACCAGCGTCACGACCAGCGCGAGGAACGGGGCGATCAGCGTGCCCGAGATCACCGAGCTCAGGCCGCTGGCCAGCACGTGCGGCAAGGCCGAGAAGATCAAGCCGAGCAAGAGGTCCACGACGAGCAGGATCACGTACACGATCACCAGCGTGGCGAACACGTGCCAGCCGCGGCCGCGGACGAGCGCGCGGCTGCGCCCGAAGGACGCCAGCGCTCCGGACTGCTCGATGACGATAACCGGCACGATCACCGCCCAGATCGTGATCAGGATCAAGCCGGGGACGATGATCAGGGCCAGCCCGATGACGATCGCGATACCAGCCAGGAGCGAGGCCCCGGCGACGGACCACAGGTACGGCCTGGCCGCGGACACGGTCTCGCCGACGGACATGTCGACACGGCCGTCCCTCACGTCCTGCACGGCTTTGACCAGAGCAGCCTGCAGCAGAAACGCTGCGACGATGCTCACCAGCGAGCCGAGCAGAGTGCCGAAGGTGCCGGCCAGCGACAAAATCGCAACAATGATGGCGGCGACGACGTAGATGACAAAGGCGATCGTGAGCAGATGCCTGGCGTAGGCCTTGTACATGCCCCAGGCTTCGCTCAGAACGCCCGATAGAGGATTCATGGCCGGATAGTACAGCCAAAGTGGCTCCGGCAGGGGGATGGAAGGGGCCTAATCGCTGACCCGCGGCCGGTCATTGTTGCTGCGTAATGGTGTCGCGCCTCGGGAGGCGAGATCGGCCTCTACTGATAGCCGCCGCAGCCGCAGCTTTCCCTGATGATGAGCTCGGTAGGCAGTCGCTCAACCTGACGTGGCAGGGCCGGATCGGCGATCCGTTCCAGCAACCGGGAGCAGGCCCGCTCGCCCAGCAGCCGCATCGGCTGGCGGACCGTCGTCAGCGGCGGCGCGACTAGGGTGCTGGCGTGCATGTCGTCGAAACCGACGACCGCGATGTCGGCTGGTACCCGTATCCCGGCGATCTGCAGCTCGCGGATGGCTCCGATGGCCATCTGGTCGTTGCCGCAGACAATCGCGTCGGGCAGGTCCCGCCGCGGCCAGGTCAGGATTTCACGGACGGCAAGCTGACCGCTCATGGCGGCGAACCTACCCTCGAAGGACCCGGCCAGGCTGGTGCCTGGATACTCGGCCAGCGCATCAGTCAGCGCGCTGCGCCGTTCCCGCGCGTCCGGAGCCTCGGGCGGACCGGCTATGGCGAACAGCCTGGTGCGGCCGTGCTGCTCGACCAGGTGACCGACCAGGGCCCGGGTGCCACCCCGGTTGTCGGCACCGAAGACGTCGGCGTGCGGCTCGCCGGGCGAACCCGCGATTAGCACGACCGGGGTACGCGCGGCCAGCAGTGCCAGTTGCTCTGAGGTGACGATGCCCTCGGTGATGAGCAGCCCGTCGACCTTGGCCGAGATCTTCTGCATCCGCCGGTAGGCGGCTGCCGGGTCATCACCAGGCAGCAGGGAGATCAGCAGGGACCATTCAATCTTGCTCAGCGAGGATTCGACACCGCGCAGGACTTCTTCAATGAACAGCAGGCCTTCTTGCTCGACATCGGTGTCGGGGCTGCGGCTTTCGACGGTGACCAGCCCGATTACCTCCTTGCGATGCCGGGCCATGCTTTGCGCCGCGCCGTCTGGGATATAGCCGAGTGCCTCGATAACCGTGAGCACCCGCTGCCGGGTCGCCGGGCGGACGCTGTCGTGGCCGTGCACCACACGCGAGACCGTGGCCGTGGAGACCCCGGCCTCGCGCGCCACGTCATAGAGCGTAGAGGCCGGGGAACTACCGAACCCGGTCGGCCGGTCGCTTTCCGTGAGCGGCCTCCTGAGCATTCGGCGGATGTATGGCTAAATCGCAGCCGCCGCGGATGACAGCCAAGCGGTTACCGAGCCAATGTCATCGCTTACATTATGGTTGAAGTTGAAAGGCGTCAATCCCGGTCTGGCCAGCTCGCGGGCGCTGCGGCCGGCACGCTCAAGGCTCCTGAAGCGGACCGGGCGGCGTGATACCAGGCGCCTGGTCCGGCGGTCTGCTCCAGGCTCAGGACGTGAGCTTATCCAGGCGCTGCAGGAGTTCGTGGGCAGCGAGCTCGACCTCTTTGTGCCGCCACTCGGCCGCCCGGTACATGCAGGCGATGATGCCCATCCGGTGGATACGCCGGAAATCCCCGTAGACAAACGCGTACCTGGCCTTGGTCTGGTCGGCGGCACCGTCGGTGAGGCCCAGATGCCACCGGGCGTACTCCTCCCACGAATGCCGCTTCAGGAAGTCATTCTGTTCGGTGACCTTGGGCTGGATCTTCCCCCAGTCGCTGTCGAGCACGTACTGGCGGCTGTCGATGAGCTGCTGGGCCTGCGCCACGGCCTCCGGGTTGACCGAATAAGAAGCCATGACAGCATTCTGCCCTGTCCGGGGTATGGGGCGTTCAGGGGCGGGAAGTCGGAAGATCATAGGCAGATCAGGTCCGTAAAGCGGAACGGGGCGGTGCATCCTTCGATGTCAGGTAAAAGCGGAATGCGGGTTGTGGTGGTGGGAGCCGGGCTGGCCGGGCTGGCGTGCGCGTCCGATCTGGTCGCGGCCGGCGCGATCGTGCGGGTGCTCGAGGCCGGCGACGGAGTTGGCGGCCGGATGCGAACCGACCGGCAGGGGGGCTTCCTGCTCGACCGCGGCTTCCAGGTGTTCAATACCTCCTACCCGCAGGTCCAGCGGCGGATGGACCTGCGGGCGCTGCAGCTGCGGGCCTTCACCCCCGGGGTGCTGCTGCACACCAGCCAGGGGCGCGTACGGTTCACCGACCCGACCCGGGAGCCTACCAAGGCCGCCGATCTCGTGACCGGGCGTCTGGCCGGGCCGCGCGACCTGGCCGCGCTGACGCTGCTTACCGGCCGCGACATGGTCGGCCCGGCCAGCTGGATCAAGCGCGGCCGGGATCGGTCCACCCTGGCCGCACTGAGGCGGGCCGGCATCTCCAGCGAACTGATCGACCGGCTGTTCCGGCCGTTCCTGGCCGGGGTGTTCCTGGAAGATGAGCTGGAGACTTCGAGCCGGTTCTTTCACCTGGTCTGGCGGAGCATGCTGCGCGGCAGCCTGTGCCTGCCGCGGCGCGGCATCCAGGCGGTTCCCGAGCAGCTGGCGGCTGCGCTCCCAGCTGGGACCGTTCAGCTGGGAACACCGGTACGGTCACTGACCGGCGACGGCGCCGCGCTCGCGGACGGAACGGAAGTCCCGGCCCGGGCGGTGATCGTGGCGACCGCCGCGGCCGAGGCGGCCCAGCTGCTCACCGGCCTGAGCGTGCCGGCGACGCGGACCGTCACGACCTTCTACCACGCGACACCGTCCACCCCGCTGGCCGAGCCGACATTGCTCGTCGACACCGAGCGCAAGATCCTCCACACGGTCGTGCTCACCGAGGTCACCTCCGCCTATGGGCCCGGTGACCGGGCACTCATCTCCACCTCGGTCCTCGGTGACGCGAGCGGCCAGGAACCGGACGTCCGGGCCCGGCTCGCTGAGCTGTACGGCGTGGACACCTCAGGCTGGGAGGGCATCGGGACCTATGTCGTACGGGGTGCGCTGCCGGCGATGCCGGCGCCGCATCCGCTGAGCCGGCCCACCCTGGCCGGGCCGCGCCGGTACGTCTGCGGTGACCACCGGGCGACCGGCTCCGTGCAGGGCGCCATGGCGTCCGGGACGCGCGCCGCGCGAGAGTTCCTGGCCGGGGCGGGCCGCGATTTCTGACCCGCAGGCCCGGCGCTGGCTGTTCGCCGATCAGCTGGGGCCTCACTTCCTGGAGGCCCCGGACCAGCCGGTGCTGCTGATCGAGTCCCGGGCGGCGTTCGGGCGCAGGCCCCTGCACCGGCGTCGCGCGCATCTCGTGCTGTCCGCCCTG
>JALYVS010000501.1:0-3326 GCA_030853115.1 Actinomycetota bacterium
CGTTCGGCTGGCCCGGCTCCGGGGCAGCCTCGGCCGGGAAATCCGCCGCCCAGACGAAGACGGCGGCCGATTTGCCGCCGGCCGTGCGGGGGGCCTTCCCAGGTCTGGCCCTCGACGCCGTGCGGATACCGGTGACATCGCTGTCCCCGTCCCTGGCCGCGGCCTTCCGCCAGGGACGGACGGCGCACGACGGCACCGTCACAGGTTTCGTGTTCCGGAACCGCGGGGACGCCAGCCTCTGCCTGACCGCGGTGAACACCGGGCCGACAGCGGGCCGCGACCACGACCCGGTCCTGGTCTCGAGCTGCCGTCGCGCGGCCGACGAGATCTGGATTCCCGAACAGTGGGAAACCAGGGGCTCCCGCTTCACCCACCTGGTCAACGACCAGTACCAGACGATGTGCCTGAACGCGGACACCCGCGGCGGGATGCAGAACGGTCATATCACCCAGCTGTGGGACTGCTACCCGGCCGGCAACGAAGCGTGGGATTTCGGCGACTGGCACCAGGCCGTCAGCGCGGGCGGAAAGTCCTATCCGTTGTTCGCCCGGTCTGGCCGGCTGTGCCTGGACGCGGACAAGTACGACCTCCGGGTGGGCACCCCGGTCCGCATCTGGACCCAGTACGCGGTGGCCAATCAGTTCTGGTCCTGACCAGCCCGGGCCGGCCGTCCCCGAGGGCCGGCGATCTCATCCGTATCCCATTATGATCCCGCCCGCGTCCCACCTGGCCAGGTATCCGCGCAGCTCAGCGGGGCTAAGTTGAAATGGGATCACACGATGAGCGGCGATGCCCGCGGCCTGGATGGCAGCGTGTCGGCTGTCCCATTCGCGACTTCGAGCAGGGGAAAGCATGCCGCGTTTCTCGCATGGTTCAGCACCGGCACATACGCTCGCCCGGACCGGGCGGCCCGGCGGGCACCTTATCTCTTCCTGCCTGCTGGCGGCGGCCATGATCGGCGGGGGCATCCTGGCCACCAGCCCGCCGCAGGCAATTGCCGCCCAGGCCCCCGCCGCCACCGGGGCGGCTGCCACCGGATACGCCGCCAGCCGGTCCGCCGCCAGCCGGTCCACCGCTAGCGGGTCCGCCCCCATCGGGGCGGCCCGGGTTACCCCCGTGGTGGGCGTCCAGGATGGCTGGATCAACAGCTGCGCCGCTGGCTCCACGCCTCGTCTCCCGGGCCCGGGGTCGGCCGTCCCAGCCGACCAGAGCCCGTTCTGGAGCAACCTGGGGGTGGGGACGGCCCGCTACAGCCCGCCGTGGGACATCGCTTACCACGACACGACCTCGCCCGCCGGTCAGGTCCTCGCGGTGGAGCAGGCGTGCTTCGACTACTGGCTGCGCGACCTGGCCGCCCACGGTGTCGCGCCGGAAATCGCGTTCAAGCCCGACTACAACGACCAGTCCCGCGGCCGGATCATGATCCCCGATCTGAGCACCTACGAAGCCGCGATGAATGCCTTCACCGCGCAGTACAGCAACTGCCCGGGGACGCCGAGCACCTGCGCGGACGGGACCGCGCGGGTCGCCATCATCGCCCCCTGGGGCGAACCGGAATTCAGGGGGACGTCGAAAGCGGGGACGTTCCGTCCGTTGCCTCAGATCTTTTACCTGCAAGACGGCCGTGAGTTCGACGCCACCGACTGCCCGGCTCACGCCACCGACGCCAACTGCGGACCCGCCCTGGCCGCGCAGATGTGGGTGACCGTCCAGCACCACTGCCCGTCTTGCACCGTCATCGCCGGGGATTTCGGCAGTAACCGGACCAAGGACTTCGCCTATCTCGGCGTCTACCATCAGTACCTGCGCGACCTGCACGGCGGCCACGCCGTCTACCGTCCGGTCGTCTGGGCCATTCACCCGTACACCGACGTCATCTCGTTCGAGCGTTCCGTGCAGCAGCGCCGGCCGCTGCCCGCCCTGCGGGACACCCTGGTCGGCCGGTTCGCCCGGCAGCTCCGCCGCGTCGGCTTCGGCCGTCACACGGCTATCTGGCTGGACGAGGTGAGCTCGTTCACGGTCGACTTCAGCGGCCACCACTACAGCCGGGCCATCCAGGCGCAGGGCGCGCACGACCTGCTCACCTACCTGCCGCAGGCCGGCGGAGCCAGCGTGGCAGGTGAGCCCGTAGTGGCCCGGATCTACTACATGCGCTACGCCGGAGCACCGCACGACGCGCTCATCGTCGGCGGCACCCGTGAGCCCATCTACTGGACCTTCGCCAACCGGCGAAAGTAAGAAGGGAAAAAATGTTCAAGACAACGCTAAAGACAGTCACTGCGGCACTTGGCTTGGCTACGGCCAGCCTGGCCATCGCGGTTCCCGCGGTGCAGGCCCACGTGGCTCCTGCAGCCCAGGACGCCGCGGTGCGCACGGCGACGGGCCCCGCAGAGCCCTGCGACATCGCCGCCAGTTATCACAGTTCGTGCGTGGCGGCCTACTCCACGACGCGTGCCCTGTACCGGAAGTACCGAGAGCCGCTGTACCGGGTCCGTCGAGCGTCGGACGGGAAGTCGCTCACCATCTACCCGGTGAAGGCGGGCGGGGCCGCCAGCACGGGGCCGCAGAACAAGTTCTGCCACGGAACCCGGTGCAGCATCACGGTCATCTACGACCAGTCGGGCCATGGCAACGCTCTGGCACCCGCGCCTGCCGGGACAGCGAACGGGACCGCGGACAAGCCGACCCGCGCGGGCGCCGCCCCGGTGCGGGTCGATGGCCGCGCGGTCTACGGCGTGTCCATCACGCCCGGCGTTGGCTACCGGGATGACGGGGCACGCCGCACGGCGTCCGGCCAGAAACCAGAGGGCATCTACGAGGTCGTCGCCGGGAACCACACGAACAACCAGTGCTGCTTCGACTTCGGCAACGCCGAGCGCGGCAACCGCGACAATGGCTCCGGCCATATGGAGGCGATCTACTACGGGTCGTTCCCCTCGCCAGCAGGCACGGCACCGTCGGTCAAGGCGGATACGGAGAACGGCTTGCCCTTCAGCGGCGGCCCTGCCACGTACCGGTTCACGACGGCGATGCTGACCGATGACGGAGCCCACTTCCAGGTCCTCCACGGCAACGCCAGCTCAGGAGGCCTCACCGCCGAGCGTGACTTCAGCAGCCCGGCGCACAAGGAAGGCGCGATCGTCCTCGGCATCGGCGGCGACAACAGCAACTGGGCCAAGGGAACGTTCTATGAGGGCATCATGACCAGCCGCGCCCTGCCGAGGGCCGCGTTGAACGCCATCCAGGCGAACATCGTGGCAGCACGCTACCGGCCGTAGCATCTGGCCCCGTACCCACGGTGCTGGCAGCGCCGGGCCGGGCGGGCT
>JALYVS010000501.1:3336-4398 GCA_030853115.1 Actinomycetota bacterium
GCGGAAGCCAGCCCGTCAGCTGGTGACGTCGGCGGTGGTGAAGCGGGCCCAGGCGAAGGAGCCGAAGAGCAGTGCGTACACCGCGAACGACAGCAGCCCGCGGAGCAGGGTCGAGGTATCGACGGGTACCCGCAGCAAGGAGTCGAACGACAGCCACCAGTGGGTCGGCAGGTACGGGCCGGCCGCCGCGAGCTGCGGCACGTTGTCGATCACCTCGCTGGCCACCACGAGGATCATGACGGTGGCGATGGCCCCGATCGCGTGTTCGGTCAACGTCGAGATGGCCAGCCCGATCGCGCCGAGGGCCGCCATCGCGGCCGCCACGTACAAGGTGACGAATAGCAGCCGGAGCAGGCCGTCCGGCAGCGAGACCGTCGTCCCCGACAGCAGCGTGACCGGCCCGACCGGGAACAGCGCGGCGCCGGCCACCAGGGCCACCGCCGAGACGACGAACGTCGCGCACAACCCGAACGTGGCGATCGCGCCGAACTTCACCGCGAGCAGCCGGGTGCGCCCGGCCGGCACCGCGAGCAGGTAACGCAGCGTGCCGTAGCCGGCCTCGCCGGCCACCGAGTCGCCCGCCACCACCGCGACTACCACCGGCAGCACCAGGATCAGCAGGGTGCTCAGCGCGATGAAGGTAAGGAACACGCCGTTGCCGGCCAGCTGGTTGAAGAACGCGCCCCCGTTGCCGTTGCCGCCACCCCCGCCGCCCCCGCCTTGCGGATGAGGCGCCGCCAGGCGCAGGGCGATGCCGATGACCAGGGGGAAAACGGCGGTCACCGCGAGCAGCAGCAGGTTGCGCCTGCGCCGGAAAACCAGCCGCAGCTCCGAGCGGAAAAACCTAAGCGCTGACATCGAAGCCCTCGCCGGTCAGGCCGACGAACAGGTCCTCCAGGCTGGGCGAGGTGACCGCGAACCCGCGGACGCCGATCCCGGCCTGGACGAGTTCGGCGCAGACTCGTTCCGGCGCGGCGTCGCCGAGCACCGCCGACGCTTCGCCGACGGCCCCCGGCGCCTGGGTGCCCGCGGGCGTGGCCTCGGGCGCGGACACCTGCGCGC
>JALYVS010000502.1 GCA_030853115.1 Actinomycetota bacterium
CAGCGGCGCCGACTCCATGTCGGCCAGCAGCATGCCGCGGGCGGCGAGGGCAGCGCGTTCGGCTCGGCGGACGAGGTGGTTCACGGTGGTGATCGGCCCGGCCTGCGCCCGCAGCCCGGCGCGCCGCAGCTCAGCGGCGAGCAACGGCGCCGACCCGCAGGTCACCGCGCCTACCTCGGTGCCGACGACCAGGTCACCCGGCTTCAGGTCCGCGGTCAGGCCCGCACCGACCCCCATGACGGCCATCGGACCGAACGGGAAGTGGCTCACCTGTCCGGCCGTCCGCGCCGCCCGGCTGGTCCCCCACCCGGTGCGCAGCAGTGTTGCCCGGGAGGAGCGATCCTCCCCGGACCCCTCCCCTAGCCCCCGGCGGATAGCGCGAGCTTCGATACGCATCGGCGCGCAGATGAGCAGGGGGCCTGGCCCGGCCCCGGGGCCGCCCGGGCTGAGGTCAGGCTCGGCCTCACTGCCGCGCGGCTGCGGGAGGGTCTCCGTCATGCGCTACCTCCGGTTGCCTGTTCGGAAAGGGTCCGTACGGCGCGGCCGAGCGCGCTGACGGGGAAGGCCAGCCGGTACAGGTGATAGTTGATGTAGAAAGCGCCGGGGAACCCGGTGCCGGTGTACTGCGGCTCGTTCCAGGACCCGTCGTCCCGCTGGGTCTGCGCCAGCCAGCCGATGCCCCGCGCGACCGCGGCGCCGTGTTCCTCTCCGGCCGCGAGCAGGGCGAGCAGCGCCCAGGCGGTCTGCGACGCGGTCGAGGTACCGTGCCCGGCCAGCGCCGGGTCGTCGTAGGAACGCAGGTCCTCGCCCCAGCCGCCGTCGGGATTCTGACGCGACTCCAGCCAGGCCACGGCGCGGCGGATGACGGGCTTGGTCGGCTTGACCCCGGCCGCGATCAGCGCGGGGACCACCGCACCGGTGCCGTAGATGTAGTTGGCGCCCCACCGGCCGAACCAGGACCCGTCGGGTTCCTGCGCCTTGAGCAGCCAGATCACGCCGCGGCGGACCGCGGGAGCATCGCTGTGCCCTTCGGCCGCGAACGCCTCGACAATGTGCGCGGTCACGTCCGCCGACGGCGGGTCGATGACCGCGCCGAAGTCGCAGAACGGCAGCTTGTTGACGATCTGGCGGGTGTTGTCCGCGTCGAAGGCGCCCCAGCCGCCGTCCTTGCACTGCATCCCGGCCAGCCAGCGCAGCCCGCGGTCGATGGCGGCCTGGTCCTTCGGTCCAGCGCGGCGCAGCGCCAGCACGACCTCGGCGGTGTCGTCGGTGTCCGGGTAGACGTCGTTGTCGAACTCGAACGCCCAGCCGCCCGGGGCCAGGTCCGGCCGGCGGACCTGCCAGTCGCCCGGCCCGCGGATTTCCTCCGCGCGCACCCACCGGGCGGCACTGGCCAAGGCGGGATGATCGGGCGGCACCCCGGCGTCGGCCAGCGCGATCATCGTCAGCACGGTGTCCCAGACCGGCGACTGGCACGCCTCGAGGCGACGGACCGGGCCCTCGGCTGAGTCAGCGATGATCGTGAACCGGTCCAGGCCGGTCACCGCGCGCGCCAGCACCGGATGGTCAAGGTCGTAGCCGAGCAGGTTCAGCGCCATGATCGAGTAGACCCACGGCGGCTGGATACCGCCCCAGCAGCCGTCACTTTCCTGCCGGGCGATGATCCACTCCGCGCAGCGCCGCAGCGCCGCCCGCCGGACCGCGCGGCGCGTCCGTCCTCGCCCGCGACCGAAGCGACGTGCCGAACGCTCGTCGGTTCCGGTCGTCACCGGGGCCGGAACTGACGAAGGACCTTGCTGCAGGCCCCCGTCGTAACGGTGCAGCACCTTATCCAAGGCGGTGAACGCGCTCGCCCACGGGTCCAAGGGGGTATTGGGATATGCGGAGTCTGCTGGTGCGCGGAGGGTTCCGGGGGGCCCTGGGGTTTGTCCTCTCGGGTCAGCATGGAGCTCGCCGATGGTGAACGGGAGCGGACGGGACGGGCGGAAGGACTGGACCACGGCGAGCGCGACGATGGTCTGCCGGGCCCAGCAGCCCCAGTCGTAGATGTTGAGCGGGAACCAGGCGGGCAGGTAGATCAGCTCCGGCGGGATGACCGGCAGCTCGTCCCAGGACCACAGGCCGGACAACGCCAGCCACATCCGGGTGAACACGCGCGTCGCCTCGATGCCACCTTGAGCCAGGATCCAGCCGGCCGCGGTGCGCAGGTGCGGCGCGTCGACGGGGTCACCGGCCAGCCGCAGCGCCACGTAGGCCTCGACGGTGGTGGAGAGGTCACCGGGGCCGCCGAAAAAGTTAGCCCAGGTGCCGTCGGCCCGCTGCTGCGAACGGATCCAGCGGGCCGACCACTCGACCTGCTTGTCGTCGTGCAGGCCGAGGAACTCACGCAGCAGCAGGTCCTCGGCGTCCATGGTGACGTTGGTCTCGAGCTCGCCCTGCCACCATCCGCCGGCCTGCTGCAGGCCGAGCATGTGATCGCGGGCTCGGTGCAACGTGTCGCGGGCCGTGTCCAGGACGGTGCCGGCCTGGCGGGTGCTGGCGTAAGCGGTATGGGCCGGGGCGGTATGGGCCGGGCCTGTGCTGGCCGGGGCTGTACTAGCCGGGACGAGGTTGGGCCCGGCCGGGCCGGGCCGGACGGTGGCGTCTGCTACCACTGGCGCGCCGTGATGAACTCGGCGATCGCGGTCAGCTCCGCCCGGACATCGACGGCCAGGTCGATGTCGGCCAGGCTCGCGTTCGCCGCGGCCAGCTGAGTGTCGGCCTCGGCCTCGGCCCAGTCCTTGCCGCCCGCCGCGACAACCAGGTCCGCCGCGCGGATCAGGTCCTCCTCGGTCAGCGGCCGCGGGTCGGTGAGCATGGTGCGCAGCTCGGCCGCCGCGGGCGTGCCGCTGTTCAACGCGGCCACCACGGGCAGCGACTTCTTGCGGGCGCGCAGGTCAGCCCGGACGGGCTTGCCGGTGACCTCGGGCGCGCCCCAGATGCCGAGCAGGTCGTCGGTGAGCTGGAACGCCAGCCCGACGTGCGCGCCGAACCCGGCCAGGGCCATGGCCAGCGTCGGCGGCGCGCCCAGGTGCACGGCGCCGATGCTGCAGGCACACGCCATCAGCGCGGCGGTCTTGTCACCGGCCATGTCCAGGCACTCGGGCAAGGTCACGTCGTCGCGCTTCTCGAAGGCCAGGTCCGAGCCCTGGCCGCCGATCAGCCGCTGGACCGCGGCGGACAGGCACCGGGCCGCCCAGGCGCCCTGCGGGCTGCCGTCTTCGAGCAGCAGGTCCTGAGCCAGGGCGAGCAGCGCGTCGCCGGCCAGGATCGCCGCCCCGACGCCGAACACGGTCCAGGCCGTGGGCCGGTGCCTGCGCTCGGTGTCGTTATCCATGATGTCGTCGTGCAGCAGGGAAAAGTTATGGACGAGCTCAACCGCCACCGCGGCGGGCACGCCCCGCTCGGGGGAAGCCCCCGCGGCGCGGGCCGAGAGCAGGGCGAGCGCGGGCCGCAGCGCCTTGCCGCTGCCGTTCCTCGTCGGGTTTCCCGCCGCGTCGGCGAATCCGAGATGGTACGCCGCCACCGCGCGCACGTCCGGCGTCAGCCGGGCGATCGCGGACTCCATCGCTGGTCCTACCAGGTCACGCGCCAAGGTCACGCCCTCAGGCATCACAGCAGTCACTGACGTACCCCTATCGTTGAGGTAGAAGCGTTTGGTGTTGAGGCAGAAGCGTTCGGTCCGGGTGTACCGCCCTGACGGAACAGGGTGGGACGCAGCTCGATCGCCGCGGACAGGCCGCTGCGCACGGCGCCTTCCATCGTGTCCGGCCAGCCGGTATCGGTCCACGCGCCCGCGAGTACCAGGCCAGGTAGCCGGGTCCCCGTCTTCGGCCGCAAGGCGCCGCTGCCGGGTACCTGGCGGAAGGTGGCCCGCGGCTCGCGGGTGACGAAGAACTCGCTGACCTGGGCGTCGCGCGCGGCGGGGAACAGCTCGGCGAGCGCGGGCACGAACTGCTCCCGGAGCCGGGCCGAGGGCACCTCCGCGTACTCGTCCGCGGCCGACAGCGAGATGGCCAGGTACTGCGGGCCGCGGCGGGAGCGGCCCAGGCCGGAGATGCTCGTGCGGTCGAAGATCCACTGCACCGGGGAGCCGATCGCGGCGGCGAAGGGCAGATCGGTGACCGGGCGGTCGTAGATCACGTGCACGTTGACGATCGGGGAGGCGCCCAGGCCGTCCCAGGACGCGACCGTACCCGGCGGCAGCGCGCCCGGCGGGATCAGCGGCGCGGCCTTCTCGTGCGGCACGGCCAGCACCACCGCGTCGGCCGCGATCTCGGCGGGCAGCTCCGGGTCATGGTGCGCCAGCCGGACCCGGAAGCGGGCGTCTTGGCTCGCCCCGCC
>JALYVS010000503.1 GCA_030853115.1 Actinomycetota bacterium
GCCCGCAGCAGCGCGGGCCGCAGCAGGTTGTCGGCGGCGCCGAGGCCGGAGCCGGTGAACCGGACCGCGGCCGTGCCCAGGCGCTGGCCGCGCACCACGATGGGGGCGCTTGAGGTCGGTGCCGGGTCGGCGGCGAAACCGGGCGAGGAGGTCACGATGTGGCCGGCCGTGTCGCGGATCTGCAGGTCCACGCCGCTTCTCGCGGCCAGGTCGAGCAGCGGGGACAGGTCAGCCGACGCCCAGCTGTCGTTCCGGTCCCACGCCGCGCCGGTGGCCACGGCCACCGCGTCGGCCAGCTCGGTGCGCTGCTGGTTCGTCAGCGACGAGACGTCCGCGGAGGCGAAGGCGGCCGCCAGCCCGGCCAGCAGGGCCACCGCCGCCAGCGCCACGGCCAGGAACGCCAGCGCGAGCCGCAACCCCAGCGTGTCGCGGCTGGTGCGCCGCGGCCGGGCCGGGGCGTCAGTCATCGCGGGTCAGACCCAGCCGGTACCCGCCGCCCAGCACCGTCTGGATGATGCGCGGATTGGCCGGATCGTCCTCGATCTTGCGGCGCAGGTTTTTCACGTGCGAGTCGACGGTCCGCTCATAGCCTTCGAACTCATAGCCGCGCACCCGGTTGATCAGCTCGAACCGCGAGTACACCCGGCCCGGGACCGTGGCCAGCGCCACCAGGACGCCCCACTCGGTCGGGGTGAGGCCCGTCTCAGCGCCGCGCACGGTCACCAGCCGCTGCGGCTCGTCGATCACCAGCGCGCCCTCGCCGTAACTGGCCACGCCCTGCCCGGCGGCCGGGCCGCCGCGGCGCAGGATCGCCTGCACCCGCAACACTAGTTCCCTGGGGCTGAACGGTTTGGTCACGTAGTCATCGGCGCCGAGCTCCAGGCCGCGGATCCGGTCCTCCTCCGCAGCCCTGGCGGTCAGCATCAGGATCGGCGTCGCCGCCGCCGCGCGGACCTCGCGGGCGACCGTCTCACCGGGGACGTCGGGCAGGCCGAGATCGAGCACCACCAGGTCCGGCGCGGCCTCGGCCGCCATGGTGATCGCCTCGGCGCCGGAGCCCGTCGACAGCACCGTGAACCCGGCACGCTCCAGGTAAGAGCGGACCATGTCCCTCAGCTTCCGCTCGTCCTCAACGACAAGCACCGTCATCGCCATCGCACCCGCCACCCTTCAGTTAGCTCTCATGATCCCGCAGAGCCCCACATCATCACCACGGCACCTTCACCGTCCGGGCACGCCCGCCCGGTGCACTGATACTTCAGCAGCACCAGCAGATGGGGACAGTGCAGATGACCGTGAGCGACCTGATCGCGGCGACACCGTGGATCGCGTTCGTCATCGCGCTGGTCGTCTTGTGCATCCGGCTGTTCCTCTCATCCCGGCGCTGAGCGACCGGATCCGGCAAGCCGGTCACAGAGTCACGGCGGACAAGCTGAGGCCGGCAACCCCAGTGTTGCGTCAGCCGCGGCTCAGCTCCAGCAGTACGCCGAACGCCGTTTGAACTGGGCGAGTTCGGCGCCGATATCGAGCAGCCGCGGTGGCCGATCCTGCTGCGCCGTTCAGTGCAGAGTCAGGTGTCCCGTGTGGCTTGTGGATAGATACTGCAGTGCAGCACCGGCCACCCTCGGGCAGCGTCACGAAGAACTGACCGAGGATGACCGGCGTCTTCCACCAAGCCGACCAGGGTCATGTCAGCTCACCGGAACAAGCCGGGCCAGCAGCTCATCCAGCCGCTCCAGCGATTCGCTGGTACCTTCGGCCATGCCGGATAGCAGCGCCGCGTCACGGCCTGCGGCCGACTGGAAGGCGGTGTTCTGGGTCAGCACGGTGGTGTTCCCGTCGGCGTCGAAGCTGGTATAGCGCCAGGTGCCGCCATGCCGAGGGTCGAAGTGGTCATGGCCAGGGTGAGTTCGCGCGGCCCGAGCCATTGCCTGAGCAGGCCGGGATCGGTGTACGCGCGGAACAGCAGTTCGCGCGGCGCGGCGAACTCGCTGGTGACCACCACCAGCGGGACCGCGGGTTCGGTGATGATCTGCGTCGCTGCCATGATGCGTTCCTCCGGGCGGCCTGTATCGCTTGAGGCCGGTTCCCCGGCCGTCCCGTCATCGAAGCCGGCGCGCGTGCAGCCCTGATGCGGTCGCGGTGGAGCGGGGATGGAGACGGCCGACCGTCCGGATGTGCGCGTCTCCATCTGGTCACCACGCGCGCGGCACCGCGCCTTCAGCGGCAGCCGATCCCGTAAAAGGGTAGCTACCGCCGGTCCGCGAGGGCGGCACGACAGGTTCCCCTCAGCGAAGGAGAGGACATGACGTTCGCATCCGCCATGATGGCGCCCTCGGCCTCGCGGTGCTTTCCGTCACTGCGATCGCCAGCCGTTACATGTCGGTCGCGGCCGAGATCCGGGTTCGTGCTGGCGGGGCTCGGGTTGGTGCCGCCTGGCTGATCGATTCCGGCCTGTTCGGCGTGCTGGGCGTCGCCACCCGCGGCAGCGCGATCGGTGACAGGGACCGGCCTGATGATCGGGGGTCCTGCTTATTTCTGGCAGGAGATCCTCGGGTTCTTCGCCGGCCTGACCCGCAAGCTCGGCGACGAGGCAGCGACACTGGAGAAGTCCGGGCAGCTCCGCCGGGTCGCCTGATCCTCATGTTAAGCGGTGATCTGCTGGCATTCGTGCCGTGGCTGGCCTTAGCGCGGGCCTGACTGTCGCGTTCGTCCTGCTGCGGAAGCCGCTGCGGGCATCACCGCCGGGCGGGGCGCGGCAGTCTGCCCTGGATAGTGCGCCCGGACCGGTTACCGGCTCGGCCGAACAGCGGCCGGCGCAATCACCCAGGAGCCAAGCCGTAAGCGGGGGTGCCGAGACGGCAGTTGCCGTGCTGGCCAGGCTCACCGCGGGTGGCGCCGAGAAGCCCACAGATGATACCTCAGATCCGTTCGATGTGAAAGGAGACAAGGGAGGAACCGATGAGCGACCTTCAGGCCATCGCTACGGCCTGTTCGGCAAGCCCGGCGAGTTCGTCCCGCAGGCCCGAGCCCTGGGAGCCGGCCTGATCCGCGCGTACCTGTACTTGGGGCAGGTCGAGCCGGAGCCCGGGCGCGACGACTGGACAGTGCCCGGCGCCCTGCTCGGCCCGCTGGATGGCGATGCGAAGGCCTGGATCACGCTGCGCTCCAGCTCGCCGTGGGGAACCCGGGTGACGACGGACTTCCAGCCTCAGTCGCCTGCCCGCGACGAGCGCGCCAACGCCGGGTTCGTCCGCCGGGTGGTCGGGCGCTGCGCCGGACGGGTCCGGTACTGGCAGTGCAACAACGAGCCAGCAACACCGGCCTGCTGGGGGCGGGGCATCGCGGCCGAGTACGTCACCCAGCTCAGCTGGCCCCGGCCGCCGCGTCCGCTGGACCGCGTACTGGAACCTCGCACCTGAGTAACCCCGGGCTGGTCGATCACCTCCAGATGATGCACCTTGTCATCGGCAAGCTCCCCTGCTCGGCTACCAGGGCGACAGGCTCGGCCGCCGCCAGCCGGCCGCGGACACCTTCGCGCTACTGGCAAGCCAGCCGGCAGGCGCACGGACCGTGACCCGCGTCGAGCTTGCCGGACCGCCCACACTGCACGCGTTCGAGGTCGGCCGCGCCGAGCGCGGGGCCGGCGCTGGTGCTGGTGCTGTGAGATCACCGCGGCACCTTCCACGGCGAAGACGAGCCGCCCGTCACCATCACCTGGCCCTGGCCCGCCGGCGCCGCCACCGTCACCGTCACCGTCACATTCGGCCACGCTCAGGCCGTCGAGAGCCAGGACGGCCTGATACGGCTGCCAGTGTCGGTCACTCCCCTCCTCCTCACCGAACCGCCGCCAGCCGGCCAGCCGCCTGCGAGACCGGTGAAGTTCGAGCCAGGGCGGCCCGGCCACGGCGATGCTGGGTGATCTTGCGCTGCCTGGCCGGATGCGCTGCCGGCAAGGTACCGGGCATGGTGGCTGGAACCCGGCGGCGCAGGCCGAGGACGGTCTTCGCCCTCTCAGATCCGGCCGGTACGGTGCCGAGGTCGTACCGGCGCTCGCCGGCCCGGAAGACGATCGGCTGCCCCGGCCCGCAGCCTGCACGCCCGTGGCACGCGGATAGCGCTCACCTTGCCCGGCGCTTGATCCGCGAGGGCTCAGTGCCGGGGCGGCACGCTTTCATACCGTCACCATCGCTGCGGCACCGCGTCTGCACAGCTGCCGGTTTAGCTGAGTTCGGCCCCACCGAGGGGCCCGCCCGGCATGCATCCCGGGCGGAAGACAAGGGAGCTCAGCCATGAACGTGACACAACGCGCCCGCCGCGCGGGCATCGCAACGGCGATGGCGGTCATCATCGGAGGCGGCGGCGTGGCCGCCGGCGC
>JALYVS010000103.1 GCA_030853115.1 Actinomycetota bacterium
TGGACTGGCGCAAGATCCCCGCCCGGAACGCCGCCCGGGTGCCGGGCAGCTTCACCGCCAGGGCATAAGCCAGGTCCAGCATCAGGTCCGCCGCCCACCGGGTCTCGGCCAGCGCATACGACAGCTCCGAACTCGTGAACTCCTCCCAGTCCCCCGCCCCGGCCAGCCCCGGCTCGGCGCTCGCGGCGGGCCGCCGCCGGATCAGCTCCGCCACCGCGGCGTGCTTCAACGCGGACGCCGAGGCCTCCGCCCGGTCCAGCGCGCAGATCACCCCGGTCAGCTCATCATCGCTGGCACCGGGGAACCGGTCGTCGTCCCCGGCCGCGTATTCGGCGAACCCGAACAGCGCCGCGCCGCCCGGCGCGGTATCTAGAAGCTGCCCGGTCGCGAACGCGCCCGCCGGGCCAGGCGAACCACCCGGCACCCGGCGGACCGAACCAGGCTGACCGGGACCGCGGCGGCTCCCTGTTACAGCGCGGGCGGCTCCCTTCACCAGACGAGAGCTTCCCTCGGCCCGGCCGCCTCCACGAGCTGAGGGGGTACTTGCCGTAGCGGTGCGGGCGGGCCGCGGCTTAGCGGTCCCGGAGCGTGTCAGCTGACTGGAGCCGGGCTCGTCGTCAGGGTCTTCAACGGGGCCAAACCATTCGGGCTCAACGCAGGACACCTGCGCCGCCCACTCGTCCTCGGTCAGCCAGTCCTCACGCGGTGAAGGCAGCTCCCGCCACCCCTCAGATACCCCACCTGGCAGCCCCGGCTCACCGGGACCGGGACCGGGACCATCCTGCGGGGCCGCGCCGGGCTCACCAGGACGCCGGGCAGGGTCATCATCCCGCCCGGGGTCTGGTGAAACCGGTCCCGTGGCCACGAACCACCGTCCGTTCTGAGGGATACGACTAATACTTGACTAGAACATAGTATCTAAGATACGCTTCTATTTCAAGCCTGATAGGAACAAGTAGCAGAAGATAGTTTCGTCGGGGCAACAGACGGGGCATCGGGTGAGCGGGCTGAGCGGGAGGATGGGCGTGGACAGGGGGTACGCTCGCCGGAACGATGACTGTGAGGAACGGAAGATAGCCAGTCGCGCTGTCCTGCGTTATCGTCCAGACATGCCTGGAATCGTGATCATCGGCGCCGGATTCAGCGGCATCGGGATGGCGATCGCCCTGAAGAAGGCCGGCTTCGACGACTTCGTGATCCTGGAAAAGAGCGGCGACCTCGGCGGGACCTGGCACCACAACCAGTACCCGGGCTGCGCCTGCGACGTGCCGTCGCCGCTGTACTCTTACTCCTTCGAGCTGAACCCGTCGTGGAGCCGGATGTTCGCGCCCCGGCAGGAAATCTGGGACTACCTGCGGATGTGCGCTCGCAAATACGGCGTGGACGAACACATCCGTTACGGCTGCACGGTCGAACACATGGACTGGGATGACGACGCCCGGCGCTGGAATATCGCGACCAGGCAGAGCACCGGGACGGGGGCGGCGGACTCCGGGGCAGGGACGGCGGGCTCCGCAGCGGACTCAGAGGCGGGGACAGCGGACTCCGGGGCGGGGACAGCGGACTCCGGGGCGGGGACAGCGGACTCCGGGGCGGGGGGTTACCGGGCGCGGGCGGTGGTGTCCGCGGCGGGGGCGCTGCATCTGCCCTCCTTTCCGGACCTTCCAGGGACGGGACGATTCGGCGGGCCATCCTTTCACTCGGCGCAGTGGGATCGCTCGGTCGACCTGGACGGCAAGCGGATCGCGGTGATCGGGACCGGCGCTTCGGCGATCCAGTTCATTCCCCAGGTCGCCCAGCGGGCCCAGCACCTTGACGTGTTCCAGCGCACCCCGCCATGGATCCACCCCAGGCCGGACGCCCCGATGCCGGCCCGGCTGCGGGACGCGTTCGAGGCCGTCCCGGTGACCGCCCGGATGGTTCGCGATGCCATCTACGTGATGCTGGAAGCCAGGGCGCTCGGCTTCACGGTGAACCCGAAGCTGATGGCGCCGCTGGAGCAGATGGCCAGGCGGCACCTCGAGAAGCAGATCACCGACCCGGAGCTGCGAGCCAGCGTCACCCCGGACTACACCATCGGCTGCAAGCGGATCTTGCTGTCCTCCGATTACTATCCGGCGCTGCAGCGCCCGAACGTCGACCTGATCACCAGCGACATCACCGGGATCACCGAGAACGACGTGATCACCGCGGACGGCATCTCCCACGAGACCGACGTGATCATCTACGCGACTGGCTTCCAGGTCGTCGAATCCGTCACCGTGCTCAACGTGACCGGCCGCGCCGGCCGCAAGCTCACGCCGGAGACCCTCGAGGCCTACCACGGCATCACCATGTCCGGGTTCCCGAACTTTTTCATGCTGCTCGGCCCGAACACCGGCCTCGGGCACACCTCGGTCGTCTTCATGATCGAAAGCCAGGTCCAGCACGTCATGAGCTGCCTGCGGCGGCTGGCCCGGGACAACGCCGCCACCATCGAGGTCCGCGAACCCGCTCTGCGGCACTACAACGATGCCCTGCACCGGCGGCTGCGACGCGCCGTCTGGAGCGAAGGCGGCTGCACCAGCTGGTACCTCGACGCCGAGGGCATCAACCGGGCCCTGTGGCCCGGCTTCTCCTTCGAGTACTGGGCGCGGACCCGCCGGGCACGCCGTTCCGCTTATACGGTGAGCCGCTAGCGGCGGGGCAGGGAGTGGGTGCGGGATGAGCGCGGCCCGTTCGGCATGCTAGCGATCGTCTTGGCGTTGGCGTCCGCGATCGGCTACGGCGGCTCCGACTTCGCCGCCGGACTCGCCTCACGCAGTGCGGGGATCATCCAGGTGACCCTGCTCGCCACGGCGGTCAGCCTGCTGCCAGCAGGCGCGGCGCTGCCCTTCGCCGCGGGAGGTCACGCGCCGTCGGCGGCCGCTTTGGCCTGGGGCGCGGGGGCTGGCCTGGGCGGCACCGTGGGCGGGCTCGCGCTGTACGCCGGATTCCGCCAGGCGGCGTTTAGCGTGGCCGGACCGCTGAGCGCGGTCGGGGCCGCGGGATTTTCCGTGCTTGCCGGGCTGCTGTTCGGCGAGCGGCCGAGCGCACTGGCGCTGACCGGGATCGTGCTGGCGCTGCCCGCCATTGTCGGCGTGTCCGCGAGCGCGGCCCGCACTGGCGGCCGTGATCTCGGTGCGGGTGACCATGATGGTGGCCCGGGCGGAGACCGGGACGGGGACAAGAACGCGGACGCGGGGGCGGGGGCGCGGGGGCGGGGGCGGCCGGGCGCTGGGGTGGTGGCCGGGCTGATCGCCGGGGGCGGTTTCGCGTTGCTGTTTATCGGGCTCAACCGGGCCGGCTCGGACAGCGGCCTGTGGCCGGTGGCCGCCGCGCAGGCCACCGACGTCGTGATTATGTTCGCCGTGGCGGGGGTCACGGGTAACGTTCGGCTGCCCGCGGCGCGCGCGGGCTGGCTGGCGGTGATCACCGGCGTGGCCGGATCGACGGCCAGCATCTTGTACTTCTTCGCCACCCAGGAGGGCTTCCTGGCGGTGACCGCCGTGCTCACCTCGCTCTACCCGGCGGTCACCATCGTGCTGGCCCGGACGCTGCTCGGCGAGCGGCTGAGCGGGCTGCGGCTGGCCGGGCTGTCACTCGCGGCGGTCTGTGTGGCGCTGATCGCGGTCGGCGGGGCCGGATAGCCGGGGGCGGATAGCCGGGCTCAGTGCGCCGAGGTGGCGGTGGGCCAGGTGTGGACGGGCTCATTGGTGTGCATGTGCTCGATGTAGCGCTGGGTCATCTGGCGCAGCGCCTCGCGCCGGTCGACGCCGCTGTGCCGGGTGATCTCGCCCACGGTGGCTATCTGCCAGGAGGCCCCGGTCTGGCCGGTCAGGCAGCGCTGCTCGATGATGCCGAGCAGCCGGTCGGCGTGGGCCGCGCCGACGCCCCACTGGTCGAGGCCCTCGCGGGCCAGCGGCAGCAGGCGGCGCAGGATCAGCTCGGCCACCGGCGTGTCACCGACGCCGGGCCAGTAGAGCTGAGCGTCCAGGCCGTGCCGCGCGGCCTCGTGCAGGTTCTCCGCGGCGGTGGTGAACGACATCTGGGTCCAGATGGGGCGCTGCGCTTCGGACAACGATCGCACCAGCCCGTAGTAGAACGCCGCGTTCGCCATGGTGTCGGCGATGGACGGCCCGGCCGGCAGCACGCGGTTCTCCACCCGCAGGTGCGGCGTCCCGTCGACCACTCCGTAAACGGGACGATTCCAGCGGTAGATCGTCCCGTTATGCAGGCTCATCTCGGCCAGCTGCGGGATAGCGCCACCGTCGAGGACGGCGAGCGGATCCTCCTCCTCGCAGATGGGCAGCAGCGCGGGAAAGTACCTGAGATTCTCCTCGAACAGGTCGAATACCGAGGTGATCCAGCGTTCGCCGAACCAGACCCGGGGCCGCACGCCCTGCTCCTTCAGCTCATCCGGCCTGGTGTCGGTGGCCTGCTCGAACAGCGTGATCCGGGTCTCGTGCCACAGCTGCCTGCCGAACAGGAACGGGGAGTTGGCCGCCAGCGCGACCTGGATGCCGGCGATGGCCTGGGCCGCGTTCCAGTAGTTCGCGAAGGCATCCGGGCTGACCTGGGTGTGCAGCTGGACGCTGGTGCAGGCGGCTTCCGGCGTAATGCTGTCGGTATGGGTCAGGAGCGGCTCGGGACCATCGATCGAGATGCTCATGTCCTCTCCGCGCGCTGCGAAGATCTGCTCGTTGAGCACCCGGTACCGGTCGTTGGCCGACATGGCCCCCTCGTGCACGTCATGCTCGCCCAGCGTCGGCAAGATGCCGATCATCACCAGGTGGCTGCCGACCGAGCGGGCCTTGGCGTCCGCTTCGTTCAGGTCCGCGCGGAGCTCGGCCTCCAGCGTCGCGAGCGAGTCGCCGACCAGGTGCAGGGGAGGCACGTTGATCTCGAGGTTGAACTGCCCGACCTCCGTCGCCCAGGCAGGATCCGCGATTGCCGCCAGCACATCGGCGTTCCGCATCGAGGGCAGGCCCTGGGAGTCCACCAGGTTCAGCTCGATCTCCTGGCCTACCGTCGACGGGTTCTCGTCGAACAAGCGCTCCCGGAGCATCCGGGCGAAAACGTCCAGCGAACGCCGCACCTTGTCCCGGTACTTGCGCCGGTCCTCGCCGCTGATCTTGATGGCCTGGATGTCACGGCCCATGGAGGCCTCCGCTCACGAGTAAACGGGGCATATACCCCTCTAGCCGCCTGCTTTACACATTCGCACGCCACCGGCCGCGACGCCAGCGGCCGGCCCGGCCGCCGGGGGCGGCCGCGAACCCTGGTCAGACCGCCGCCAGCCGGGCGGTCTCGTCACGAACCCACAAGCCGAGCAGCCCGCGCAGGTGAGCAATGAACTTATCGTGCTCGTCAGCCGGGTACACCGACTGGACCGTCTGGATCAGCAGCTGGTCGAAGTCGGGGCCGGCCACCCAGTCCAGCACGATCTCGTCGAGCCGCGCCAGCTTGGTCGCGCAGAAGTCCTGGTAACGCTCCGAGTCGAAGTAGGCGTCGGCCAGCGCGCGGTACCCGTCCAGCTTTTCCGCGTACGACATCCCGGCGTCGTCCCCGATGGCGAAGTACCGGTCGGTCTCCAGGTCAAGCTTGACCTGCCGCCCGGTCACCATTACGAACACACACCACTTGACCAGCGCCTTCATCGCCCAGGGGAAGTAGTAGTGCAGGCTGGTCAGCGCCACGTCCGGGCAGGCGTTGGCGTAGTCGATGGGGTAGACCTCCCCGTCTTTGACCAGCGTCTCGCACGAGTTGAACTCCCACTTGAAGAACGCGTTGACCAGCCGCCCGATCGTCACCACCTCGGCGCCGGCCTGCGGGGAGAGGAAGCTGTGGTCCACCGCGTAGCGCAGGTGCATCGGCTCGTCCGGCTGGAACCGCATGACCATCGTCTCGGCCCCGATGGACAGCGAGCGGGCGAAGACGTCGAAGTCGATGGCTTTCTGCAGGTGCATGAGCATCCCGCCGCTCTGGTCGTACGCGGCGTGCAGCTCGTCGGGGTTGCGGATGCGGGACACGCCGCGCCAGGCGCCGCCGTCGTACGGCTTCATGAAAAGCGGATAGCCGATCCCCTCGGCGATCGCGTCCAGGTCGAACGGCTGGTTGTAGCGGGCGGCGGTGTAGGCGTAGCGGGAGTTGTCGACCGGGTTCTTGTACGGCACGAGCACCGTTTCCGGCACCTTGAGCCCGAGCCGCATCATCGCGCAGTACGCGGCGTGCTTCTCTATCGACTGGAAGGTGAACGGGCTGTTCAGCAAGTACACCCCGTCCATCATCGAGACCTTCTTCAGCCATTCCCGCGGGTGGTAGTACCAGTACGCGAGCCGGTCGATGACCAGGTCGTAGCGAGGGCGGTCACGCAGCCCAAAGGGCTCGATAGTAATCCGCTCGCAGTCGAAGCCGTGGCTGCTGCCGTCGGCGCCGGCGACCGGGCCGAGCCGGCGCAAGATCTCCTCGAACGCCCTCGGCCAGTCTTGCTCGGTGCCGAGCAGCAGCCCGATGATGTGCCTGTTGGCGGTCAATGCAGGCTCCTGTCGTCAGCAGAATCGTCGTCAGCAGAATCGCGGCATGTTACGGGCCAGCTGGGCGCGCCAGGAAGGCCAGTCGTGCGGTACGTCATCTCCCCACAGGTCAACTTCGTGTGTGATCCCCCGGTCGGCGAGCAGCGCCGCGAACCGCCGGGTGCTCTGCAGCGCGCCGGTGGTGTCCTCCCACTGACCCTGACCGCAGACCAGCAGCAGGCTCAGCTGCCCGCGCAGCCAGTCGAGGTGATCACCGGCGGTGTTGGCGACGTAATCGAAGGGGTTGTTGAAGTACGCTTCCTGGCCGCGCTCACCCCATCCGTTCCAGGCGGACGGGTCGTAGTGGCCGGAAAAGCACAACGCCATCGGGAACAGGTCGGCCCGCTTGAGCGCGAAATTGGCCGCGTGGAACGCGCCCAGGCTGCATCCCAGCGTGATCACCTCAGCCGGGCCGCCGCAATCGCGGTGGATCCACGGCAGCACGTCGCCGAGGATCCACGACTCGTACCGGCCGTGCCGGCGCGCCCGCTCCTCCAGCGAGATGCCCTGGTCGAACCACGACGCCGCGTCGTAGCTGTCGACGCAATAGAGCTTCAGCCGTCCCGCGTCGATCAGATCGGCCACCGCGCCGACCATCCCGTAGTTCTCGAAATCGACGGCGCGGCCGCGCGACGTGGGAAACACCAGCGCCGGGCGTCCCCAGTGACCGTAGCGGATGACCGTGCCCGCCTCGCCCATGGCCGGAGACCAGAGCTCGATCGCCTCCCGGTTCATCGGCACGTGCC
The DNA here is from genome assembly GCA_030853115.1 of Actinomycetota bacterium. GTDB lineage: Bacteria > Actinomycetota > Actinomycetes > Streptosporangiales > Streptosporangiaceae > Palsa-504. The sequence goes on from JALYVS010000103.1 coordinate 7,340, forward strand.
GTCCACCCAGGCACTGGTCACGGCGGACCTCCGGCTAGATCGATCACTCGCACATAGTGCCTGGTCTACGCGTGAGATGACAATAGCGACCTTCCAGGCCACCGCGGCGACCTGGCCCGGCTGGGTAGCTTCGGGTCGGCGCTACCCGACCGGGCTGGCCGGCTTGCTGGCCGGCTTGCGGGCCGGCTTGGTCCCGGATACCGGGCCGCTGCCCCTGGCCACCCGCTCGGCCTGCACCACCAGCATCGTCACGTCGTCGAGGAGGTTGCCCCCGCTGAAATCGAGCATGGCCTGACGCATCGACGCGACGAGCCGGCCGGGCGTGGAGCCGGTCAGGCCGGTCAGCTCATCGGCCAGCCGGTCCTGGAAATAGGTGTTGTCCGGCCCGCGAGCCTGTGCCACCCCGTCGGTGTAGAGGAACAGCATGTCGCCGGCGTCCAGCTCCAGTGCCTGGATGGCCGGCGATGCGTCCGGGAAGAGCCCGAGCGGCAGGCCGCCGCCGTTCATCATCCGGACCCGGCCGTCGGCCCGCAGCAGCACCGCCGCGGGATGGCCCGCGCTGCCGACCACGACCCGCAACTTGCCGTCCAGCCACGTCAGATGCGCGATATTAGCCGTAACGAACCCACCGTCAAGCGCGAACTCCTCGGCGAGCACGATCTCGTTGGTGCCCACCAGCACCTCACCGGGATCGGCACAGCGGCGCGCGAGGACGCGGATGGCGTACCGGGCCGCGGCGGTCACGGCGGCGGCCTCTTCGCCCTTCCCGCAGACGTCCCCGACGGCCACACCCCAGCCGTCGGGGGTCTGGTACACGTCGTAGAAGTCGCCGCCGACCTCCGGATCCTGGGCCGCGGCGATGTAGGTCGCCGCGACCTTCACGCCGGGGATCTCGGGCATCCGGCGCGGCAGCAGGCTGGCGTGCAGTGCGTCGGCGGTATCGGAACGGCGCCGGAAGGTCCGGTCCACCCGGATCGCCAAGGCCATCTGCTCGCCGAGCTCTTCGACCAGCGCGAGGTCGGCCAGCTTGAAGTGGCCGTCCCGGGCGCGCCGGACCAGGGTCAGCACACCGTACCGGTTCTCGCCGTCCCACAGCGGCACAGACAGCACCGAGGTGGCGTCCATCATGACCAGCAGGGGCTCACCGTCCAGCCCGTCGCCGAGGACGCCGGTGTCCTCGGCGTGAGCGATAAGCGCCGGGCGACCTGATTCGTGCACCGTGCCTGGAACGGACCCAGGCGGCGGGTCGACGGCGGCTATCGCGCTGGTCAGCTCGGCGAGCCCCGCATCGTTCGGCCCGAGCACGAACTGCCGCCGGAGCCGGTGCCTGCGTTCGAGATCGACGATCACCCAGGCGGTGAGCTCGCCGGCGATCAGCCGGGCGCACCGCTGCAGCGTCCTGGACTCACTGAAACCCTCGTTTTCGAGCAGCAGCCTGGCCGCCGCCGTCACCAGGTCAAGCCGCCGGGTGACGGCCTGCACCGCGCCGTGCCGGGCACTGTCGCTGTCCGCTACCCCGGCATCGCCGGCCGGGCTGGCGTTCGGCGGGCTGGCGCTCGGCGTCTCGGCCGTTAGTGGCCCGGCTTTGTGCTCACCGGCCTTCGGCGGGCTGGCCTCACCCGGCCCGCGCGGGGCCTCGGTCCGGCGGCCGGCGGCGTCCCGGACCGCGACCATCAGGGGATCGGCCTCGCCGCGCAGACCCACCCGGCCGATGACCAGCTCGCTGGGCACCAGCCCGTCGGAGGCCAGCAGGCTGCAGCTGATGCTGCGCTGCTTGCCGGTCCTGGCCACCGCGGTGAGCTGGGAGTTGACCGCGGCCCGCGACGGCAGGTTGACGAAAGCCGTGAACGCCCGGCCGGTAGCGTAGCCGGGCTTGGCCCCGATCAAATCGCCCGCCGCCTTGTTGACTCGCTGGACGGTGCCGTCCCGGGTGAGCAGGAACAGCGGAACGGGCGTGTCCTGGAACGCCGCCCGCAGCAAGCTGCGCTCGGCGTTGTCACCGCCGGGGTGCTGGCCATCAGCGGAGGGCCGGCCGGCCGCTGCTCCCCCGCCCTGGGACCCAGCCGCCTGGAGAAGGTCGATGGCCTCTTCCAGCTCGGTGAACGCGGCCTCGAGCACGTCGCGGGGTTCGGCGGCCCGCGACCTGGCGGCCTGGCGCAGCGCGGCGTACCGGGCCTGGAGCTCGGTGACCGGCAGGCCCGCGCGGTCAGGCCCCGGCGTTCCGTTCATCGGCTGTCCCTTCCCGGCTACCCGTCATCGGGATCCGTCGTAGCGCGATCATCGCGACGTCGTCCTCCCGGGGGCCGAAGAGGGACATCAGGTGGTTGCTGAAGGCCTCGACGTGAGCGCCGCTGACTTCCTGCGCCGCGACCCGCAGCTTCTCCATGTTGACGTCGAGGAAGACGCCGCGCTCCTCTACCAGGCCGTCGGTCATCAGCAGCGCGGTGCCGCCGACCGGAAGAAAGGCCGTTTCGCTGTGCGGCTCGTGCATGGGCAGTCCTAGCAGCAAGCCTCCCCCACCACGATAGGTGGCGCAGGCGCCGTCGACCAGCAGCATGGGCATATGCCCGCAGTTCACGATGTCCAGCTCACCTGACGCGGGATCTAGCACCGTCAGGCACAGGGTCGCGATGATGCCCGGGTGATAACGCCGCAGCACCTCGTTGACCAGGCCGGTGATGGCCAGCGCCGAGTGCCCTTCGGTGGCGAACGCGCGCAACGCGTGCCTGAGCTCGCCCATCACGGTGGCCGCGTGCAGCGAGTGCCCTTGCACGTCACCGATCGCGACGAGCACCTTGCCCCGCCAGCGCAGCGCCTCGTAAAAGTCCCCGCCCACCTCGGCCTGCTCAGTGGCTGGGATATAGCGGTACGACATGGCCAGCCCGGGGACCAGGGGCAGCGCCGGGGGCAGGAAGCTTCGCTGCAGCGTCAGGGCGACCAGGTGCTCCTGGGCGTAGGAGAGTAGGGCGGCACCCGCGAGCGCGACGGACTGCACGAGCTGACGCAGGATCTGCTGCTCCTCCTCACCGGGAAGGCCGTCACGGGCCACCGCCATCGCGACCGGCGGCCGGTCCGGCTTGATCCTGGCCGCCGCCAGGAACACATCACAGCGCAGCGTACTGTCGGGGACCAGCCGCAGCCAGTCCGCACGCGGGACCATGATGGCCGCGTTGGCCTGGCCGGCCCGCAGTACCTGCCCCACCACCGTGTCCACCAGGCCCAGGGGCCCGCCGCGCTGGACCGGCTCAGGTTCCTCCGGGGAGGCAGCCAGCCTGCGGACCTGGCCGTCCGGCAGCTCCAGGATCAGGACGGCCGGCGCGGCGAAGATCCGGGGGGCGCTGGCGGCCGCGGCGCGGGCCAGCCCGTCGAAGGTGGTGGCCGCGTTGATGTTCAGCGTCGCCCTGGTCAGCTCGGCCAGCATGGCCGCCGTCCGCTCGGCGCGCTGCCGGGCCCGGGAGTAACGCAGCGCGGCCATGACCATAGCCAGCAGTTCCTCGGGCTCGGTCGGCTCGATCAGGTAAGCGTCCGCGCCCTGGGTCAGGCCCACGGCGCGGTCAGCGACGGTGATCGCGGTCGCCGAGACCTGAATGACGGGTATCGCCGCGGTCCGCGGGTTGTCCTTGATTCGCCGGCAGACTTCGTAACCCGTCATGTCGGGCAGGTTGACGTCGAGCAGCACGAGCTCGGCCGCGGCCACCATGTCCAGGGCCTCGCCCCCGGTGGCCGCTTCGGCCACGGTATGGCCGGCCCGCCGCAGCCAGGTGACGAGCAGGTAGCGCTTGGCCTCGTCATCGTCTACGACCAGCAGGTTGGCCGGGGCATCGGTCATCGGGCACCTCGGATGGGGTCGCGGAGGGCACCGCGGATAGTGAATTCCAGCCGGTCCGCCGTGCGCTCATCCTTGCGCAGCAACGCGGCGGCGCGCGGCGGCGGCACATCGGCGCCGGTGATGATGATCGCGGGCACCGAGGAGGGCAGCCGGGCCAGCAAGGCACTGCCGTCCAGGCCGGGCATCGCCATGTCGGCCAGGACGAGATCGACCGAGTTCCCGGTCAGGATAGCCAGCGGCTGACGGCCGTCCTCCGCCTCGATGATGCGGTCCGGGATGGGAGTAAGCATTCCCCTGAGCAGCTGCCGGAAGCGGGCGTCGTCGTCGGCCACCACGCCACCAGCTCGCTCCAGCGGCTGACGACCTTTTCCTGATGGTCGCGCACGAAAGCGGCCATCCGCGCCTGCCTGCCGTCAACGTCCATGAACCCGTATTCCTGTGCGCCGGTTGCCGATGATCGAGTTACCGGCCCAACAGTACATCTGCGCGGATACCCGCACCCACGCCTACGACAGGACGGGGTTACCGGCAAGGGGCGACCCGGCCGGCGGCATGACGAGCTCGTGGTCTCCCCCGCTCGCCGGGGTGGCGGTTTAGGCAGTATGGCCCCGCGGATCAAGCATACGATTCGGGATCAGGCATACGATTGCAGTGACTGTCCCGGTACTATCCGACCCGTTGGAGCGCAGGTGGCCGAGCCCCGCTTTTCGGTGGAATCTCACGACGGCTGCGTGGTCGTGGCGGTGCACGGTGAGCTGGACGTGACGTCGAGCCAGCAGCTGGCGGAGCACCTGGCCGAAGCCGGTGCCGACGACGGCCGGCTCATCCTCGACCTGTCGGGCGTGGACTTCATGGACACCACCGCGCTGGCGGTCATCGTCAGCCAGTGGCGGCGTCAGGTAGAAGCCGACGGCATGTTCTTGCTCGCCGGCGCGCGCTACCGGTACACCAAAGCACTGTGGATAACTGGCCTCGCCGATCGGCTGCCGATGTACGTCAACGTCGACGAGGCCCTGGCCGCCGCCCGCCCTGACCCTGGTGCCGAGGCCAGAACGCGGGGCACCAGGGAGTCAGGCGGGTCAGACGCCACCGCCGCCAGCTAGGGAACAGCCCGCGACGGCGGCTCGGTCACCAGCGGTACCAGCGGCCCCGTGACGTGCCTTCGCCCATCCGAACGAGAAACCCGAGCAGCCAGATCACCAGGACGATCAGCGCGATCCACCACAGGATGTGGATCGCGAATCCGAGCCCGCCGAGGATGAGGGCGAGCAGTAGCACGATCAAGATGAGGGCCATGAGCTGATTCCTTCTTTCTGTATGACCGCCCAAGGACGGAATCCGAGTACCCGGCAGACGGCGTTCCACACCAGCAGAGCTGACCGGAAATCACCGCCTCGCCGGACGGATTCCCGCCGGTTACGGCTTCAGGTTCTTGGCCGCGTCCTTGACCTTCTCGCCCGCCTGCTTGACGTTGCCCTTGGTCTGATCCGCGGTGCCCTCAGCCTCGAGCTGCTCGTTACCGACAGCCTTACCGGTGGTCTCCTTGGCCTTGCCCTTGATCTGCTCGGCCTTGTTGCTTGCCTTGTCAGCACTACTCATGACCGTTCCTTTCCTCCGGGGACGTTTGCTTCCGTCCCGCTCCTCTGCCCGCCAGCAGACGTTCGTAACGCCCAGCCACGGAATTTCGCCAGGCGGCGGCGTACCGGCAGCGCGAGGCGGCGGCGTACCGGCGCGCGCCGCCGGCCACGTTCTAGCGATTACCCGTTTGGCTAGCGCAGCCGGGGTAGATGCCCTCCAACGCGAGAAAGCGGAAGGTGGAGGTCGCGTTGGCGACTGCTCTTCACGATGACGGCGAACGTGGTGACGAGACACTGGGCCGGCTCGTGGGCGACGCCGGCGCCGTGCGAGATGCCTTCGACCAGATGCCGGTGGTCCTGGTGGCCTTGGCGGGCCCGGATCATCGCATCGTGGCGATGAACGCGGCGTACCGGTCGTTCACCGGCAGGTCCGGCGTGATCGGCCTGCCGTGCCGGGAGGCGTTCCCTGAGATCGGCGGCCAGCAGCTCTACGAGCTGCTCGACCGGGTATACGCCACCGGGACGATGGAGACCGGCCAGGAGTGGAGGACGCAGTTCGACCTCGGTCCCGGCGGCACCGGGGAGTTCTACGCCGACTTCACCGTAGCGCCGCGGCGGGCCGCTGACGGCACGGTCAACGGGCTGCTGATTATCGGTACCAACGTCACCGACCGGGTGACGAAGCGGCAGCAGACCCGGGAGCGGGCAGCCCGGGAGCAGGCCACGGAGGAATCCGGCCGGGGCGAGGCCGCTCCGCGGGTGGCGGCCGAGCTGCAGGAGGCACTACTGCCGACCGCGCTCCCGGTGCTGCCTCAGGTCCGGATCGCGGCGCGCTACCTGGTGGCCGGGCAAGAGCAGGCGGCGGGCGGTGACTGGTTCGACGCCATCGCGCTGGGGGGCGGCCGGGTGGCGCTCGTCGTCGGCGACGTGGTCGGGCACGGGGTAGCGGCCTCGGCCGCGATGGGGCAGCTGCGAGCGGTGCTGACCGAGCTGCTGATCGCCGAGTCCGACGTCGGCCAGGCGCTGCGGCGGACCGACGCCTTCGCGGCCCGGACCCCGGCCCTGAAAGCCGCCACGCTGGCCCTGGCGATCTTCGACCCAGCCGACGGGACGCTGCGCTACACCACCTGCGGACATCCTCCGCCACTGGTGGTGGACGCTGACGGGGCCGCCAGCTTCCTGCCGGACACCGGGACCGGACCGCTGGGCACCGGCTCCCCGCCCGTGCTGGCCCGCACCGCACTCGCTCCCGGCGCATTGGTCCTGCTCTACAGCGACGGCCTGATCGAACGGCCGGGCCAGACCATCGCCGAGGGCATGGCCGAGCTCGCCGAGGTCGCCGCCGACGCCGCCGCCAACCGGACGCTGAGCGTAGGCGCGGCGGCCACCGCGGCCGAGCGGGTGTGCCAGCTCACGGTGGAACTGCTGACCCGGACCGGTTACTCAGACGATGTCACCACCTTGGCGGCCGAGCGGATCGCCGATCCGGTCCCGTCCTTGCGGCTCGACTTGCCCAGCGAAAGAGCCAGCCTCACGGTGGCCAGAAAGGCCTTCAGCGGGTGGCTGAGCCAGCTTGGGGCGAGCGCGGAAGACGCCGAAGCCCTGCACCTGGCGATGGTGGAGGTCGTCACCAACGCCATCGAGCACGCCTACCAGCCTGGCGAGCCCGGCCCCGTGGAGCTGATCGCCGCGCTGAGTGACGACGGGATCGTCGAGTGCCGGATCACCGACCACGGCCGCTGGCGGCCGCCCGATCCCTCCGACGCCGACCGCGGGCACGGCCTGATGGTCGCCGGGCACGTGGTCGACTCGATGCTGGTGAGCCATCTCCCGTCGCCAGCGGGCGACCCGGCGAACGGCGACTCCCCCGGCGCCGGCGGCACGGTGGTGGTCCTGCGGCTTCGGCTGCGCGGGCCCGCGATCCTGGCCCCCAGGCACCATAGCGCCCGGGCCGCCAGCTACGCGGCTGAGCCAGCGTTCACCGTGGACGCCTCGATCGAGGCCAGCGGCACGGCCCGGGCCCGGGTGGCCGGCCGCATCGACATCGTCACCGCGGACCAGCTGTGCCGGCGGCTCTTGTCGGCCAGCCGGGGCGGCACGATCTCGCTGGTCGCCGATCTCACCGGTGTCACCCAGCTGGCTAGTGCGGGGGTCCGGGCTCTGTACCTGGTCAGGGAAAAGCTGCTGGCCCACCGGCAGGACCTGACGCTGCTCACCGCGCCGGGCAGTTCGCCTCATCTGGTGCTTGACCTGGTGCACCTGTCTCACGTCGCCGTCTTAGTCAGGCCCGGACGGCCCGCCAGGTGGCCGCCGCTGAGGCCGCAGCCGGAACCGTTCTGATTCAGGCCGAACGAACCGGCGTGCAACGGCCGCGAGATCGGGAAGGATCGGATCAGGCGGGCCACCGCCACAGGAGTGAGCCGCCAGGCAGTGACTGACCGCACCGGGAGGCATCATGACAACGCTGGAGACGTCCGCCGGGATGAGCGCGGGCCAGCCCCGGTATCAGCTGGTGATCGACGGGCGGCGGGTGGAGGCGGTGTCGGGCCGGCGGTACGACAGCGTTGATCCGTTCCTCGGCGCGGCGTGGGCCTCGGCGGCTGACGGCGGCGCGGAGGACGTGGAC
>JALYVS010000504.1 GCA_030853115.1 Actinomycetota bacterium
CGCCGGCCCCGCCTGGTTCTAGTCACGTTGCGTGGTTGTCCCGTTCGTCCGGCATATCCGCGTGTGCGGCCCTACGCGTGTAGGCGCGTGCGCGAGGCGGACGGACGAACGGACGATCACATCGCGTGACATCTGGCGGGGGCGGCTTCGCACGCGTGCGGGACGCGCTCACTCGCTGGCCTGCCCGTCTGCGGGGCCGGCCGCGCGCCAGTAGCCGCGTGCGGTCTGGATCGCCCGCCCGGCCTCCGCGTGGTCGCGTAGCCGCTCGTAGACCCAGGTGCGGCCCTTGCCGGCAGCCGCGACCAGGTCCGCGACGGAGACGCCGCGCGGCCCGGCCTGGAGCAGCGCGGCCCACAGCGCGGCTTCAGCGTCCCCGGAACCGCCGGCCCTGGTCTCGGTGTGGGCCTGCGGGGTTGCGGGCGCCTGCGGCCATTGTGGGGGCGCAGGGACGCTATCCGGCGCGTCGGTGCCCGTGGCGAACCGGCCCGGCAAGGCATGCTCGCGTGCGTGTCGTTCCACGCGGGCATCATCAATCAGGTAACCGAGTGCCCTTTCCGGCTGGACGTGTTCAGGATCGGATATCAGGAATGCGCCCGGCCTGGTAAGCGCATGAGCGTGCCATCCAGCGTTGAATGATCCCTGCCCGAGAATCAGGTCAACGTCGCGGCGTTCCCGCACGCGCAGGCATATACGCACGTCCATTTGTGACCGGACCGAGGTGTTTTTCCCCATCGCGGATTGGGTCGGCCGCTGGGTTGCGACGATCAGGTTTTCCGCGACGGCGCGTCCCCTGCGGGCGATGGAATCAGCGCAGTCATGGGCCTCTTCCGGCAGTTCTGCGTATTCGTCCACGACGATGATCAAGGCGGGATCATCGGGTGTCGGCTCCCATACGCGTTTACCTTCGACGGCCATTTGTTCGGCCCGCTGGTTGAGCCTGATCACGGCGTCACGGAACAACTGATTAGCCTGTTCCGGGGTGAAGGCTATCCGGCTGAGGCACGCGGCCCATGGGGCAAGTTCCATTCCTCCTTTCATGTCCACTCCCCAGATTTCCACGTCGCGGCACTGGGCCAGCACCGCGAGGATGATATTCACGATGCCGGATTTCCCAGCCCCGGTTGTCCCTCCGATCATAATGTTTCGCCGCAGGATCTTGACGAGGACTTCGCGGCCATCCTCGAATAGGCCAAGCTCGACAGGCTGGGTAATCGAGGTATTTTGGGTGCCGGGCCAGGTGATATTGTTCGCGTGCGGGTCGCTTTCGATTACCCGCAGGATAAATGCGTCCGCGCGGGACTCGTCGGGGAATACCCGGACGCTGCCGCGCCGCACACCCAGCCCGGACTCGATGGCGGGTATCTTGGCGATGGCCTCTTCGGCGCTGGTGCCTTTGCGGAGAATGACGCGTGCGGTCCATCCCCATGCGTCCGCGACGACCGAGGCGATATGTGAGCCGGCCAGCCCGATCGGCTCGGCTATTTCCGGCCACGCTTCGACGGTCCGGGCCACCCGGACACGGGCGCGGCGTCTGCGGTGAATCCACCACGGGATACCGAGAATCACAGTTCCGATGACCGCGATCTGCGGAAGCGGTTTCACCGTGGGGCCGGCCGCTATAGCGGCGGAAAGCCAGCCGCCGGTTACCGCGACCGCGCACGCGGCATAGGCCCGCTCGGCGGCCCGGTCGATCCCGCATGCGGCCCACATCCGGGCCAGGAATCCCGCCGCGTGCTTTCCAGCTGGAGTGTTCCACAACAGCTGGTGCGAAATGCCAAGCAGAACGGTTCCGAGCACTGTGGTCATGGCGACCAGGAGCCAGTACCGGGAATGGCGGGGATGGGTCAGGAGCGCCGTGGTGAATGCGGCGCCGGCGACGAGGAACGGAAGGAATGAGGAACGGTGCCGGAATAGCCACCGGCCGAACACCTCGGCAGCGATAGCCCCGAATGGTTCGTCCGGGCCGAACATCATCACCGGGTAGGGCTGCTCGCCTCTGCGCATCGCGCGGCGTGTCCGCCGCGCGTACCGGCGCGCTGCGCGCCGGTAGGGATCACGCGCCATAGGCATCATCCCCAGCGACGCCGGCGAGTTCGTCGCGCAGATAGCCGAGGGGATCGAAGTCCCCGTCTGCGTGTGCGCCGAGTGCCGCGCGTATCGCGGCTTCCAGGTTGGCCGACCGCAGGCGTTCAGCCGCTAGCGCGGCGTAGAGTTCGTAGACCCGGTCTGTGAGCTGAGCGATATCGGTTACCGCGCGGACTCGGTGCGAGTCGCATTTCCCGCAGTATTCAGCGGTTATCAGATCGCGGAGCCGGCTGGTGATTTCTTCGAGGTTGACGGACAGGTGCGGCATGTGCCGCTCGGGGTACCGGGGCGTGTTCATAGGGCACCACCTCCTCAGGTCGGTTGGTCATAGGCGGCCCTTCCTCGTGTCCCGCGCAGCGGGTGCGCGGGACACGGAACGGGTAATTGCGTTCATGGTTCTGGTCGTTCCTTCCTGCCTTCCCGGCCCGCTCGTCTAGAGCAGCCGGAAAAGGCTCGTCGTGATGTTGCTGATATCCGGGGCGAGGCTCGTCGAGGCGAGGTAGAATCCAAGGACCAGGCAGACCGCGGCGTGCGGTATTCGCAAGCCCGCGTATTTGCACAGCAGGATTACCGCCGCGCCCAGCACGAACGCCACCGAAATCGTCACTGTCAAGTGATCACCTCCCTTCGGTTCACTGCGGCATTTTCCGGTCGGCTAAGTTAGCCGTCTTCGAATGCCCGCCGCGCCTTGCGGCGCGACCAGCGGGCACGTACGGCGCACTTCTCGCACGCGTCGCGGCCATCGCTGGCCCGCGCTCCGCACGGGCACCTGCGGCCGGCCCGGCAGCCGTTCAGTCGGTTCCGCACTGCTATCACCTCCTTACGGTTGGCTTACGTCCTCCTCTCCCGGCCGACCGCCGTGCGCAAAACGCCGGCCTCCGGGTACGCTTCGTACCCGGGGAACCGGCGTTTGTGTTTCCCTCCGGGCCGCCCCTGCTTATTCGAGTGGGCTAGGGGCGGCCCGGCTATTTCGTTGCGCTTTCCTTTCGTTACCTCCTTGTGGTGGGCCTGAGCGTCGCCGTTCCTCGCTCAGGCCCGGCCCGCACCGTATCGAGTCCAGCGCGGGCCGGGGTCTTTCCTTGCCGCGGTCCTAGCTCGCGCAGGTGACGGAAAGTGGGGGGATACGCGAGCCAGGACGTTTCCAGTTGGCTAGCCGGAAGGCAAGTGGCTCACCTCGCCAGCGATGCTTGGGTCATTTTTCGGGGCCGCGCTTTTTTCAAAGATCGCGGTTATCAGCTTGACCGCGTTTCTGATGTCAGCATCGTTTATGATGGGCAGCCACCGGCTCCATGTCAGCTGGCAGTGGGTACCCGACTCGCTGCGGCTGAGGGTAATAGAATCACTGTGAGAGTCACCTGTAGGGATGACCTCTAGTTCCTGGGATTCATCGTTGTAGGTCAGTACCGATACCCGGAGGCGGGAATCCTGCGCAAGCTCGACGGCAAGGTCCCTTATATGCTCTCCTGCCACGTATTCGTGTGGTGCGAGAGCCCGGCCTAGCTCGTCCACTTTCTTGCGGACTTCAGCGGGCGAACCCTCAAGCCGCGTTTCCCTCACGGTTTCCATTTAGCCAGCCCCTCCCTGACTTTGTATAGCCGCTCCACCTCGGACATCCGGTCTGCGGCCGCCTTCGGATACAGCGCGACAACCATCAATCCCGGAAGCGCCGAGAACCGGGGCAGGCAGATGAATTCCTTGGTGAAAGTACCGAAGATAACGATCCACGACGGATGCTCCTGTTCCAGTTGCTCCGCGATTTCACGGGCCGCATCATCCTCGGCGCGGACCATGGCTTCTCTCTCACCCGTTGCGGGAATGGTCGCGGCGTTCACATTTTCCTCCCCACGCCTGCGAGGAAGATAGTTCTCCCCAGTTCCGATCGTACGGACCGGATGGGCCATGACCTCACATCGACCAGGCCGGGAGCGACCATTTCCAAGCCGTCAAAGAACCGGGCGATTCCCGCGCGTGTGCGCGGAAAGGCTGCCGCATTGGTCCGGTTGTATAGCTGCTGAACCTCGTGACTCACGTCTGCTGAGACAGCGTCGCTGGTAACGTGCGACAGGACAAGATAGCTTCCCGGCGGGATGGCTTTCTTCAACTCGTCCACGATCCGGTAGGGATCGTCGTGATCTGCGATGAAATGCAGGACCGCAACAAGCAATATCGCTACCGGCTGATCAAGGTCTATCAGCGCTTGCAACGCCGGATGCTCAATGATTTGCCGGGGATACCGTAGGTCGCGGTTAATCGCTACGACAGTAGGCGCATTGACG
>JALYVS010000505.1 GCA_030853115.1 Actinomycetota bacterium
CGGCCGACGTGCTCGCGGGCGCGCTGCGCGGCGACCGACGGGCCGCGGCCGGCGATCACCAGCTGCCGGGCTTCCTCGGCTTCGGCCGGGGACGGCGGTGATCCGAGCAGCCCGCGGAGCCGGGCGTTGGTGTGCAGCTCCAAGATGACGGGCAGCGTGTACACGCCTTCGGAGATGTCAGCCCCGGACGGTTTGCCGGTGGCCGAGGTCGATCCCAGCAGGTCAAGAAGATCGTCAATAAGCTGGAACGCCATGCCCAGCTCATGACCCGCGACCGTGAGCCGGTCCAGGTCGGCGGGATCGATCGTGGCCGCGAGGCCCCCCACCCGCAGTGACGCGGCCATCAGCGCTGCGGTCTTGCCCGCGATGGAGGACTCGTACGCGGTCTCGTCGCGGTCCGGGTCATACAGTGAGCTGAGCTCGTTGGCCTGGCCCGTGCACAGCCCGTCGAGGGTCCCGGCCAGCAGCGCCACCTCAGCCGCGCCGCTGGTGATGCCGAGGCGAAAGGCGCTGGCCAGGAGGATGTCCCCGCCGATCACCGCGACGGTGTTGCCCCACCGCGCGTTGACACTCGGTACCCCGCGCCGCAGCTGGGCTTCGTCCATCACGTCGTCGTGGTAGAGCGTGCTCAGGTGCAGCGCCTCGATCGCGGCGGCAGCGGCGATGGCCGCCGCCGGGGCCGGCTCGAGCGCCGGCCCCCGCTGGCCCGCGTATGCGCCGAACAGCGTCAGGATCGGGCGCAGCATCTTGCCGCCCGCCACGGCGAGGTGAGAGGTCACCTCGTCGTGGAAGCGGCTGCGGCCGGTCAGTTCCTGCATCAGCGCCTGCTGAACCCGGGCCAGGTCCCCGTCCAGCGGGCCGAGCTTGAATTGCTGGCCGAAACTCGGCACGTTAACGGAGTCCAGGTTCAGCAGTCCTGGCCCGCTGGATTTATCAGGCCGTCGCGATGAAGAGATGACAGCGACAGGGTGATGAGCCTCCCCCGAGGATTTCAGTACCACGAGACTCCCTATATCGTTAACTTTTCAAGCGAATGCTGAGGATGCGCACGACATGAGAATGGCCGGAAGGTATGGCACCAGGAATTTATCGATGTCGCCCAGGCGAGACAAGTGCGGCCTTTCCCCAGTTGCACACCGATCGCGCCGCTCGGCCGCGCCTTCAGCTGCCATTTCAATGGCGGTTAACTGCGGAGAAAGGAACGGCAAGCCATTTCCGCTGTTACGGAGGAGGGCTGCTAAACGGTTTACGGCTCAGCCCCAGCGCAGCAGGATCCGGTCCACCGCGCGCGGGGCGACGGTGCCCAGGGCCCGCAGCCCGGGGACATAGCGCGGCGCGATGGAAGCGGGCCGGTACCTGATCGCGGTCACGATCCACTCCGCCGCCTCGTCCGGGGTCAGGCCGGGCAGGTCGCGGTACCTTCCGGTCGGCGCGCTCATCGCCGTGTGGACCAGGGGATAGTGCACGGCCGTCACCTGAACGCCCCGCCCGGCCACCTCGGCCATGACACAGCGGCCGAACCCGGCCAGCGCGGTTTTCGAGCTGTGGTAGGCGGCGAACCGCGGCGAGGTCCCGACCGGGATCGTCCAGGTGCCGACGTTGATCACCTGGCCGGACCCGCGGCTGAGCATCGCGGGCAGCAGGCCCAGGGTGAGGTGGACGGGGCCGAAGAAGTTGACCTCCATCGCCCGGTGGAAGTCGTCCAGCCGCTCGAACGACTCGGTGACCGGACGGCGCATCGACCGGCCGGCGTTGTTGACCAGGATGTCCACGCCACCGTGCTCATCGAGGGTCCACCGCACCAGCGCCTCTACCTCGCCGCGGTCGGCAAGATCGCACACCCGGTACGCGGCCGTCCCCCCGGCACTGACGATCTCTTCGTGCAGCCAGGCGAGCTCTGCCTCGCGACGCGCGACGAGCAGGACGGCCGCGTTCAGGCGGCCGAGTTCTCGCGCGGCGGCCCGCCCGATTCCTGACGACGCGCCGGTGATCAGGATGCGCTGGCCGGCAATCGGCTTGACCTGGCCGGGGTGCCTGACCGGCATCGGTTTGTTCAGGTACGACCGGGCGCCGAAGGCGAGCCTGGTCAGCGCGACGACAGCGCGCTCCGGTCGGGAGTCCACGCCCAGTCGTGCTTCATCATGCGCAGGTTGGCGCCCAGCGGCACGGCCGCCATCGAGGCGTCCCGCATCCGGACCGCCGCCGGCGATGATAGATGGGCCGCCTTCATGATCAGGCGGCTCATCCGGACGATCCGCTGGGTGCGGCGGCGCCGTTCCCGGTCGTAGCGGGACAGGTCGTCGGCCCAGCGGGCCAGGATCACGGCGTCTTCGAGCGCCGTGCAGGCGCCCTGGCCCAGGCTCGGCTGCAATGCGTGGGCGGCATCCCCGATCAGGGCGACCCGCCCGGCGACGTACGACTTGAGCATCGGTCCCTCGTACACGTCGTGCCGCAGGACGCCGTCTTCACCCACGTTGTCGATCAGCCTCGGGATCGGGTCGCGCCAGCTGGCGAACACGCCCAGGTCGGTATCCTTGCCGTCGGGCGGGGCGGTCTCCATCGCATAAGCGTAGGCGCGGCCACCTGGCAGCGGCGTGTAGCCGAAGCTGCGGCCCGGACCCCATACCCAGGCACCGTCCGGGACCGGTTCGTCGAGCACGCGCGTATTGAACCGCTTGGCGGTGACGCCCGAATAGCGCGGCGGCGGCGCGTCCGGCCACAGCCGCCGGCGGACTCCGCTGCGCACTCCGTCCGCGCCTACGACGAGGTCGGCCCGGTAGCGCCCCGTGCTGGTCGTGACGGTACCGTCAGCGTCCACCGACTCCACCGTGATCCCCGGGTGCAGCGACTGCTGCGGCGCCGCCTTCAGCAGCAGCGCGAGCAGGTCCGGCCGCGTCAGGACCACGACCTCCCCGTACCGGTCCTTGACGTGGTCGGTGTTCAGTCGGGTCAGCCAGCGGCCGTCCGGGGTCATGAACCCCCCGTCGAAGCTGTTCAGCGTCACCTCGCGCGCCTCGGCGCCGACATTGAGCGCATCCAGCGCGGCCAGCGCGTTCGGCCACAGCGTGAGCGATGCGCCGATCTCGGCGAAGGTCTCCTGGCGTTCGAAGACGTCGACTTCCCAGCCGACCTGGTCCAGCGCCGCGGCGGTGGCCAGCCCGCCGATCCCGCCTCCCACCACGATCGCCCGTCGTTCCATGGGGCGTGAGCCTACCGACAAAGGATCCGTTTTCAACAGGAGTCAAACGCCCGGCAAATGGCTACATTTGGCGCGTGCGCTTCGAGAGCCCGTGGCATCAGGCCTACGACCTCATCCGTTCCGCCGAGATCCTCAGGCGGCGCGGCCTCATCCGCCCGCTGCGGCTTGGCCAGGGCCTGCATACCCTGCGCGTCGCGCGCCGGGCCGGCCCGTTCGCCGCGATGATCGACGGCCAGCCGCGCGACGCCCCCGCGATCGTCGCGGAGGACGGCACGCTCAGCTACGGCGAGCTCGAGGCGCGCGGCAACGCGCTCGCGCGGGGCTTGCTAGACGCAGGCCTCCGGCCTGCCGACGTCGCCGGAATCTTCTGCCGTGACCACTGCGGCGCGGTCCTGACGCTGATAGCCGCGGGCAAGCTCGGCGTCCGCGTCGTCCTGATGAACACCGGCTTCGGCGCGCCGCAGCTAGCGGACGTGGTGCGCCGTGAGAACGTGACGGCGCTTTTCCTCGATCCTGAGTTCCTGCCGCTGACGGGCCCGCTTCCGGCCGGGATCAAGAAAATAGCGACCTCGGCGGGCGATGGCGCCGCCGCCGTCTCGTGCCTTGACGACCTGATCGCCGGCCGGTCCGCCGCCGCCGTGCCCTGGCCTGACTCACCTGGCGGCATGGTGCTGCTCACCAGCGGCACCACCGGCCGGCCCAGGGGCGCCCGCCGGGACAAGATCTCGCCGCTGCAGTCCGCTCAGCTGCTCGACCGCGTCCCGCTGTCGCGGGGCGGGACGATGATCCTGGCCACGCCGTTGTTCCACGGTACCGGCCTGGGCCAGTTCGTGCTGGCGCTGACGCTTGGCCAGCAGGTCGTGCTACGGCGCCGGTTCGATCCCGAGACCACGCTCGCCGACGTTGCCGCGCACCGGGCCGGCACGTTGATCGTGGTCCCGACGATGCTGCGACGGATAGTAGACCTGGGCCCCGCGGTCCTGGCGAAGTACGACACGTCGTCACTGCGGATCATCGTGTGCGCGGGTTCCGCGCTCTCCCCGGATCTGTGCCGGCGTACCGCCGGCGCCTTCGGAGACGTGCTCTACAACATCTACGGC
>JALYVS010000104.1 GCA_030853115.1 Actinomycetota bacterium
ACCATCTCCCATTTCGATCATGAGCCGCGACCGTACGCACCCCTGCCGCCACCTGTCCGCTGAGCTGGGAAACCTCTTCCCGTAGTTCAGTCAACAGGGCGCCCTCCAGCAGCTTCTCCAGCCGCTGGAAGCAGCGGGCGCGCTCCTGGGTCAGCCGGGTCCGGGCGCGGGTGTAGTCCCGCAGGGCCCGGATCGCGGCCGGCGGCACGAACGAGGGCCGCAGCAGCCCCATCTCGGTCAGCCGGGCCAGCCACATCGCATCCAGCTTGTCCGTCTTGGGACGGCCCGGCAGGTTCCTGGCCTGGGCCGCGTTGACCAGCTGCACGGCCAGGCCGGCCGCCTCCAGCACGAAGAACCAGATCCGCCAGTAATCCGAGGTGGACTCCAGCGTGACGATCTCGATGCCGTCCTGTTTGAGCTGGCGGCCCAGCACGCCGACCGCGGCCGTCCTCGCCTTCACCGTCCAGACTGTGCTCTGCCGGGCGCCGGGCCGGGACGGGTGCGGGGTGCGGGTGCACACCATCCCGGAGTCCTTGGCCACGTCGACCGCGGCCACCCGCTCATAGACCCGCTCGTGCTGCTCGTCGTCGATCACCTGCGGTTTCACCTGTGCCACCGCAGTCACCTCCTGTGCTTGTCCCGATGGTTAACCAGCGGGCTGCCCGGGGGCCCGGTCGTCGGGAAAACAAGCCCGGAATACTGACCGGCGTGCTCGAAGCACAATGCGCGACCCTCAGGTCAAGGCCCCAGCGCTCAGGCTTTTATACGGGTTCGTATCCCAAAGTCAGCCAGCGTCACGGGCAACCCGCACTCAGCCCTACCCGCGAACCTGCACGGCAGAACGAGGCCAGCCATACAGCGGTAGCGGCCCCCGCCCGCTGCGACCCGCACCGCCGCCATTTTCACGCGCCAGCGACCAACCCCCCGGTTGAAATGGCTTTTATGGTTCCGATAGACATGACTAGGTTTTCCCTGGTTTCTTGATTCCCGCACGTCCGGCTAGCAGCGAACGCACAGCACGTTCAGCTCCAATAGACATCGGGGCGTAGCCGCAGTTCAGGTGCCATATTCATCGCGCATTAGTAAATTAGTGGTTGCCGCGGAGGGGTTGCACTTCCTCCAGGGCTCCGGCGCGTTCCTGATTTACCCCGGTTTTTCCGGGATGTGAGGTGCTGGGTGCACTCGCATGGTTTGTAGATACGGGCACGCCACGTGATCATGTAGGTCTCTGAGGTCTACGTGAACGAGGTGTGACGTGCCCGCTCTGGCATTGTCGCGCGTGGGTGCACGCGTGGTCGAATCCGGTCCCGGCGGGCAGCACCTGGCCGCGGGGGCGTGGCAGCGGCTGGAAGCGCTGCCGGACCCGCGCTCACCACGAGGGCGGATCTACCCGCTGGCCTGCCTGATCGCGGTCGCGGTCTGCGCGTTCACCGCCGCCGGGAACGACCGGTTCACCGCCGTCGGGCAGTGGATCAAACGTGCTGGCCAGGCAGACCTGGCCCGGCTGCGCGCCCCGTGGGACCCCATCAGCGGCCAGTACCGGGCGCCGGATGAGAAGACGATCCGGGTGGTCCTGGACCGCCTTGACCCGCGAGCCCTGACCCGTGCCCTGCTCGGACCGGGGCCGCTCGGCCGCCGCTGCGAGCCGTCTCCGGTCAGCGTTCGTGACTACCACGCCCGGCGTGCCGCCCAGCAGGCGAAAGCCCTGGCCCGGGACCGGTTACGAGCGGTGGCCGTAGATGGCAAGACCTCCCGCGGGGCCCGCCGGGCCGACGGCACCCGGGTCCACCTGCTCGGCGTCGCCGAGCACGGCGGGCGCCTGCTGGACCACGTTGAGGTCGACGTCAAGCACAACGAGACCAGCCATTTCACCGCCCTGCTGGAACCGCTGGACCTAGACGGCGCCGTGGTGACCTTCGACGCCCTCCACACGGTCCGGGCGAACATGAACTGGCTGGCAACCGAGAAGAAAGGCCACTACATAGCGGTCGTGAAGAAAAACCAGCCGCTGCTGCACGCCCGGGTCAGGGCCCTGCCCTGGCGGCAGGTCCCGGCCGGCAGCACCACCCGCGAGGCCGGGCACGGCCGGACCGGGACCCGCACCCTGAAGGCCGCCCACGCCAGCGGCCTGGACTTCCCCGGCGCCCGCCAGGCCATCAAGATCACCCGCTGGCGGAAGGACACCGCCACCGGCAAGACCTCCCGCGAGACCGTCTACGCCGTCACCAGCCTGACCAGCGCCGACGCTACCCCGCAAGACCTGGCGCGCCTAGTCCGCGAGCACTGGTCCATTGAGGTTCACCACCACATCAGGGACCTGACTTTCGGTGAAGACACCTCCACCAGCCGGACCGGCAGCGGGCCCGCCAACCTGGCCACCATCCGCGCCGCCATCACCGCGGCCATCAAAGACGCCGGCTACCTGCACATCCCCGAAGGGCGACGCGACCACACCACCCCAGCCGAAACCCTCCGCCTCTACGGCTTCGATTAGGCCAGATATGGACATTCACGGAACACGCCGGAGCCCTGGCACTTCCTCCCGGCTATCGAGTGGCCGCAGGCTGCAGCTTTAGGCAGGTACTCGTAGCGTTGCGGTAACGCAGCAGCGTTGCTAGCATTGCAGTCATCGAGATGCTTGGAGGGCGATGGCGACGCTAACGATCCGGGGGCTTGATCCGGTGACGCATGCGCGGCTGCGTGTCGAGGCTGCGCGGCATGGCCGGTCTATGGAAGCCGAGGTCAGGGCCATTCTCCATGAGCGACTGATGCTTAGTCCTGCCGAACATGGCCTCGGAAGTCGTATCTGGGCCCGCTTTCAGGGGCTCGAGAGGGACCTGGAGGTTCCCGACCGTAGCGGCGAACTCCCCCGCGCGGCGGAGTTCGACCTGTGATCGTCCTCGATATCAACGTCATCTCCGAACTGGCCCGCCGGGTCCCCGACGGCGGGGTGCTGGCCTGGCTCGACTCACTCGAAATCTCCGAAGTTGCAACGACCGCGGTCACTGCCGCCGAGTTGCGGTATGGCGTCGCGAGGCTTCCCGACGGTCACCGTAAGCGGGAGTTGACGGTGGTGATCCGTGGCCTTCTGACCGAGGACTTCTACGGCCGGGTTCTTCCCTTCGATGAGCGCGCCTCCGTCCGGTACGCAGACATCGTCGCTGGCCGCGGGCGAATCGGCAGGCCCATCGGCGTCGCTGACGCTCAGATCGCAGCGATCTGCCGCGACTCGGGCGCAGCGCTGGCCACCCGCAACATTGCTGACTTTGAGGAAACGGGAATCGAACTTCTCAACCCCTGGAAGCTTGGCTGATCCGGAGGCCGGATCGCGGCCGTCTACCGAGCGACTGACTTCATGTTCAGTGCCAAGGTGACATCATCCAATCCACTGACCCTGGAAAGTCGCGCTCGCCACGAACGCATCCGTAGATCACTGACGCCAACACGACATCACGGCACGACGATGGAGTCGCTGATGCCGCCATCCTGCGGGCGCCGTTCGACTCCCGCGGCCTAGACACCGAGGTGCTGCTGGCCGAGCCGCGGGTGGCGGCACTGCCCGCCGACCACCGGCTGGCTGGCCGCCGCGAGATCAGCAGGGCAGACCTGGCGGGAGAGCCGATGCCGCGCTGGGCGGATCCGGCAACGACGGCCGCGCTCGCATTCTGGAACGGAACGGACACTCAGCCCGGTCCCGGGGGACTGGCCTCGCCTGATCCCAGGAACTGCCTGGACCGGGCAGGCCCCGTGGCCAGCGACATGAACCAGCTCCTCGACGCGGTCGCGCTCGGCCAGGCCATGGCCCGCTTCCTCCGCGCCGCCGAAGTCGCCGCCTCACAGGGAAGATAAGCCCGGTTCCTGCTCCAAGCACGCCCGGCGCACCTGGCCGGTGCCGCGCGGCGGCACGCGAAGTGTCTCGCCCCTCGCCGAGAGGTAGCGCGTGTTGGGTAGCCTCTAGATGCTCCGTTTGCCGTTGCCGTAGCGGTGTACAGCGGACATGGCGAGTCATTCCCGAGGTGGGCGGTGATCCTCACGGACTCCCACCGGGCCAGAGCTATCCGAATGGTGGTCTTTCTCGCGTGTCCACACTCCCGCTTGTCACGGTGACGCGGTACGTAACCCCGCTGCGCGAGGGCGGGTCGCTGCCGGCTCTGGTGGAAGCGGACAATCTCGGCACCTACGTGATGAAGTTCCGCGGCGCCGGGCAAGGCCCGCTCGCCCTCGTCGCGGAAATCATCGCCGGTGAGCTGGCCCGCCGGCTCGGCCTGCGCACCCCCGAGCTTGTCCTGGCCGAGCTCGACCGCAGGATCGGGGTCAGCGAGCCCGACCCGGAGATCCAGGACCTGCTCAGGGCCAGCGAGGGACTGAACCTCGGGGTGGATTTCCTGCCCGGCTCGGCCGGGTTCGATCCGCTCGGATGGACGGCCGAGCGGGACTTCGCCAGCCAGCTGCTCTGGTTCGACGCGCTCGTGCAGAACGTGGATCGCACCTGGCGCAACCCGAACCTGCTCGTCTGGCACCGCAACATCTGGCTCATCGATCACGGTGCGGCGCTGTACTTCCACCACAACTGGCCGACCGCGGATCCCCGGCGGCCCTTCGACGCCAGCGAGCACGTGCTCCGCGACCGTGCCGCCGCCGGCCTAGCCGAGGCTCACGCCGCCCTCGCGCCCCAGATCACCGAGCCGATGCTCCGCCAGGTGACCGGCTTGGTCCCGGCCGGATGGTTCGGCGATCGCGGCGCCGAAGCCTACGTCGAGCAGCTGCTCCGCCGCGCCCCGATCGTGCCCGAGGTGATCCGCCCGTGAGCGAGCCGGAGCGGGGCCCCGCCACCGAAGTCTTCGAGTATGCGCTGGTGCGGGTCGTCCCTCGGGTGGAACGGGGTGAGGCCATCAACGCCGGCGTTATCGTCTACTCACACCGCTACCGCTACCTGGCGGTCCGAATGGAGCTGGACGCAGCGCGGTTGCTCGCCGTCGATCCCGCCGCCGGCGTGGACGCGGTGCGCTCGGCCCTGTCGGCGTTCGAGAAGGCCTGCACCGAAGGCCCGCTGGCCGGCCGCCCGCTCGGCGAGCGCTTCCGCTGGCTTACCGCGCCCAGGTCGACCATCGTCCAGCCCGGCGCTGTCCACAGCGGCCTGACCAGCGACCCCGCCGCCGAGCTCAGCCGCCTCTTCGACGCCCTGGTCCGCACCCCTGGCCCATCCACCTGACCGCCTCCGCGGGCAGGCGTTTCCGTGATCGCGGCCAGAAACGGGTTGCCTGCGACAGTTTCCGGCCACGATCATGAAAGTGTCAGGTCCAGCTCCGGCAACGACCGGATCACCGAGTCCCCGGGAGCGTTCCGGGACATCTGCACCGCGCGGATGCCCAGGGCCCTGGCCCCGGCGCAGTACGTCGCGTTGTCGTCCACGAATAGGGCGGTCTCCGCGGATACGCCGAGCTTGTCCAGCGCGCACTGGTAAATCTGAGCCGCCGGTTTGGCCGCTCCGACCTCGTTCGACAGGACGAGGGCGTCGGCGAGCGCGGCCACCCCGAGTTCGACCAGGAGATCGCGCGTGTTCTCGTCGCAGTTGCTGATAACGGCAATCTTGATGTCGCGGGACTTAAGCTCGCGCATGAACGGCAGGACATCGTCGTACACCCGGCCCGACAGCAGGAGCAGTTCCCGGCTCTTGTCGGCCATCGCCTGTACCAGGCCCGGCTCAGGCTTGGCCCCGGCCGCCCGCAGGATCTGCCCGAACGCCTCGGCCATGGAGATCTGGCCGACGGTCAGCACCGGGCCGACCTGCCGGAACCCGCTGTATAGGGCCTCTGGTGAGATGCCCGCCATCGCCGGAAGTTCGTGCCGGTAGGCGGTGAAGTCGGTGTACACGATGGTGTCGTAGGCATCAAGAAAGCATGCTTCGAGGCGGACCACCAGATCAGCGTAGGCCCCAGCGCCACCCCGGGCAGGCTCTACTCTCCATGAAATTCCGCCACCGCCGCCTCGAACCGGTCCAGGGCCCGCTCGACCGGGCCGCGGCTGGCCGAGGGCAGCCAGTGCACGGCCCGCTGGAAACCAGCCTCGGCGTAAGCTGCCAGCACCTTCGCGTCGGCGGGCACGCCCATGACCATGAGCGCGACCGGCCGGTCGGCGCGAGCCCGTAGCTCCGCCGCCCGGTCGAGGATGCCGTCACGGGCGTGGTTGGGAAACCACGCGTCGCCAAAGGCCAGCACCCGGTCGAGCACCCCCGGCCCGTTCCCGCCGATGAGCACCGGCGGATGAGGCCGCTGGGCCGGCTTGGGCCAGGACCAGATCCGCTCGAACGCCACGTGCTCGCCCGCGTAGCTCGCCTCCTCGCTCGTCCAGATCGCCTTCATGGCCTCGACCCGTTCCCGCAAGATCGCCATCCGCCGCCGCGGGTCGGTGCCGTGGTTGGCCATCTCTTCCCGGTTCCAGCCCGCGCCGACGCCGAACTCGAACCGGCCGCCGGACAGGTAGTCGACGCTGGCCACCTCCTTGGCGGTGGTGATCGGGTCACGCTCGATCAGCAGGCAGATGCCGGAGCCGACCCGCAGCCGCGAGGTGACGGTCACCGCGGCGGTCGCCGCCACGAACAGGTCGAAGGTATGCGCGTACCGCCGGGGCAGCTCGCCGCCGCCCGGCGAAGGCGTCTGGCGGGCGGCCGGGATATGCGTGTGCTCGGGGAAGAACAGCGACTCGTGCCCGCGCTGTTCGGCGAGCCGCGCCATGTCGGCGGGCGCGATGGCGTCGTGAGTGGGGAAGATCGCTACACCGGTGTCCATGCCGCTAAGCCTAGGCGGGCGGCTACGGCCAGCCGCCGACGCCTCGGTCGCGAAGGGTTTGTCCTGCTAGGCTGGATAAAACGGAGAGGCGTGGACGATGAACTGGGTGATCTCTGGTGTCCTGCTGATTGCGGTCATCGGCATGCTGGTCGCGTTGAAGAGATACGAGCGCCGCAAGCAGTAACCCGGAGCCAGGTCATGACGGCCGCTGGGATAAACCTGTCGGACATGGCGTTCTGGGGCCTGCCGCTCGCCGACAGGGCGGCCGCTTTCGGGCGGCTTCGAACCGAGGGACGGCCGCGGTTTTATCCCGAGCCGCAGGTCGCGTTTGGTAAGCCAGGCCCGGGTTACTACGCCCTGGTGCGGCATGCGGACGTGGTTGAGGCGAGCCGCCATCCTGAGGTGTTCTGCTCCGCGAAGGGCGCGACCAGCATCGTCGATCTGCCGGCCGGCTTCAGCGAGTACTTCGGCTCGATGATCAACATCGATGACCCCAGGCACGCGCGGCTGCGCCGGATCGTCTCCCGGGCGTTCAGCCCGAGGCTGATCGCCAAGTTCGAAGACGACGTGCGCCGCGCGGCCGCCGCGATCGTCGATGACCTGCTAGCCGCCGGCCCGTGCGATTTCGTGCCGAACGTCGCGGCCCGGCTGCCGCTGAAGATCATCTGCGACATGATGGGCATCCCCGGCGACCAGTACGAGATGGTCCTGGCCAACAGTAACATCATCTTGTCCGGCTCGGATCCGGAATTCCTCAGCCACGATCTCGACGCGGCCCTGGCCCAGATCCTGGGCGCCGGGCGGGCACTCGCCGAGCTGGTCACTGGTCTGGCCGCCGACCGCGCGCACGCCGGAAACGACCTGGTCACCGCCCTGGTGACCGCCAACATCGACGGGGAACGACTGACCAGCGCCGAGCTCGCCTCGTTCTTCATCCTGCTGGTGGTGGCCGGCAACGAGACCACCCGTACCGCCCTGGCGCACGCGCTGATGCTGTTCACCGAGTTTCCCGCCCAGCGCTCGCTCCTGCTCGCCGACTTCGAGAACCGGATCGAGGGGGCGGTCGAGGAGATCGTGCGCTACGCGTCACCGGTCCTGTTCATGCGGCGGACCCTGACCCGGGACTACACCATGAACGGGCAGGCTTACCGCGAGGGCGACAAGGCGGTCCTGTACTACTATTCGGCGAACCGCGATGAGGCAGTATTCGCCGACCCGGGGCGGTTCGACATCACCCGCTCGCCTAACCCGCACGTGGGATTTGGCGCGGCGGGCCCGCACTTCTGCCTGGGGGCGCACCTCGCCCGCCGGGAGCTCACCGTCATGCTGCGCGAACTGCTCACCCGTGTCCCCGATATCGCGGCCGGTGAGCCGGACCGGCTGCTATCCAGCTTCGTCAATGGCATCAAGCACCTGCCCTGCGAGTTCGCCAGCTGACGGCTCCGGGCGCCTACTCCCGAGCCCTGCTTACCCTCAGAGCAGGGCCTCGACTTCCGGCAGCGACCGGACCACCGTCGTCACCGCCGCCGTCTCCGCCGCGGGCACCAGCCCGGCTGGCTCGCCCCGCTCGATCCGCACCGCGGCGATACCCAGGGCGACCGCACCGGCGCAGTAGCCGGGCTGATCGTCGACGAACAGCGCGGTCCCGGCGCTCACGCCCAGCTGGTCGAGCGCATGCCGGAAGATCTCCGCTGCGGGCTTGGCCGCACCGACCTCGCAGGACAGTACCAGGGCGTCGGCCAGCGCGGCCACCCCGAGCTCGACGAGCAGCTCACGCGTATATTCACCGCAGTTGCTGACGATCGCGATCTTGATGTCGCGGGACCGGAGCCCGGTCAGGAACGGCAGGACGTCGTCGTACAGACGCGTCGTCGCGAACAGCAGTTCCCGGTCCTTGTCCAAGAGCGCACGGACGAGGTCCGGCCGCGGCTCGGCGCCACACCCCCGCAGGATCAGCTCGAAGCCTTCCGCCTTGGTGAGCTGGCCCGTATTCAGCATGTACTCGTACCGCTGGTACCCCTCCCGCCAGGCCTGCGCCTCAACTCCGGCCAGCATCGCCATTTCATTCCTGCGGATGAGGAAGTCGCAGCTCACAATGGTGTCGTAAACGTCTACCAGGCATGCTCGGGTGCGGGCCACACCATCAGGATACGGAAAGTGCCGAAATGTACCGGTGCCCGCCCGGCCTATCGCGGCCACCCGCACGTAACGCGCGCTTAAGCCAGCCAGCCCGCTCTCAGGCGGTTACCGCCACGAGCCCGGGGGCTGGCCGAGCAGGCCCCTGATCAGGTCGGCTAGCCCGGGTGGCCAGATCACCTCGGTGGTGGTGTCCATTTCGGCCAGCGTCCACCAGTGCCATGCGGCGATCCCGTCCGAGGCGTGCATGCTCTGCACGTCGCCGAGCCTGCGCTGGGCCGGCTCTACCCGCCCGACGAAGAACCGCTCGTGCTGCTGGACGATCGCGTCGGCGAATTTCATGATCAGTGTCCGTTCGTGGACTTCACCGCTGAGCGGGACATCGGTCCAGCCGGTCTCCTCGGCCAGTTCCCGCCGCGCTCCGTCGCGGTAGTCTTCCCCGTCGTTCAGCCCGCCGCCCGGCGTGCACCAGTGTCGCCCGTTGGGCAGTTCGTCGTCGTACCGGAACAACAGCACCCGGTCATCGGGATCAAGCACGATCACCCGCCCGGCCTGCCGCAGCCGCAGCGGAAGCGCACCTTCAGGCCCGGCACCAGTCTGCTCCATAGGCACCATTGTCCTGACTCGCTCCAGCGCCTCGCCCCGGGGCTCGGCTGGGTCACAGCGACACGGTGGCGCGGATGCTCTCCTTCAGCGAGCTCATGGTGGCCAGCACGGCACTCGGCTCGTAGCCGCAGTGCGCCATGCAGTTGTCGCACCGCGGTCCTGGCCCCGGCCGAAGTTTCCCCAGTCGGTGCTCCGGAGCCGCGTTCGCGGGTCCTGGGCCACGAAGCCTGGGACGAGCTGGTGGCCCGCCACGGCTCGAACCTGCTGGCCACATGGCTATCCCGTGCGGTGGAGCAGGGCCGCATCGCGCCGCTGCCGGTCCAGCCCCTGACCCGCCTGCTGATCGCGATGATCTCCGAGTCCAGCCTTTACATTGCCCGCGCCGGCGACCGCTCCGCCGCCCGCGCCGCCATGGGCACCGTCCTCGAACGTCTTCTGAACGGCCTTGAGCTAACCAGCCATCAGCCGCGTCCCGCCTCGACGCCATAACGAGCCTTACCGGCCTCACTGGCTAGCTCTGTACGGTCCGCGACCGAACCTCCGGCGGCTCGGCGCCGTTACGGTAATAGGCGCAGCGTCGTTGGCTGAGCACAATGTGTCATAGCGCTGATTCCCCGGAGGGCGCGTGTTCGACCCTGACCGGCTTCCCGAGCTGAAAAACCTGATCCGGGAGGCCACCCGAGGTGATGCCGGACTGCTCGACGAGGTGATGCGCGACGTCGCCCTGCTCGGTCATTCGGTGACGACCATCCAGCCTCGAAACATGAACTCGATTTCTCTTGTCGCCTCCGATGGGGGGAACAACCGGATCGAGTTTAACCCGTTCTCGTTGCAGGTGGTCCGGGTAGTCGACACCTTCGGCGACGAGCTCTTCCTTGACGTGATCTCGCCCTCCACCGACACCGTTGCTCTTGGCCAGCGCCATCTTGATGATCCCTGGTCGCCGCTCGGCAAGATGATGCGCGACCTCGGGGCCTCGACCCTCGGGGAGCTCAGCACGGTGATCCCGGCGAAGCCGAGGTCGAAGGGGTGGCCGCTGGTCTACCGCGACCTATGCGAATGGGCCGTTCTCTACGATCTCATCTGTTACGAGCGATGGGGGAGTGACACCCTCATCGTCCGGGACGGTTTGCTTCGCGCGAAGATCTTCGCCGAAGATCAATTCGTCCGTCTCTACCGCCTGATGAAGGCGGCGATCGAGAAATCCCAGCGCGAGCGTAAGCGCGGCATTTTCCTCGTCGGCCTGGCGAAGCATTCCAGGGTCATCGAGCGGTACCAGCTGGCGATGGCCGTCCAAGATATCTTCCCGGCTGGCCGGCCGGGCTATACGCCGGTGCCGCCCGAGCTCCAGGTCAAGGTCTATGACTGGGCGGAGTACGTCCAATCGCCAGAAGACGACGACACCGATAAGGAGAGGCCCAAGTTCAATATGGGCGCCATGTTCCTGGTCCGGTTCGGTCGGCAATCGGCCGATCCGGTGTGGACCGCGGATCTCCTGCATTTCCAGGCCGCCCGGGCCCAGCAGATCTTCGGCTCGCTGCTAGCCGACGCCGAGCTTGGTTTTCCCGTCCCGTGTTACCCGCACTGCCTGCAGGAGGCAGATCGCTACGCGCAGGTCGCCGACCTGGACCTGGCGATTCTGCAAGGCGCCATGCAGGAGGCCGTCCGGGACCTGATTCGCGCGGATCGCCGCCACGTTTTCGACGCGCAGCGGCTATGGCCCGCCGATCCGGCCGCGCTGAGGTATCAATGACTCTCTTTAAACAAGCCCAGGTGGTAGGCACGTTCCTGGGTTTCTCCGCGGGCGGGCTCGAATTTCACGCGGACCTGATCCTGCCGTACCGCAGCTATTTCCAGTCCTCGCCGATGCACGGCCAGTTCGTCCTGGTCGACCTGGGGAATGACGCGGAGGCCATCTTGGGCCGCATCACCACCATTGCCTCCCAGGGTCGTTTGCTGTCACCGGCGGGGGAGGACTACGCGCTGCGCCAGCAGCGCGAAGACCGTGCCGTCCCCGAGGATCTGCGTGAGCAGTTCCTGAAGTACCGCGTCAACATCCGGATCCTGGGCGTGCTGCGGGGGCGCGACGGCGGTAAGCCGCCTGTTTTCGTTCCCTCGCACCGGCGGCTGCCACATGTCGGGGCCAAGGTTGCCTTTCCGTCCGACGACTTGCTGCGGCATATCGCAGGCGCCAACGCTGATGGGCCGCATGCGGTCGACCTTGGATTCCTCGCGCTGGGGGAATTCGTCTACGCGGGCCAGGACTCCCGTGTCGGTGACGACGAACGGCTTCAGGTGCGTGACCCGGTTGTCCGTCCCCGCTTTGACATCCTGCACATGGTGAGCCGCCGTTCGTTCGTCTTCGCCCGGGCCGGCTTCGGGAAATCCAACCTGGTGAAACTGCTCTTCGCGAACCTGTACGGAGGCGCCGAGGGTCCGGTCGCAGAAAAGAGAAGTGGCCGCAGGGTGCCGGTGGGAACCGTCATTTTCGATCCCGACGGCGAGTACTACTGGCCTGATGACAAGGGCAGGCCGGGATTGTGCGACGTGCCCGCGCTGCAGGACCGGCTCGTGGTCTTCACCGACAAGCAGGGACCGAGCGAGTTCTACCAGTCGTTCTGCATCGACAAGGTAAGGCTCGACATCAGGGAACTCGAGCCCTCCAAGGTCATCTCGCTGGTCCTGCCGGCCGAACGCCAGGATCACCAGAACGTCGCCAAGCTCAAGCAGCTCAGGCTGCCGGAATGGAGCAAGCTAGTCGATGAGGTCTGGCTCGGGAAGCTGAGCACCGATCTCCGGCATTTTTACCGGGCCCTGCAGCTTGACTCGCGACAGCAGGAGAACGAGGCGCTCGCGGCCCGGGGGAACATGGTGCGGGTGGTCACCGCGCTGCACGACCCATCCAGCCAGCTGTTGCGGGCGCTGATCAGGGCGCTGGCAGATGGCATGCTCTGCGTCGTGGACATCTCACAGATGCGCGGCCCGCAGGGGCTCGCGCTCGCGGGCGTGATCCTGCAGCGCATCTTCGAGCACAATCAGGAGGAGTTCACCAAGCGGGATCCGCGCAGTGTCCCGACCATCGCCGTCATCGAGGAAGCCCAGTCCGTTCTCGGCTCGACGGCCGGCCAGGGTGAGGGGCCGTTCGTCTCCTGGGTGAAGGAGGGACGAAAGTACGATCTCGGCGCGGTCCTGGTCACCCAGCAGCCGGGCAGCCTCCCGGCCGAGATCTTGTCCCAGGGTGATAACTGGTTCATCTTCCATCTGCTCGCCGAGGGCGATCTGCATGCCCTGCAGAAGGCGAACGCTCATTTCTCCACAGACCTACTATCGTCCCTTCTCAATGAGCCCCTCCCCGGGCACGGCGTCTTCTGGTCCGGTGTCAGCGACACGCCGTATCCCATTCCCATCCGCGCCTCGCTCTTCGAGAAGAGCTTCGCGCTGGCCGACCCGCACTACCGCCGGCCGCACGTGGAGTGCTACGCGTCCCGGCTGAGGAACCAGCTCCAGACGACCCTGCGGCAGGCCGTCCTGGTCGCCGGCGGCCCACCCGTCCCGGCCGGCCAGCCCGTCGATGCGGCGGAAACCTTCGCCCGCGCCGCTTTCCGCGGGCTCGCGCAGGACGCCAGATTCCAGGCGGCTGTGCGCGCCGACCGCGGCATCAAATGGGGATACGTCCAGCACAAGCTGGCCGATTATCTGTCCGGGACCTTTGGCCGGGAGCATGAGGAGCGCGTTCAGTGGATCTACCGGCACGGGCTCCTGAAACAGGCTCTCGACGAGATCCTGGGTGAGAACGGCTGGCGCTGCGAGATGCGCGACGGGTCCCAGTGGATCCTCGCCACCGACCGTGCCAGACCCAGCGCCGCTGACCGGCTGGCTGACGCGGGGTCACACGTTGGCGATACGAGCCGTCAGGTTGGTGACCGGCGCGATCCAGCCCGGTCGGACTTAGCTCCTGACGGAGGACGACACATGCAGCTGACTATCTTCGCGGCGACGGGCGGTATCGGGCGGCAGGCGCTCGAGCAGGCCGTGGCGGCCGGCCATGACATGACCGCGGTGGTCCGGAACCCGCGGAACCTGCCGCCGGTACAGGCCCGGATCGTCACCGCCGACCTGGCGGTCGCGGACCCGGCGGCGCTGCGGCCCGCGGTCGAAGGTGCCGACGCGGTGCTGTCCGGCCTGGGACCCCGGTCCAAGACCGACGCCGGAGTCGTCGCCCTGGGTACCCGGGCCATCATCGCGGCGATGCGGACAGCCGGGGTCAAGCGTCTCGTAGTGGTCAGCGCGGCACCGGTTGGCACGGTACCCTCGCCGGCCCGCCCCGCACCGTCTCGCTACGACCCGGGCGATGGCTTCTTCCTGCGTCACCTCGCCGATCCGATCCTGAAGTCGGTGCTGCGCGAGAACTATGCCGATCTGGCCCGGATGGAGGACGCCCTGCGCGACAGCGACCTGGACTGGACCGTCGTCCGGCCGCCGAGGCTAACCGGTAAGCCGGTAACCGGCACTTACCGGACTGCCTACGGGCGCAACGTCCGCCGCGGCCTGTCGATCTCGCGCGCCGACGTCGCTCACTGCATGCTCAAGGTGATCGATCAGCCCGAGGCGTTCGGGCAGACAATCGGCCTCGCCAACTAGGGCGGTCCCTAGTGGCCCGGCCCGGCGCTGTACTCCGGGGCCCGCTTCGCCGCCCCGGCCGCCGGGTGCCCGGCCGCCCGCCGCGGCAGCAGGAAGGTCAACCCGGTCGCGCCGAGCACGATCGCGACGTCTACCACCATGGCCAGGACCATCGCGGACACCGAACTCGGCCGCGAGGGCACGTCTGGAAGCCGACCGTAGAACACCGCCCCGATCAGCGACGCCGGCGGCCGTGCCGAACTGTTGCATGGTCGTGAGGATCCCGGCGGCCGCGCCTGCCCGGTCCCGCGGCACGCCCGACATGGCGGCCCCGATCAGCGACGGCATGGCCAGCCCCTGGCCCAGGCCGATGACCGCGGTCGCGGGAGCCAGCTCCCAGGCCGTGAGGTGACCGCCGTAGTACACGCCCGAGCCCGGCCTGCAGCAGCAGCGTCACGGTGTTTCTCTCTGTGGTCAGACGGGAGGTCGGGTGGTGTCCGGTTATTCAGCGGCAGATGACACTCAGGACTTGAGCGGCTGCCCGAACGCCCCCCACTGTCCCCGGAAGTACTCGATGATCTTGCTCGCTTGCTCGTGGCTGACCTCCACCAGTTCATCCGCGAAGTCGCCACGTTCCCACTCGACGATCACCGGCGTGAAGCACCAGCTAAAGTCCTTCCGCAATGCCTCATCCGAAGGACCGTCGTCGTGTTCGAGCCGCCGGGCAAGCCCCCAAGGGTTATAGATGGTTCGATCCCCGCCGATGATCGCGTAATAAGTTATCGAGACTGGCATCTAAAACCCTTCTTTCTTGTAGTCGGGAATTTCGGTAGCACCGTCCGGGATCTGGATCCGGGATGACACCGCCCGCTGAAATGAATGAAGTTCAAGGAGCTCGCGCTTGCTTGTCATAGGATTGCGGATGCGCTCGTAGGATTCATGAGTATTATCGAAAACTCAATTCGAAGAAATATAGGCCGATGGCTGCCCGGAAGGAATCAAGAAACGTGTTGAGCGGCCGTCGATAATCAGTAAAAAGGATCTTCCAGG
>JALYVS010000506.1 GCA_030853115.1 Actinomycetota bacterium
GAACTGGCCGCTTGGCCGGACCCTCCGGCGGCGGCCGACCTGCTGCGGCGGCACGGGCTGCTGCGGGCCAGCGTGCTGACCGCGATGGGCGTGAGCGGTGGCCCGTCGCCGGTAGCGGGCGAATGGCTCGCCGATCCGGTTCGCTGGGCCGGCCTGCGGCGTGAGCTCGCCGGAGTGGTCGCCGCGCACGCTCGGCACGACCCGCTCGCGATCGGCATGCCGGCCGAAGCCGCCCGGGCCGCCCTGAGCCTGCCTGACCGGATGCTCGTCCAGGCGCTGACCCGCGCATCCGGCGGTCCGCAGGCCGGTGCCACTGGTCAAACGCAGGCCCGCGAGTCTGAAACGCAGACCCAGGTGCAACTGACCGGCGGCTATCTGCGGCTGGTACCCGCGGACCCGGCTGAACACCAGCCGCCGCCCACGCCGGGCCGGCCACCGGTGGCTGTACCTCCGCTGCCGCCGCGGGTGGCCGAGGGAGTACGAGCCGTCCTGGCGGATCTCGCGGGGGCGCCGTTCATGGCGCCAGACGCGGGACGGCTGCGAGATCTCGGTCTTGATCCGAAGGCGATCGCCGCCGCCGCGCGAGCGGGCTTGCTGCTGCGGGTGAGCGAGCAGATCGTGCTGGCGCCCGGCGCGCAGGCCGAGGCGACGCGGGTGATCGCCGCCTTGCCCCAGCCGTTTACTACCGCCGAAGCACGGCACGCCCTCGGCACGACCCGGCGAGTCGTCATCCCGCTGCTGGAGTACCTGGACCGGGCCGGGACCACCCAGCGCCTTCCTGACGATCGTCGTCGTTTGCGCTGAGCACCGGCCAATGTCAGTCCGGCCTGGTCATGTGCGGTAACGACACACGTGCCCGGTGAGGATTCAAGACGCGTACGGGGGTAGCAAGTCACCGAGCTATCGCGGAAGCGTTAGCACTAGCGCTGGCACTAGCACTGGGGGAGGCGATCCGCATCGACGGGGACAGCACCATCAACATGACCAATCTCCCGCCCCCGGTCCTGGATCAGGCCTTCGATTCGGGCACGCTCTACGTGCTGCGGGCGGCGGTCCAGGCCCGCGCCGTCCAGCTGGGCATGCTCGAGTCCGGCACCGATGACCTGGTCATCGCGATCCACGAGCTGGCGGCCAACGCTGTCCGGCACGGTGCGGGCGGCGGCCGGCTGCAGATGTGGGAACGTACCGGGAAACTGCACTGCCAGATAGAGGACGCAGGCCCGGTGGCTCCGGCTGCAAGAACCGGACCGCGAGCGGGCCGCGAGAGCGGCGAGGTAGCACCGTAAGCGGGCCCGTCGGGCGGGAATGCGGCGGATAGCTGGCCGTTCTCGCAGGGACACGGCTTGTGGCTGGTGCGGCTGGTCTCGGACCAGATCACCGTGTCCTCCGGTCCTGACGGCACTCGCGCCACCGTGGTCTTCGCTCTTCCCGGCACCGGACCGCCGTTCGCTGAGGCGCGGCCAGGCGGCTCGGCGCCGTGCCCAGACAGCGATTATGCTGGCGCCGTGGGCACGTTGAAGACATCGGTGGCGGCCGGAGACTCAGGTCCGGTCGTGGTGCTGTCGGGTGAGTCGGATATTGCGTCGGCCGGGCAGCTGAGCGACCTTCTGACGGCGCAGTTGTCCGGCGGCGCGCAGCGGATGCTGGTCGACGTGTCGGAGTTGCGTTTCGCGGATTCGGCCTCGGTCCGGGCGCTGGTGCTGGCGGGCAAGACGCTGCGGGATCGAGGCGGAACGCTTGTGCTCGCGCGTCCGCAGCGAGCAGTGGCCCGGCTGCTGGCGCTGATGGGCGTGGACGAACTGCTCGTAGTGCAGGGCGGTGCGGCGAGCGAGGCGAAGATCAAAGACTGCGGAACTCGGGAGAGCGACGAAGAGCGTCGGCCACCCGGCGGGCCGTACTGAAGGTGTTGGCGACACGCAAGAAGAGCAACCCGCCCCCACTGACGCGGAAGACGGACGCGCCGGGCTGATCGGCGACCGAGACGGTCGCGTACCTGAGGCTGCTCTTGCGCACCGTGACGCGGCGGGCACCGCTGGCTTCCACCTGGTAGCCGGGCTCAAGTCTGCGGCTGAGGACCGCGACGATCTCGGCGGGCGTTACGTTCTTGCGCGGTACCCTCACCTTCGGCATGTTTCCAGGTTAATCGCCGGGATCTGGTGCGTGGCCGGGTCCTCGATCAGCCATCGAGGCCGAAGGACAGCATCGGGTGCTCAGGCCGCCAAGGCCGGCTGGTCGGTGCCGCAGTACTTGCACTTAAAGGCGGCCGCCGGGAGGTCGCTGGACAGGCAGGCCGGACAGGTCTTGACGGGCGCCGGCTCGCCGAACACCACTTGCCCGCGCCGGGCCTGCGTGCGCTTGTAGGGCGTGACGATGAGGAAGTAGATGACGGCCATGAAGATGACGAAGGTGATGATCGCGGTGATGAACTTGCCGATGTCCAGGAAGGTCGTGGCGTTGTTGGCCGCACCGAGCTGGACGCCCAGGCCGATCGACTTGCCGCCCTGCGCCCTGGCCACGAGCGGGTTGATGATGGAGGTCGTGAAGGCGGTGATCAGGGCGCTGAACGCGAGCGCCACGACCAGCCCGACCGCGACGACGATGACGTC
Source organism: Actinomycetota bacterium (assembly GCA_030853115.1). Lineage (GTDB taxonomy): Bacteria > Actinomycetota > Actinomycetes > Streptosporangiales > Streptosporangiaceae > Palsa-504. The sequence goes on from JALYVS010000506.1 coordinate 2,607, forward strand.
ACCGCGCATAAGAAAATTCTTGAAGCCCTGCATGTACCTCTCCGATCGGCTTACTGTGTGTCCCGGCTAGGTCGCCGCGTCCGGCTGGCCGCAGTGTCGGACCCGCCCCCGGCTGGGCCCTACGAGTTCTTGTGCCTGCGATGCGCAATATGACAGGGGTTACGATTCCTGGTCAGGCGGTGCGGCGCAAGCGTTTTGGCCGGCCTGGCCTAAGCGTCCCCCAGCGCCTCCAGCGCCCCAGCTGACGCGAGCAGCCCCGGCCGCCGCGAACAGGTATCGCCCGCCCGTACCCGGCCGGCACGCGGGATGGCGGACGGCCGCAGTAAAGTCGACGCGGAGGCGTCCGGGTGCCTGGTGGCCCCCCCGGTCTTCAAAACTGGTGAGCGCTGCACCGCGGCGCTGGCGGGTTCGATTCCCGTCCGCCTCCGCTGAGCCGGCGGCGGCCCGCGGTCACCGCTGGGCGGGGACAATCCGGTTACGGCCCGGGCTTTCGCGCCACAAGGCGCTCGACGATGCCGAACCTGAACCGCTCGGCCTGCTCGACCCGGAATCCCAGTTCACGCACGTGGATCAGCGGCCGGCGCCGGAAGTGCTCGCCGGCCAGCGGGATGGTGATGCGCTCGTAAAGCCACTGCAGGACACGCAGCGTCACGGAGCGAGCCGCGACGTGATCCACCAGCAGCAGGCGGCCGCCGGGTCGCAGGACACGGGCCATTTCGCTGATCGCACGGCGGTCATCCGGGATGGCGCACAGCCCGAGCGTGCACAGCACGGTGTCGAATGATCCATCCGGGAAGTCCAGCGCCTGCGCATCGCCGGGCGCCAGGGCGGCTTCCTGGCCGAGGCCCGCCGCGCGGTCGCGCGCGATGCCGAGCATTTGCGCCGACACGTCGACTCCGGTCAGGCGGATACCGACCGGGTAGTACGGCAGGTTGCGCCCCGTCCCGATGGCCACCTCGAGCACATCGCCCGCGGCCTGGCCGCAGGCCCACGGCCGGCTGGAGCCGAACAGGTGCCGGTCCCAGAAGTCCATCTCATGGTCATAACGGCCCGCGTGCTTGTCCCAGTACCGGACCAGCTTGCGGTCCGCGCCATCCCCGGGAATCCCTCGCCGCCGTCGCTTCGCCTGGTCATCGGGCATGGTCAGGTACCTGTCGGTTGCGCCGCTTCAGCCTGCTCCCACCGCGGTCACAAGCCGGTCTCGGTGTGCCAGATCTCGCCGTGGGCAGTGTAAATCATGCTGATCGAAGATATCGTAACCTAGCAATTAACACTTTACGCGCGCAACCAGTGGTTGCTAAAACCTTTCTTGGTAACCAGTCAGTCGCATTACCGGGGAGCTGAGCGGGTTTGGCCGGCGGCTATGTATTAAATCGGGACCCCGCGTAGCACTGGTGCATAGGAGCCTGGTAGTCCTAGGTTGGCCAAAGGAGCATGTGCTGCGCAGTATGCGCTGATGAAGACGTGCTGGATAGGTCCTGTTCGCCAGGGGAGGAGATCGCATGGCAGAAGTAACCGTCACCGTCGACGGCGTGAAGTACGTGGATCACGTCGAGCCGCGGATGTTGCTCGTCCACTATCTGCGGGAAATAGTAGGAAAGACGGGGACGCCTATCGGGTGTGACACGTCTAATTGCGGCGCCTGCACCGTGCTGCTCGATGGAGAGTCGGTTAAAAGCTGTGCGGTC
>JALYVS010000105.1 GCA_030853115.1 Actinomycetota bacterium
TCGAGGAACTGCGTGCCGGGAGTGGCCAGGATCAGGCCCGCGAGGTTCCCGGCGAGCGCTCGCTGCACCGTCGTGAGAGTTCACCGGATCGGGGCTGACGAAGCCGATCGACTCGAGCTGCCCTCGGCGAGGGCGCTGGCGCTCCCTGGCCTGACCAGGCGCGATAAGGCCGTAGCTGATTCGGCGTCCGGCTTGGGGCGCATCGCGTCGAGGCGCCTGACCAGGACCTGTGGGTCACCGGCGCGGCCCGCTAGGAGCGGTCCGGTGATGCATTGACGGTCATCGTCCTCAAGCGGTTCCAAGACGACGCGCATCCCGAGCGCCGCCGCGACCTCGGCCAGCGTGCCCAGCGTCGGATTGACGTGACCGGCGGAGAAGAGCCTGCGCACGGTCGCGGGTTCGGAGTTGATCGCACGAGCGAGCTCAGCCTTGGATAGTCCCGCTTCCTCCCGTGCCGCATCGAGCTCGTTTACGAGCCGGTCGATGGTGGCGATCCGGATCGACTGCGCTACGTACTCGCGCAGGAACTGGGCATCCTTCAGGTCATCGGCGAGGTCCTCCCAGAACACGCTGCGCTCAGCATTCGCCACGCCCGCCTCCAGGTCCATCATGATGTGTACCAAATATGTTACACCATGACCTTCAGCTTAGAGTTTCTTGCCGATGCCGCAGTAGCCGATGATGCCGCTGGCGCTGGCGTCGATCTGGTCGGGCAGGCCCCACTCGCTCATCGGGATCAGCGCGGGGGGGACCCCTCCAGGCCGTCGAAGAACCGGGCTGCCTGCTCGCCGGTGCGCATGGTGATCGTGGCCGAGGACACCCGCTGGGCGACGACGTCGTGGGTGTTGTCGGATGTGGCCAGGCCCGTTCCGATGTCGAGGAACTGGCGGATGCCGTGGCTCTCCGCGGGCTGAATAAGGGTGCCGGCCTTCGAGGCCGCACGGGCCTGACGGGCCTAGAAGTGCGGGTATCTCCGCCTGGGCTTGCGAGCTGACGTTCCAGATCGGTGAACGCGTTGATGATGGCCTAGGCTTCGAAGACACGGTTCCGTCTGGCGACCCTCACCTGGGACAGCACTCGCAGGGCTGCCGCCCGCTGCGCGACAGTGCATCCGGATTACCGGGCCAGCGACGACGGATAACCCTTGACATCACGCGCCCTTATTTAGGCTTATTGTACAAGCCTAAATAAGGGAGGCCTGAGCTCGGTGCGGGAGACACCAGGCGAGAGAGGGCCGGTTATGGCTTCTTGCCGACCAGGCCGGGCGGGATCATCTACAGGCCTTAGAAGAACCGGGCCACCTGCTCGCGGCTGCAGGGGGTGATCGTGGCCGAGGACATCGCGTTGTAGCGCACGGCCAGCTCCGCGGACGCCTCGGACGCGATGTCCCCGGCGGCGTGGCCCATCACCAGGTAGCTGCCGGACGGCATGGCCTCCATCAGCCGGGTCACGGCACCGTACGGGTCATCGGTGTCCGGGATAAAGTGCAGGACGGCGCTCAGGATCACGGCGACCGGCCGGGTGAGATCTAGCGTCCGCGCGGCGCCTTTCAGGATGATACTGATGTCGCGCAGGTCGGCCTGGAGGTAGTCGGTCTTGCCTTGCGGGCTGCTGGTGAGCAGGGCCTGGGCGTGGGTCAGCACGATCGGGTCGTAGTCCGCGTCGATGACCTTTGCCTCGGGGGCGACCCGGTGGGCGACTTCGTGGGTGATGTCGGCTGTGGGCAGGCCCGTTCTGATGTCAAAGTACTGGCGGATGCCGTGGTCGGCGGCCGCTGGGGTTTACGGCGTCGGCCAGGAACAGGCGAGCGAACTGGGCGATGGCTGGCATCGACGGGAGGACCTCGAGGACCCGCTGTCCTGCCTCGCGGTCGGCGGGAAATTGTCCTTGCCACCCAGCCAGAAGTTCCACATCCGCGCCGGGCTCGGCAGCCGGGGATCGAAAGCGGACAGATCCTGGTCTCCGGCGGCACGGGGCTGCGACACGGGGCTCTCACTTCCTGGCCTTCTGGCCGTTCTTGCTGGCCCCCGCCACGCCGGTAAGAGCCTTGTCAGGAGAGCAGGGTGCGGATGTCTTCGGCACCGAGGGCGGTGCCGAAGACGTTGCCGTCATCCATGACGCTGGAGAACAGCTTGCCCTTGCCGGCCTTCAAGGCCATCACTTTCTCCTCGATAGTGTCCTTGGCGATCAGGCGGTAGACCATGACGCTCCGAACCTGGCCGATGCGATGGGTCCGGTCAACCGCCTGCGCTTCGGTCGCGGGATTCCACCAGGGGTCAAGCAGGAAGCAGTAGTCGGCTTCGGCGAGATTCAGTCCGAACCCGCCCGCCTTGAGGCTGATCAGGAAGACCGGTGCGGTGCCGTCCTTGAACCTTTTCACGGCCGCGGCCCGGTCGCGGGTCCTGCCGTCGAGGTAGCAGTACGGTATGTCCTCGGCCTCCAGCCGTTCGCGGACCTTGCTCAGGAACCCGGTGAACTGGCTGAAAACCAGGGCGCGGTGGCCGCCGCCGGCCACCTCATGCAGCTGGCCGAGCAGGGCGTCGATCTTGGCCGACGCCAGGGCGGCGTGCGTCTCGTCCACCAGCCCGGCGTGCAAGCTCAGCTGGCGCAGCAGGGTCAGCGAGCGGAATATCGCGAAGCGGTTGGATGTCATGTCGTCGATCAATCCGAGGACCTTCTGCCGCTCCCGCTGCAGCCGCATCTGATAGACCTTGCGGTGCTGCGGATGCAGTTCGACCTCCAGGATCTGCTCCTGTTTGGGCGGCAGGTCGGCGGCTACCTGCTCTTTGGTGCGGCGCAGGACAAGCGGCCTGATCCGCTGCCGGAGCTGGGCCAGCCGCTCGGTATCGCCCTGCCGCTCGACCGGCCGGGCGTAGTAATCGCGAAACCGGTCGGGACCGGAGAACAGCCCGGGTGCCGTGATGGACAGCAGTGACCACAGCTCCATCAGGTTGTTCTCCATCGGCGTGCCGGTGATAGCGATCTTCACCGGGGCAGGCAGCCGCCGCGCGCACTGGTAGATCTTCGACTGCCGGTTCTTGACCTGCTGGGCCTCGTCGAGCAGGAGCCCTGACCAGCCGAGTGCGGCGTAGGCAGCGAAGTCGATACGCAGGAGCGCATAGGACGTGACGACGATATCGGCGCCCGTGGCGAGTTCGCCGAGTTCCTGGCCGCTGCGGGCGGTGGTGCTGGATACCGTGACCACAGTCAGGTCCGGGGTGAACCGCGCCGCCTCGGCCGCCCAGTTGGCCACCACACTGGCCGGGGCGGCGATGAGAAACGGCCCGGCCGCCGGGTCTTGCTGCCGCGCGTGACCGATCAAGGCCAGACACTGCAGCGTCTTGCCGAGGCCCATGTCGTCAGCGAGGATGCCGCCTAGCCGGTGTTGCCAGAGAAAAGCCAGCCAGCCGAACCCGTCCTGCTGGTAGGGACGCAGCTGCGCCCGCAGCCCGGGGGGCGGCGCAGGCTGGTCCGGGCCCCCGGCGGTCAGCAGTCCCTGGACCTGCTCGCGCCACGCTGCCGCCTGATGCCCGATCACTCCGAGCGCGGTCAGCTCGTCCCAGAGACCGGCCTGGTACCGGCTGATCCGCAGCGGGCCAGCTGGCGCATCCTGAAGGGCACGGGCCTCCTCGATCAGCCTGGCGAGCGAGCGCAGCTCCGGCTTATCGAGGGAGAAGTAGGCCCCGTCGGCCAGCAGCAGATGCGGCTCACCCCGGCTCAGGGCCAGGAAGACGTCGAGAAACGGAACCTGATGGCCCGCAACGGTGATCGTCACGCCGAGGTCGAACCAGTCGGTGTCCCCGGCTACCTCGTCAGTGGAAACCGCGATACGCAGCGTATCCCCGGCTTCCCGGTAGTCAGCGGCCTCGCCGCTGAGCTCGACGGTCAGGCCGGGCCGATCGGCCAGCAGCGGCAGCAGCTCAGTACTGAACCGCATCGTGTCGAGGCCCGCTAGGCAGGTGCGCGGACGCAGAACGGGCCCGGCCGGGCCGGGCCCGGTCAGCCCGTAACGGTCAAGCGGCAGGTCCAGGCCAGCCAGCAGCGCCCGCTCGGCGGCCAGATCTCGGTATCCGTCGCCGGACCCCGCGGCCTCCAACGGCGCACGCCACGGCGAGTCCCCCACCTGGTAGGCCCATTCCCAGCTCACCTCGAGTTCATGACCGGCGCCGTAACAGGCGCGAAGCACCAGATCCGGCCCGCTGATAACGGGCGGGGCGAACGACCCGTCCGAGGAAATCAGCTCGGCGGCCTGCCGCAGCCGGGGGTAGTACCGCTCCCGGAACCCGGGCTCCTCCGCCGCGGGCACCATCAGCAGCTGGCCCGCGAGCGCCAGCTGCTGCACCGGCGCCGGCACCGGCCGGGCGAGCCTGGCCAGTCCGAACCGCCAGCTCAGGGGGTCACGGGCCGCCACCGCCTCGGCGTGGTCGATGTAGACCGCGCCGTGTCCCTCGGGCCCGATGAATGCGACCGGCACGGCAGATTCCCCGTCGCTGACCCGGATCACCGGGACGATCTGCAGGTCACCGGCCTGATCGCGCGTTACGTCCAGGCAGAACCTGGCCTCGGTGTAACCGGCGAGCGGGCCGCGCTTGCCCGGGTACACCAGCTGCAGCCCGGCCGCCCGGGCCTCTTCCAGAAGCGGCCAGAGCAGGGGCGACCCCACCGAGGAGAAGTCAATCGACCTCCCGTCGCCGTAGTGATAGCCGTAATATCCGCTGTGCACCGTGGACGCCTGATAGAGCCCGTGGAGGTCCCGCAGCAGCCGCACGTGCTGCCCGTTGTAGTCTCCGCTGTAACTCAACGCCTCCAGCCGGTCCCAGCGCAGGTCGCCGGCGACCCAGCCGGCGCTTTTGCCCGGCCGCACGAGCCGGGCGGTCAGCGTCAACGACGGCTGTCCGGTCCGGGCCGCCTGAGGAGGACCGGCGGCGAGCGCGAGCTCGATCGCCAGCGGTACCGCAACCGAGCCGGAGCGCAGCAGCCCGCCTGGGCTCAGCAGCGAGTCCAGCGACTGCTTCCACAAGGGCGGCTGCGGGACCGGCGGCTCGGCGGATCCCGGCGAATCCGGAGTCAGGGCCGACAGGACCAGCGCGACGACATGCTTGCAGTTGTATTCGACCGGGCAGCTGCACTCACCCATCGTGAAGCGCGCAGGACGCCCGGCGTCCAGCGAGAAGAACGCGGCCACCCGGTAGACATGGCCACCTTGGCCGCGCACCATCCCGTGCAGCGCGCTGTCCTCTGGCTCCCAGCTTGCCGAAGATACCGCCTGCTGGCGCGCATAGTCAGCCCCGCGGACGTAACTGCCGCCGCCGACGGCCTGCCGCAGTGACGACAGGTCGAGCTCGAGAGTGATCACCTGCTGCATGGGGGAAAGGTACCGGCCGGCGCCGTCATTTTCGCCGCTGGCCTTGAGATCGTTAGCGGAATGCGCGGTAGCGGCGGTTCGGGCTGCGCGGAGGCGCGGTGGCCTCGACGAATCCGAGATCCACGAGTTCTTGGAGCACGCTCGTCAGACGGCTCCGGGCGGTACCGGTAGCTTGCTGGAGTTCTTCGCGGCTCGCGTCCTCGACGTCGCGCAACGCGGCCATGACCCGCTCCCCCAAGGCGTTACCTGGCAGTTGCGGAGCAGTGGGTGCCTGGTTGCCGGAACTCAGGTTCGCACTGAGCCGGTACGGCCCTTCATCGCGTGCCTTGCGCGAACGCAGCAGGCCAAGCGCCACGAGATCGGCCAGTTCCTTTCGCGCCGCGCTCGGAGACAGGCCCAGTCTTCGAAGAAGAGACCGGTCGATGTCATAACCCGAGCGAGCAAGGGCTAGGGCCGCCACCTGAGCGTTAGACAGCCTCGTGGTGTTTACGTGCCGGCCCAGCAGGCTAAGAAACTCTGGGGTCACCGGGGAGCTGCGCGGGACGACGACGCGGAACTCGTCAAGGTTCGCCGTGAAGAGGGGAACGACTCCGATGTCCTGCCTGACCCGGTCGATCATCATGCTGACCCCGGACCCGCGGTTCTCTGCCACCGGCCGCCCGGTCACCGGGTCTCCCACTTCCTGCAGCAAGGCCGCGAGCCGCGGATTCCGCGACGACGACGTGCCGCTCTCGCCGAGACTCTCAAGGTGGACGTTGCCGAAGAGGCCGCCAGGACTGGAGACCTCGATGCGGTCCGGGAACAGGTCTATTTGTACCTGAGTGCCCCTCGCTTGCGGACTGTAGTCCCGGTGCATTAGGGCATTGACCACGGCCTCCCGGATAACCTCTGGCTCAATCTCCCATTGGTCTATCCGGCCGGCACCGATGACGCGGCTGACGATACGCAGGTTCCGCTGCACCACCTGAAGGGTGTCCGCCACCATGTCCGGGATCGCACCGCCGAGCGCCGCGCTGTCGAGGAACCGGATGCCCCCAGGTCCGCCCCGGCCACGCTCGACGTGCGGGTACACCGCAACTGACACCATCAGCTGCGGGAAGAACTGCTGCGGGTACCGACCGACACTGAGCAGTCCCGCCAGCGACGGCACGAGGATGCCCTCATGGCGGACCATGACACCCAGCATGGCGAGCGTGTTTACCTCATCGGCATTCGCGAAAACCCGTGGTGACCGTCGGCGCGCGTTTTCGATGAGCCGTGAGAAGGAGTCTCGGTTGAGGTCCTGCACAGTCGCTTGCAGAACCGGCTCTTCATCCCACCGCGGCTGGCCGGCGTTCTCCCGCAAGCGGTCGATCTCATATGGCGTCAGCCGCTGGTCACCGTCGCCGACCCGGACGTAGGCGCCACCGTAGAGGCCCTTCGTCGTCACGTAGCAGGGGCGTTGGGCGGGCGGCAGCGGCTCGACTTCCGCGACGACCAGGTTGACTCCCTCGAATGGCGCGACCTCAACGCTCGGTGTCAGCGATGGAGTCAGCTTCTCTCGCGCGGTGCTCACGACGGCGTTCCGTGTCGCCGCCGCATCTGGTACGCCGGAAGCCGCGAACCCCTGTGCTCATCGAGCCCGAGGATGACTACTCCCCCGCGAGCGTTCGCAAAGGCGGCCAACGTGGAAGCGAGGCTTTCCGGCACGCCGCCCGCTGCACGCTTGACTTCGACGTCCTCAAACTCCGTGCCAGCGGCCCGGAGCCCTTCGATGACTTCAGCCAGGTTCATTGGCCGCTCCACTCGATCGAGTCCAGCTTACCAGAGCTTACCAGAACCTCTTCGGTAAGTTATGGTAAGTTGAACCGCGGTGGCCGGTTATGGCTTGCGGCCGATGCCGCAGTAGCCAATGAGGCCGCCGACGGTGGAGTCGATCTGGCTGGGCAGGCCCCACTGGGCGATGGGACCAGGCCGCGCGGGATCATCTGCAGGCCGTTGAAGAACCGGGCTACTTGCTCGCGGCTGCGCGGGGTGATCGTGGCCGAGGACATCGCGTTGTAGCGCAGGGCCAGCTCCGCGGACGCCGCGGGCGCGATGTCGCTAGCCGCGTGGCCCATCACCAGGACGTCGTGGGTGTTGTTGGCTGTGGGCAGGTCCGTTCCGATATCAGGGAACTGACGGATACCACGGCCGCCGGCAGTGAGGGCCGGTGGTCGTCCGCGATGAAATCCCCGGGCGGAGGGGAACTTAGATCTCGGCGGCAGCGAGCGGGGCGGCGGCTGGCAGTGTGCTCGCGCAGTGGCTTATGCCAGCGGTGCGGTGGCGGTAGCCAAGACGCGGCGCTTGACGTCGAACGTCGCGAGCGCCTTGGTGGCCTCCTCCTGGAGCGAGACGAGGGCCGGGTCACCGTTCGCGTCGGCTTGGACCGCGGCCTGCCACAACGTGCGCTCGGCTGCGTACCAGTCCGGCTTCCCGGTCACCTCGATCTGCCCGAAGCCGGCTTCGGGCAGATCGCGGGCCAGGTTTATCCGCCGGATCCGCTCCGGCAGCCGCTCGTCGACGGGCCCGGTCGGCTCCCACGCCGTGACGGCCAGCCGGCCTCCGCGGGCCAGGATCCGGCGGCACTCGCCCAGGGCCGTCAGCGGCGGGTCGCTGAACTGGATGGCGTCAATGCACATGACCGCGTCGGCGCTGTGATCGCGCAGCCCGATGGCGGTGAAGTCGGTTACGCAGAACCGTGCGTGACCGCGCGGTCCGGTGCGGCGCGCGGCGATAGCGACCGCCACGGCGGAGAAATCCAGGCCGACCAGGCGGGCGCCGGTCCGGCGGGCAATCTCCCGGCCGTAACCGCCGCGTCCGCACGCCAGGTCGACGAGGGCCTGGCCGGGCGTCAGCCGCAGCGCCGCTGCCACCTCGGCTATCCCGGCCCAGGTGAGGAGGCTATTGGAGACCATGTCTGCAGGCAGGCCGAGCGCCTGCTGGAAGATGAGGTCGCACGCCGAAGACTTCGCGACGTCCGCGTGCCACGTGTTAAACCCTGGCGCATCCGGCATAGGGTCAGCCTCTCAGACTGTCTGGGCACGAGGAGCCGGCGGTGAGCGGAATAAATCCGTGAGGACCCTCATTGTGAAAGGCACTGCCAGCCTCTCCGCTGAGGCGAGCGAACCATGCGGTGATCGAGTGCTTATAACCGTCCGGCATAACCAGCCCGATCGTGACCTGCCAGCCAGTCTCCTCGCTGATCTCCTCACCACGCGGTCGGGCGGATTCTCGCCGAGTTCCAGTTTCCCACCGGGCAGTTCCCAAATTGTCACTAGCCATCGCGGCAAGCCGCCAGGCACCCTTGCGGTAACTGATCAGGTCCCGGAGATCATTGCGGCCGACGGGAGTCAGGCTGTCACCAGGGTGCTGGACGACACCGGCTACTCGCGTGTCCAGCTTGTTGGGGCAAGCACCACGGATCGTTCGGGAGAATTCCTGGTTGTTTTTCTCTCCGTGAACTGCGCAGGGGCGGCATCTCGCTGCCACGATGTCGACCGTGCTTAACTCAGCCGGGGCTGCTGTCCGGGGTGGCGTGACGGGCGATAACGACCTGTCGGTCGCGGCCGAAATCGTTGCCCTTGAACAGGAGTGCTTCTCCGGCGGACTTGGCCAGGGCATAAGCGAAACAATCCCCGAAATTCAAGCCGGCCTTGTGGCCGCTGCCCTTGCCGAAATCACGGTAGGCATGGCGGGCTATGCGAGCCTGGTCGTGGGTCACAGGTTCGATGTGGAGCTCCGCGGTCTGCACCAGCTCGTCGAGGCGGCGGCTGGCGACCGGGTCGCGGCTCGCGTCGATGACGACCGCGGTCTCCAACCAGTTCGCGGCGGAGATCCGCCTGCTCTGTGCCTTCTCGATGGTACGGGCCATCTCGGCGGCATCGGTTTCCGCGCGCAAGATGGCAATCAGGGCGGACGTGTCGATGATCATACGGGAAGTCCCCGCTCGTCGTAGAGCAGGTCGCCGTGATCTGCGGTGCGGAACGGCTCACGGAGCCGGGGCGCGGTATCCCGGCCGATGGCCAGGAGGCGGTCAGCCAGACCAGCCTCGGGCAGATGCCGGACCCTGCTACTCGTTTCGGGAGGTGAGCTTGGTGTTGTGGGGTTCGCCGGGGGGCTCCTCTATTCCGTAGCTGAGGATGCGGGTGGGGTGGATTCTGATGATCGAGGCGTCGTCCGGACCCGCCACGCTGTCTATCGCTTCCGCGGTGCCGCGGATTTCCAGGAAACGCACGCGCCAGGGCTGGGTCGACACGATGTCGTCGACGACGAGGGCCGCTCGGCCGTCGCGGCTGACGTTCCGGAATTTCTGGCTGGCGGACATGCCGAAGCCGACGATGTCGATCGTGCCCCGCTCCGGGTTGTAATGAAACCCGACTGGCTTGACCTGGGGGCTGCCGTCGGGCTGGACGGTGGCTAGCCGCCCAAGCGGCTGGGACTGCAGGTAGTCGATCTCCGCGCTGGTCAAGGCCATCGTATGCTCCATCACGCTTGCGGGCCGCCCGGTGCGGCCGCCTGGGATGAACGGTAGAACCTCAACCAACGTTGAAGTCAAGGGCAGCTGGTGCGGGGATCGGCGGCATCACCTCGAATCGTGCCGAGTGACCGGAATAAATCCGTGAGGGGCCTCATTATGACAGTTGTCAACGTGATCCCGTTAGGAGACACGGGTCAGCGTCAGTGCATGTCAGAGGGGCAGCGATGGTTACGCCTGAGCAGGTGGGTGAACGGTACCTTGCCGTCCATCACCGGATGTTCCGGGCCGTCAACGACGAGATGAACGGGTGCGGCCTGTCCATGGCCCGGGCCAAGGTGCTCCGGCGCCTGCACGAGCAGGGGCCGACCCGGCAGAACGTGCTGGCAGCAGATTTGGGGCTGGCGGCCCACTCCATTACTGACACCGTCGACGGGCTGGAGCGCCTCGGCATGGCCGAGCGCCGGCCGGACCCTACGGATCGCCGGGCCAAGCTCGTTGCCATCACCGACGCGGGCGAGGTCGGCTTGAACGTGGCGAACGCCACCCGGGAACGGCTGTTCAAACAGATCTTCGGCGCGCTGAGCGAGGCGGACCGGGCGACCTTGCTCCAGCTGCTCGACCGCCTGGACGAGGCGGCCCAGCCGCTGATCGCGGCACCGGCCACCGCGACCCGGACCAATCAAGTTTCTCACCAGGGGGTATAGCTCGTTATGTCATCCGTAACACCGGTCGCTGGCAGCCAGCGTTCCGCGGAGAACGACCATCGCTGGCTCATCCTGGTCATCGTGGCCATCGCCCAGCTCATGGTGGTGCTGGACGCCACCATCGTGAACATCGCCTTGCCGTCGGCTCAGCGCGCCCTGGACTTCCCTAACAGCGACCGGCAGTGGGTGGTGACCGCATACGCCCTGGCGTTCGGCAGCCTGCTGCTGCTCGGCGGGCGGCTCGGCGACATGTTCAGCCGCAAGCGGGTCTTCATCACCGGCCTTATCGGTTTCGCCCTCTCCTCGGCGCTCGGCGGTGCCGCCACATCGTTCGGCATGCTGGTAACCGCCCGGACGCTGCAGGGCGCCTTCGGCGCCATCCTCGCGCCCGCCGCCCTGGGCACCTTGGTCAGCACCTTCCGTGACCCGCGCGAGCGCGGCCGGGCGTTCGGCGTCTTCGGGTCGGTCGCGGGCGGTGGCGGTGCGGTGGGCCTGATCCTGGGCGGGGTCCTGACGCAGTACTTCTCCTGGCGCTGGACGCTGTACGTCAACCTGTTCTTCGCCGCGATCGCCGTGGCCGGCGCGCTGGTTTACATGCAGGGCAACCGGCCCGCCAGCCGGCCGCGGGTGGACTGGGCGGGAACGGTGCTCGCCTCAACCGGGCTGTTCCTGGTCGTCTTCGGGTTCTCCCATGCCGAGCTGGCCGGCTGGACGGCCGCGCTGACCATCGGCTCGCTCGTCGCCGGAGCGATCTTGCTAACTGCGTTCGCGTTCACGGAGAGCCGGGTCGCTCACCCGCTGCTGCCGCTGCGGGTGGTCCTGGACCGGGCCCGGGGCGGCTCCTACATCTCGGTCGGAATCACCGGGATCGCGGTCTTCGGCGTCTTCTTGTTCCTGACCTACTACCTCCAGCTGGTCAAGGGCTACAGCCCGGTGACCAGCGGGCTGGCCTTCCTGCCGATGGTTGCCTGCATCCTGCTCTCCTCGAACACCTCCAGCATCGTGCTGCTGCCGCGGGTTGGGCCGCGGGCCCTGATCGTGACCGGAATGCTGCTGGGCGGCGGCGGGATGACGTACCTGACCCAGCTCACCGTGACCTCCAGCTACGCAGTGAGCGTCGTGCCGGCGCTGGTGGCCATGGGCCTCGGCTTCGGCATGATCTTCTCCCCCGCCATCAACACCGCCACCGCCGGAGTTTCCAGGCAGGACTCAGGCGTGGCCTCCGCCCTGGTTAACACCATGCAGCAGGTCGGCGGCTCGATCGGGACTGCGGCCCTGAGCACGGTGGCGCTCACGGCGACAGCGACCTACCTGACCGCGCACCACACCGGACGGCTGGCCCCGGCTACGGCCGCGGTGCACGGCTACACGCTGGCGTTCACGGTATCCGCGGCACTATTCGGCTTCGGCGCGGTGGTGGCGGTCCTGCTGCTCCCATCGCGGCGCCGGCTAGAGGAGCTGCGGAACGCGGCTTCGGCGGCCAGTGTGGCGCCGGCGGCCAGCCCCGCCCTGATGGACAGCCCGTCCCCCGGCGATCGGGCCCGGGCCGCCGATCCTCGCTGACCGGCACCAGCCCGCACCGCGGCGACGGCGGCCGGGAGCGAAAGGGTTTGAGTCAGCCCGCCAGCGGGCCTACGGCCGAGGCTGTCAGCCTAGATTCCGCATGCTGAGCTTCGTCTGATGCGGTTCGCCGGGTGGCTCCTCGATCCGAAGCTGAGTATCCGGGTGGGGTGGATCCTGATGACAGATGCCGTCCGGGCCTGCCGGGCCGCCAGTCGTTTCTATGGCTTCCGCGGCCCCCCGATTTCCAGGAACCGCACACGCCAGGGCTGGGTCGACACGATGCCGTCGACGACTAGCGCGGCTCTGCCATCGCGGCTGACGTTCCGGAATTTCTGGCTGGCGGACATCCGGAAGCCGCTGATGCCGATCGTTCCCGGCTCCGGGTTGTAACGGAATCCGACCGGCTTGACCTGGGGACTGCCGTCGGGCTGGAGGGTGGCCAGCGGTCCGAGCGGCTGGGCCTGCAGGTAATCGATTCCCGTGCTGGTCACGGCCATCTTGTGCTCCATCGTGCTGGCGAGACGCTCGGTGCGGTTACTGGGATTAACGGTAAAACCTCAACCCTTGTTCTGGCGGGCCAGCTCAACATCATCGTGGTCAGCCATTTCTCTATTACGGCACGGCGCCGTTCATCGTCTTGGGCGCGGCGATGGCCGGCGGCGACTGGGGCCGGGGCACGATCACGACGGCGCTGCTGCAAGGACCGGGGCGGGCCCGGACCTTGGCCGGCCAGCCCTCGCGCTCGCCGTGGCTGTGACCGCTAGCGTGCTGGCGACCTTCGCCGTCGCGGCCGCCGCGAGCACCGTGATCCGGGTGGTGGAATCGGTGGTCATCGCCGAGTGTGTGGGCGTGGCGCTGCTGATCGCGCTCACGTACGGGACGCTCGGCCTGTTCCTGGGCATGGTGTGCCGCAGTGCGGCTGGCGCGATCGCGGCCGCCCTGCTGTGGACGCTGATCATCGAGTACATGCTGTACCTCCTGGCCCTGCAGCTTCCGCGCGGGATCCTGCGGACGATCAGCGATCTGACGCCTGGTACCTGTACGGTCACTTTGACTGGGCTGTTCGGGACGCCGGGCGGCGGCGCGGACTCGCAGAACTACCTGCCGGTGCCGACCGCAGCCGCAGGATCCGCCTCAGGGGACGGCGGGCGGCAGCACTCTCCTCCGGCCGTAACTGGCCGTCCGGGTCGCCGGCCGCCATCACCGGGGTGCTCGCCTCGCTGCGCGCCGAGCTGCTAGTCATGCGGCATCGCCCGGCGGTGTGGGCCCTGGTCCTGGTGCTGCCCGCCGAGATGCTGATCACCAGGGCCCAGGCCGGCTGCGCACCTATACCGGCGAGGCTCTGGCCGTCGTGGTCGGGGGGTCGCGGTCGCGGCCAGCGTCGTGCTTACGTTCGCGCTGGCCGCCGTGGCCAGCGCGATCGTCGCGCTGCACCAGACCGGATCCCTGGACCCGGCGGCCAGCCAGTTCCCGGCCTTCGGTCACGTCGCGGCCGCGGTGGCCGCCGCGCTCGTGCTGGGCCTGGCGTATGCCGCCGCTGGCCTGACCCTCGGGGGTCTGGCTGCGCAGCGCCGGCGCTGCTATCGGCGCGGCGCTGCTGTGGACGGTGGTGACCGAGCCGTCGGTCGAGTACATCGCCACCCAGCTGCACGGCGTCAGTCTGCGGATCTACGAGGGCCTGCCCGATGCCGGCACCAGCACGCTGGCCAACCTGGACGGCAACTTCACTGCGGCCTTCGGCGGCCCCCCTCTGCAGGAAGCGCAGGTCGCGCCGGCGCTCGCCTTCCTCGCCCTCGGCCTGGACGCCGCCGCCTTCCTGGCCATCCCCGCCCTGATCACCAGGCGCCGCGACATCACCTGACCCCTCACGACAGGACGGCACGATGACTGACTCACCGGCACAGAAAGGGCCGCTGACCATGTTCGCTGCCATGCGCGCTGAGCTGCGGGTGCTTCGGAAGTGGCCGGTCGCCTGGACGAGCACCACGGTTCGCTCGGGAAAATGAACTTCATTTGGCCCGGGCGGAGAATAGGTTAGTGCACGATGCCACGCGTCCCGGCGGACATCGCGATGCTGACGACGATCAGGACGGCAAACAGGAGCGCCGTCGCACAGCCGATTATCAAGCCCGCGAGCGCCAGGCCAGCCCCCTGTTCTCCGGTGCGCTTGATCTGCTGCCGAGCCACATGGCCGAACACGATCGCCGGGATGGTCGCCATCGGCCCGAACACGAACGCCGCAAGCCCGCAGGCCAGACTCGCTATCGCGAGGTCGTTGGTCTTGGCCGCCGGGGTTACCGCGGCGGTCGCCTGGGCGACAGGCAGGTCGGCCACGATCTGCTCAAGGTCGGCGTAGGTGCGCGCGGACAAGGCGCTGTCCAGGCGGCCGTCGTGCTCGTCCCTGAACAGCCGACCTTCGCTGTAGGCCATGTTGAGGACCTCAACCACCCGGTCCCGGTCCGCGTGGGCGGCCCGCATCTTCCCCCGTTCGCCACCGGCGGCGAACGCCCGGGTACGCCCGGCGGATTGGATCACGCCGGGCCCGGTCATTCGCAGTCCGCGCTCATGGCCGGCGATCCGCTGCGACGTGCCGGCGAGCGGCGGGGTGTCGTTGTCCGGGATGAGCGGGGTGTCGTTGTCGTTCATCGGCATCGCCACATGCTTAGACCCTGCACCCGGGGCGCCCGCCCGGCAAGTGCCATTAGTCCCGGCGGTAGTTCCGCTCCCCGTGGACGGGCCGCGCGTCGAGGCGGCGGTGGCAGCTGCGCTGACAGCCATCCTCGGCGACGCGGCCCGCGTCCGCGGATTGCTCAGCTGTACTGCAGGATCACCGCGACCACGTTGAGGTTAAGACCGAGGCTGCCGGGGGCGGGCGTGACGCCGCCGGCCAGCACCTGCGCAGTGCCGGGGATGCGGGCTTCCTCTTGACCGACATGCTGGCCCACGTCCGGCCGTTCCAGTGGTCCACGTTCGTGCCGTTGAACGCCCAGACGTCGCTCGCCGAGCACAGCCGCCCCGCCGGCCGGCGGGGCGGGG
>JALYVS010000507.1 GCA_030853115.1 Actinomycetota bacterium
CCGCGGCGGCGCAGCTCGGCGTGGACCCGCGGGGTGCCGTACCGGCCCCCGGATTCCCCGTGGACCGTGCTGATCGGCCCCGTCAGCTCACAGTCGTGGCGCGCTTCCGCTGCGAAGGCTCGCCGCCGCGGGCGGCGTCATAGGCGGCCCGGGAGACCTTCAGCAGCTCGCACACCCGCTTGACGGTGCGGCTGCCGGTTTTCTCCGCCTTGATGAGCGGGCAGGCGCTTACCGGGTCTCGCCCGTGAAGAAAGCCGTGGGCGCGCTTCAGGATCTCCACGTCCTCGCGCAGCCGGCGGTGCTCCCACCGCAGCTGCGCTAGCTCCTGCCGCTCCGTGCTGGCCAGCCCGCCGTCCTCGCGGGCTCCCGCATCGCGCCCGGCCTGCTTCATCCACTCCCGGACCGCGGTCTCGGTCAGGTCGGAATCCTTCGCGACCTGACCCGCAGACCTAAACCGGGCACAGGCTACTGTGTAGACCAATCGTTCGTTTCCCGGCGAGCTAGTGCTGCCATCCTGCCGAGGGGCCAGATGACATGACCGAGCCTTACGACCAGGAACTGCCGCTCTTCCTCCAACATGACGGACTAATGCCGGGCACCGCGCTGCAGGCCACTCGTGACCGTCCGGGGCTGGAGCGGATAACCACCGTGTTCGGCCAGCAGGCGTGGCTAGTTGCCTGCGCAGCAGACGTGCGGACCGTGCTGGGTAATTCGGCGCTGTTCACGACCGGGGATTCGGTGCCGATGTTCCGCCCGGACGATCCTGGCAAGGACGACCTGCCCGGAGCGATCTTGTTCATGGATCCGCCGGAACACACCATGATCCGCAGCATGCTGACGCCCAGCTTCACAGCTCGTGCGCTCGCCCGGCTGGAGCCGCGAATCACCGAGATCGTCAGCGAGCATCTGGACGCTATGGCCGATGCCGGGGCACCCGCCGACCTGGTCGCCAGTTTCAGCTGGCCGGTTCCTTCCCAGGTGATCTGCGAAATGCTCGGTATCCCGCTTGAAGATCGTAAGGGATTCCAAGGTTTCGTCGACGCGAGCTTTGACTTCACTATCAGTGAAGAGGAACGCGCGGCGGGGAATCAGGGTATCAGCGAATACATTCACCGACTCGCGGACCGAGCTCGCGATAAACCCGGCAGCGATCTCATCGGCACGCTGATACGGGAGCAGGGTGACCGGCTGAGTTCCAAGAACCTCGCAGCGATCGGTGCAACGATGTTGCAGGCCGGGCACGAGACCACTGCGGAAATGATGGCCTCGTCTACCTTCGCCCTATTGACGCATCATGATCAACTGCAGTTGCTGCGTAATGATCCTGGGCTCATTCGGAACGCGGTCGATGAACTGCTGCGGTATCTCGCAATCGTGCAGATCAGCGCGCCCCGCCGCGCCACGCGAGACACTGTGGTTGGCGGGCAGGACATCGCGCGTGGCGACCTCCTCCAGGTATCGTTGCCGTCGGCGAACCATGATCCGGCCCTCATCCCCGACCCCGAACGGCTGGATCTGACCCGCGAAGCCTCATCCCATTTGGCTTTCGGACACGGAATTCATTACTGCCTCGGCGCGCCCCTGGCCCGCCTGGAAATGACGATCGCGCTGCCCGCCCTGCTCCGGCGCTTCCCTGATCTTGCGCTGGCTGTCGCGCCCGAGGCGGTCGAATACAAGATCGGCTCGGTCGTGCACGGGGTCAAAGCGCTACCAGTTACTTGGTGACTGCAGTTTGCTCCCCGCGTCGTCTCATCGTGACGACTGGTCAGCTCCGCCGACCCGGGGTCGGAGCCATCTTCGCGTCCAAGATCCGGTGTAAATGAGACGACGGCGTAGGTTCCCTTCAAGACGACCAAGTCAACGAAGGAAGGACCCACGCTCGTGCCTGTCCGGGTATCTCCTGCCGGCCGTATCCGCCACCGCATCGATGAGCTGTTCGCCCAGGACCGGCCGCTGCCGGAGATCTTGGAGGAAGCTGCCCGGCCGGGGGCGCAGCTGCTGATGCGGGCGGGGCGTGGTGTCCCAGGCCCGGGCGACGCTGCTGACGTCGGCGATCCGGGCGTCGGGCCTGGGCCGGGAGCTGTCAGCGGCGCTGGCCCGCTGGTGGCGGCCGGCGGCGGTGCATGACCCGGCGAAGGTGCTGCTGGGCCTGGCCGTCGCGGCCGGGCTGGGCGGAGACTGCCTGGCTGACATCGCCGTGCTGCGGGCTGAGCCGGGAGTGTTCGGGCGGGTGGTGTCGGACCCGACGGTGTCGCGGACGATCGATGCCCTGGCCGCGGATGCCCCGGCTGCGCTGAGGGCGATCCACGCGGCGCGGTCGGCCGCCGCCGGCGGGCCTGGGAACTGGGCGGGGAGCACGCCCCCGCTGGCCAGCCGCTCGTTCGTCGCGACGTACGGGCGGGGCGGCGTGACCGTCGCCGCCGCGGCCATGAACGTGCCGCACCGGATGGCCGCTTACCATCGCCTCATCGCAGCGCAAGCACCTTTCCCGCCGCAGCCGGCCCTCGCGGTCAGCCCTGCCACCTCTCTTTCCGGAGGCAGCTCATGAAGGTATGGATCGACCAGGAGCAGTGCACGTCGTCGGGCCTGTGCGAGGTCATCTCGCCCGAGGTCTTCCAGATCGAGGACGACGCGCTGGCCCACCTGCGCAGCGGCGACGTGTCGGCGGGGCGCCGGGTGTACACGGTCCCGGCCGGGCTGTGTGACCAGGTGCAGGAAGCGGCCGGCCAGTGCCCGGGTGAGTGCATCTACATCGAGGAGTCGTAGTGGCCGGCAAGATGATCCGCAAATCTCTGTTCGTCAACGGAGCGTGGGTGACGCCCGCGGGCGCGGGCGTCATCACCGTGACCGACCCGGCCACCGAGGAGGTCATCGCCGAGGTCCCGCAGGGCACCGCGGATGACATCGACGCGGCGGTCAGGGCCGCGGCGGCGCTGCCAGCGTGGTCGGCCCGCTCCCCCCGAGGAGCGCGCCGCCTTCTGCACCGCGATCGCCGAGAAGCTGGCCGAGCTGGCCGAGATCATCACCCGGGAGCTGGGCATGCCGCTCGCCTCGTCGCGGGCCATCCAGGTCGGCGGCCCGATCCGGACCTTCACGTCGATGGACTCGGTCATCAAGGAGATCGCGTTCGAGGAGGAGGTCGGCACCTCGCTGACCATCCAGGAGCCGATCGGCGTGGTCGGGGCCATCACCCCGTGGAACTACCCGCTGCACCAGATCGCGGCCAAGGTCGCGCCCGCCATCACGTCCGGGTGCACGGTCGTCCTCAAGCCCAGCGAGGTCACCCCGCTGGACGCCTTCGTGCTAAGCGACATCATGGAGGCCGTCGGCCTGCCGCCGGGAACGCCGCGGCCGCCGACCGGGACGCCGCCCGCGCCACTGCTGAGCGCGACGCGGGCCGCCGCCGATATCGTGCGCCCGTCCATGCACTGGCTGCTCGCAGGCGGCGCAGCCAATGACCACTTCACCCGGGCCCTGGCGGCGGAACGCGACCCGGCCGGCTTCGCCCGGCTGCAAGGGCTGCTGGACGCCGACCCCGAGCTCTCGGCGACCGCCCGCCGGGTGACGGTCCACCGGGCCGCCGTCATCGTCGCGGCCAAGGGCGGCACGCTCGGCGAGGTCACCATCGGCGACCTGCTCGCCGAGTACGCCGCCGAGGACGAGGCGCTGCGGAGCCCGTGCCAGGGCATGCAGGTCATCTACGGGGCGCTGCGGGCCATGGGCGTCATCGACGGCCCCGCCTCCTTCCGCCAGCTGCGGGCCGCCGGCCCGCGGACCCCCGGGCAGATGATCGACCGCTACCACCTGGCCTGCCAGCCCGTCCGGGACCTGCTCGTGGACTACCTGCGCGAGCGCCAGCCCGCGCTGGACCACTCCACCCTCCAGCACCTCGGCTACGAGCTGGGCAAGCTGTTCTGGGCCGACATCGAGCAGCACCACCCCGGCATCGCCGGCATCCACCTGCCCGATGACGTCGCCCGCGCGTGGAAGCAGCGGCTCCAGGTCAAGGACGGCTCCGGCGGGGCCGCCCAGGCGGGCACGGAGCGCATCAGCGCCCGCCACTGCCTTACGGCCGTCCGCGCCTTCTACCTCGACGTGGCTCAGTGGGCGCTGGACGACCCGTCCCGCTGGGCCCGGTGGGCAGTGCCCTGCCCCGTCCGCCCGCAGGAGATCAGCAGCCGCAAGGCCGCCCAGCACCGCAAGTCCCGGATGGACGCCCGGACCCGTGAGCGCCTGCCCGTCCTGCCGGCCCTGGCCAGCGCCCTCGAC
>JALYVS010000106.1 GCA_030853115.1 Actinomycetota bacterium
CGCCGGCGGCGGTCGTGACCGGATGCCACCGCCAGGTGCGCCAGGGCCCGGCCAGGGTCGTTCGCAGGATCGCCGCGCGCTTGGCCGAGCCGAGCGCGGATGACGCGGCGGCGAGCGCGGCCGGGGTCAGGATCGTGCCGAGGCGGCTGTTGAGCTCGGTGAGCTCGGTGAACAGGTCCTGGCAGGCCGGGCAGTGCCCGAGGTGCTCCTGCATGGCTGCCCGGCGCCGCTGGCTCAGCCGGCCGCGGGCCCCGGCGCCGAACTCGGCCGCATAGGTGCGGCACGCCACCGGGATATTCGAGCCGACGTGCTCAGCTAGGTAGGCCTGCCTCAGCCCTTCCCGGGCGCGCACGGCCAGCGCGGAAACGCCGTTGGCCGACAAGCCGAACATGGGCGCCACCGCGGCCGGGGCTTTGCCCTCCACCTCCAGCTGCCACAGAACCGCGCGCCAACGCACGGGCAGCCGGTCAAAGGCTCTGGTGACCAGGCGCACTTCGTCCCGGGCTTCGGCTTGCGTCTCCGCGGCGCAGCTTATCCCCGGGTTGACCCGGCCCGGCCCGGCCGGCTCATCATCGGCCTGGACGTCCATGTCGCCGACCACGGTCAGGCGGCCCCGGGCCCGCAGCCAGTCGCAGGCCAGATTACGCACCGCCGTGAGCAGGTATCCCCGGAACGCATGACCCGGACCGCCGCCGGCACGGATGGCGGCCAGCACGCGGGCGAAGGCCTCAGCCACGATATCGTCGGCCACATCAGGGGGCACCATTGACATTGCGAGCCGGCGCGCAGCGGGCGCGTGCTCGACGTAAAGCTCTTCGTATGAGCGTGTGCTCAGGGGCGGGCCGGCTCGGTCCAGGGCAGGATCAAGCATGACACTGCCAGACGATCTGCCAGTAGTTATAGCACATTGTTATGATTCCTCTACGGTCCGTGTCAAGTCGAACCCAGTTTACGTAGGCTCGGGCTTTCCCGGCGGCACCCGGTAAACATCGGCTGCGGTCAGCTCACGCCGGGTCTCGATGCTGACATCCCGCGCGGGTCAGACAGCTGCTCGGTACCCTGACTCCTCGGGTCCGCTCGGACCAGGTCCAGTTCATCTGGTATACATTTCGGACGGTCGGGAGCCCAAGTATGCCGAGGCCAGCGCACCCGGCCAGCGCCGGAGACGGCACTAAGCAGCACGGAGCCCGAGCATGGCGCATCCTCAACTGATCGTCGGGAACGGGCCGGCCGGCTGGCGCTGGCTGCGGCTGCACCGCCCCGAGCGGCGTAATGCCCTCGATGTGAGCCTGACCCTCGCGATCAGGGACGCGCTCGCCGCCGAGCCGTCGGTGCCGGTGCTGCTCGGGAGCGCCGATCCGCAGGTGTTCTGCGCCGGCGCAGACCTGAGCCTTTCCGGCGCGGAACGTGCCGCCGTCTCGGATCTGATCTACGACTGCTGCCAGAGCATCGTGACCAGGCCCGGGCCGGTGATCGCCGTGCTGACCGGGGCGGCGGTCGGCGGCGGCGCGCAGCTCGCGGCCAGCTGTGACCTTCGGATCGCGGGCCCGGCGGCTCGGCTGCGCTGGACCGGACCGCCCGGCGTGAACCTGACTGTCGGCGCCTGGCTGCTGCCCGACCTAGTCGGCCGCGGCCTGGCTATGGACCTGGTGCTGACCGGCCGCTGGGTGGAGGCAGCCGAGGCGCTGGCCCTCGGGCTCGTCAGCCGCGTCTCGGCGGAGCCAGCCGCCCTCGCTGAGGAGATCGCCGCCGGAATCACCGGGCGTTCTGGGGCTTCCGGGAACTCTGGGGCCTTTGGGTTCTCCGGGGTCAAGTCGGTGATGGCGGCGGGAGAACTGATTGACCGCCTGCAGGCCGAACGCGCAGCCAACCGAGCGGCCTGGGCGCGCGCGATCCCGCCGGGCCCGTCGGTGCCGAAAGAAGCTGAACCATGAGGGGTGGCAGCGGCCGCGTCCATGGTGGGAGCCGGGGCGTGATGCCCCCGGTGCTCCGTGACAGCATGGGACTGTGGCGCACGGTCGCGATGTCGCAGCCTTCGAGGAACGCGCGACCGATGACGAGAACGGGTGGCGCGGACGGCGGCATCACGAGATCGCCGGCCCGACCGTCGACGTCGCCCTGACGGCCTCGCCCCGGCCGCAACGCGAAGCAGCAGGCCAGCCGGCGCCCACACACCCGTGGACGGCGCGCAACGCACAGCAGTCATGATCAGTGAGGGAGGCCGGCCATGGCCCACGCTACGGGGACCGCGGAGCTGCGACCGTTGCGGGTCGAGGCGAACGGCATCAACGTCATCGCCGAGAACGAGCGCAAGGGCCACCCGCGTGACCTGTTCTGGCCCTGGTTCGCGGCGAACATCTCCGTGCTCGGTCTCGGCTACGGCGCGTTCGAGCTCGGCTTCGGCATCTCGTTCTGGCAGGCGATCGTCGTCGGCGTGGCCGGGATCGTGCTGTCGTTCCTGGCCTGCGGGTTCATCGCCGTCGCGGGCAAGCGGGGTTCCGCGCCCACGATGGTGCTGAGCCGGGCCGCGTTCGGAGTCAGGGGCAACAAGCTCCCCACGGCGATCTCCTGGCTGCTGACCGTGGGCTGGGAGACTGTGCTTGTCATCCTGGCCACGCTCGCCACGGCCACCGTCTTCCATCGCCTCGGCGTGGGCGGCGGCACCGGCACGAAGGTGATCGCGCTGATCATCGTGATCGCGCTGACCATCTTCGGCGGCGTGATGGGTTTCGACCTGATCATGCGGATGCAGACCTGGATCACCATCGTCACCGGCGTGTTCACCGTGGTGTTCATCGCACTGGTAGCGGGCAAGATTCACTGGCACACGGTGTCGGCTATCAAAGGCGGCTCGACCCAGGAGCTCATCGGCGCGCTGGTGTTCACGATGACCGGCTTCGGGCTCGGCTGGGTGAACTGCGCCGCGGACTACTCACGGTATCTGCCGAGACGGTCCTCCGGCCGAGGGGTGATCGGATGGACCACGTTCGCGTCCTCGATCGCGCCCATCTTCCTGCTGGTATTCGGGCTGCTGCTCGCAGGCTCCTCCAAGAGCCTGTTCTCGGCCATCAACACCGACCCCGTCGGGGCGCTGACGACACTTCTGCCGACCTGGTTCCTGGTGCCGTTCGCCATCGTGGCCGTGCTTGGCCTGATTGGCGGCTCGGTGCTCGACATCTACTCCTCCGGGCTGGCGCTGCTGACCCTCGGCGTGCGGATCCCCCGTTACCAGGCCGCCCTGATCGACGGAACGGTCATGACGCTCGGCACCATCTACGTGGTGTTCGCCACCCACAACTTCGTCGGCCAGTTCGAGGGCTTCCTGATCACGCTCGGGGTACCGATCGCGGCTTGGTGCGGGGTCATGCTGGCCGACATCGCGCTGCGGCGGCGGAATTACGCCGAGCCCGAGCTTTTCACCCCGGCAGGCCGTTACGGCGACGTCAGGTGGGTGCCGGTGCTGACGCTCATCGTGTCCGCCGGCATCGGCTGGGGCCTGGTCACCAACAGCTCGGCCAGCTGGCTGAGCTGGCAGGGATACCTGCTCAACCCGTTCCACCTGGGCACCAAGACCGGCGCCTGGGCCTTCGCCAACCTCGGCGTGCTGGTCGCGCTGGCCCTGGGGTTCGTGGTGAGGACTCTGTTCAGCCGGGCCACGGTCCGCGCCGAGGAAGCGGCTCCGCTGCCCGCCCCGGCCACCGGGTAGCCGGTCCTGGGGATCCTCAGCGAAATAATCTGCCCGTTTGCCACCGAAGCAGTAATCATGTCCGGTCAGGGCCTTCTTTCGCAGGGTATGCGGACTTAACCTGACGGCATGGGGATGCCCTCGCCGGGCTGGGATTCGGTCGTCCGGCAGCACAACGCGGCTGCGCGCCGCAGGCGCCGGCAGCGGCGCCGTCGTACCCGGCGGCTGATGCTGTGGCTGCTGACCGTGGTCACGGCGGTAGTGCTGGTGGCCATCGGCATGTTCGTCAAGGACCTCGCCCGGACGCCGACGGTGGCCGCGTTTTCCGCGCATACGGTCAGCCGCTCGCCGAGCGCCGGATCGGGGCGGCACCGCGTCACGCCGAACGCGAAGGGGGCTCCGGCGTCGGGCCCGCAGGTGACCGACGCCTCGTCCGGGCTTTCCTACCGGTTGCTCTCCTCGCCCTGGCAGGAGGGCTGCCCGTCCATTCTGAACACGCCGGCCTTGGCCTGGACCGCGGGCGAGCACGCCGTGGCCGGGCAGGTCACCATCGGCGGGTCAAGCTTCGACTGGCACGGTAACGCCTGCTCGGGTCAGCTTCAGCATCAGTTCGGCTATTCGGGCGCCGCGGATCTGGAGCCCACTGCGATGAGCCTGGTCGGTGCGCTCGACCCGGCGTATTACACCGGGCTGCAGCACGACCGGACGGTCGAGGCCAGCTCTGCCCTGCAGGTCAGCGGGCACCCGGGCTGGATGGTCAGGTTCCTGATGAGCTATCCCGCGGCCGCGAGCGAGAACCTGGCCTGGACCAGCGAGCTCGCCGCGGTGCTGGTCATCGATCGCGGGGGCGGCCGCGCCCCGGCCGTGTTCTACGTCTCCGTGCCGAGCAACCTGGGGATTCAGAACGTCACCGTGCTGCTCGGCTCGCTGCGGCTGCGCCTGCCGCGGTGAAACTCGGTACCCTAGAGGACGGCGCCGTCTTCCTGGGGGACGATGACTACTAACCCGCACAGCAAGGATTTCGACGTGCCGACGTCCGCGGACGCTGTGCGGATCCTTGCGGAGATTACCCCGGTCACCCGGCGCTCACGCCGGCTCGCCCGCGACGTCACGTTCGCGCGCCCGCTGCTGGCGTGGGGCCTGGCCTGGGCGGCCGGGGCGAGCTTGTTCCAGTTCGTCCCGGGCGTTGGCGGCGCTCTGCTGGGCACGGCGGTGTGCGCCGCCGCCGTGGCGATCACCTGGCTAGTGCGTCCGCGCGAGGTGCGGCTGCACAACGACCGCCGGTTCGCCTTGCTCTGGCTGGTGCTCTTCGCCACCTCGCCGTTGCTCGTCGCTGTGGCCGCCCCGGCTAATGCCCGCATCATGGCGGTCTTCCTGGCCAGCTTGTGGGCGGTGGGAATGCTGCTGTACGGAATAGGAGTTCAGGACCTGCCGCTGGCCATGGTCGGCCTGGCCATCGTGGCCGTGGCTGCGATCGCCCGGATCGCGGCCCCGCAGCTGGCGATGCTCATCGTCGGGCTCGCGGGCGGCCTGGGCATGGCGGCGCTCGGCGGATGGCGGATGCGGTGGCGGAGATGACCGAGCACGAGCTGGTGCTTTCCGAGCTGGCCGACCGGCTGGCCAGCCCGCTCGACCCGGTGCTGAGTGATACCACCCGGTTGCGCATTCAGGTCGCGCTGCATGCGCTGCCGCCCGGCGCCGCGATGAGCTTCACCATCTTGCGCAAGACCTTGATGCTGACCGACGGCAACCTCGGCACGCATGTCCGCGTGCTCATCGACGCGGGCTTCGTCAGCACCGAGGAGAACTGGCGGGGTAAGCGGCGCACCACGCTCTACCAGGCCACTAGCGCGGGCCGGGCCGCCCTGGACGCGCATGTCCGGGCCCTGAACGCCATCATCGGCGCATCCGGGACATTAGCTTGCCTCGGTGATGGTGATATCGCCGCCGCCGCTGTCTACGGTGATCTGGTTACCGGACGATGAGGTCGTCGGCACCGTAACGCTATTGTCGCCGCCGTCTGCGGCGGCGCTGATGCGGTAGGCCGTCGCGCCGCGAGGGACCACGATGTTCACGTTGCCGCCGTCGCTGATGATGTCCAGGGTGGCCGGCACTTTGATGAACACCAGGTTGACGTCCCCGCCGCCGGACTCGGTACTGAGTGCCGGCGCGGCCAGGTCGCTGCCGTCGATGTTGCCGCCGTCGGTGGTGAACTTAAGGGTGCCGCCCATGTCGCCCGCGGTCAGGTCGCCCCCGCCGGTGAGCACCGTGGCGGCGCCAGGGACACCGGAGACCGAGACGTTACCCCCGTCACTGGTCAGGCTGACGGTCTGGGCGACCCCCGGCACCGACAGGTTGCCGCCGCCGCTCGACAGCGTGAGACCGGTCAGCCGCGGCACGTCGAGGGTCGCG
Organism: Actinomycetota bacterium; assembly: GCA_030853115.1. GTDB lineage: Bacteria > Actinomycetota > Actinomycetes > Streptosporangiales > Streptosporangiaceae > Palsa-504. The sequence goes on from JALYVS010000106.1 coordinate 6,098, forward strand.
GACAGCCCGCAGCTGCCGGAGATGCCCGGGCACTTGACGTTCAGCTCGTTGCCGCTGCTGGTCACACGCGGGCGGAACAGGCCGTAGTGAACGGTGCCGGCCAGCCGGGCGGTGCTGTCGTCACCCTGACGGACGGTGATGTTGGCGCTGTGGACACCGGCCGTCAGCTGCCCGTGCCGAACACCCATGACGTAGCTGACCGGGAAGCTGGCGCGGGCGGCCAGGCTGACGAAGTTAAAGCCGGTCCAGCCGATGAGGGCGAGGATCACCGGCACGCCGATCGCGAGCACGAGCACGCGGGCGGATGTCATGCGCAAAGTGCCGGACGCCGGCAAGATAGAAGTCATGGTGTACCCCGTTCATCCCGTGCCGAGGTAGCGCAGGACGGCGAGCACGCGACGGTGATCGCGGTCACCGGGCGCCAGCCCGAGCTTGGTGAAGATGTTGTTGATGTGTTTTTCCACCGCGCCGCCGCCGACCACCAGGGCGGCCGCGATAGCGGAGTTAGACCGGCCTTCGGCCATCAGCGTGAGCACCTCACGCTCGCGCGGGGTGAGCTCACCCAGCGGGTGGCGGCTGCGGGCGAGCAGCTGCGCGACGACTTCGGGATCGAGCGCACTGCCGCCCTCAGCCACCCGGCGCAGCGCGTCGAGGAACTCCCCCACGTCTGCGACCCGGTCTTTGAGCAGGTAACCGACGCCCTGCGGGCGGCCGGAGATCAGTTCCGTGGCGTACCGCTCCTCGACCCACTGGGACAAGACCAGCACGCCCACATCCGGCCAGCGGTCCCGGACCACCAGGGCCGCGCGCAGTCCCTCGTCGGTGAAGGTGGGCGGCATCCGGACATCGACGACCGCCGCGTCCGGGGTATGCGCGGCCATCGCGCGCAGGAACTTCTCGGCGTCGCCCTCGGCCGCGGCGACCTCGTGGCCGGCCTCGGTGAGCAGCCGGGTCAGTCCCTCCCGCAGCAGGACGGAATCTTCGGCGATCACTACCCGCATGGCAGTTCCGCCGCGACGATCGTCGGCCCGCCCGCCGGGGATTCCACCGACAGCCGCCCGTCTACCCCGGAAACCCGGTCGGCCAGCCCCGACAGGCCCGGACTGCGGACATCCGCGCCGCCGATCCCGTCGTCGCTGACCATGACGGTCAGGGTGCCCGGGTAGCCGTGGCCCTCCACCACGACCTTCGCCTGGCTGGCCCGGGAGTGCTTGGCCACGTTGGTGAGCGCCTCGGCCACCATGAAGTACGCCACCGCCTCCACCGAGGACTTCGGCCGCACCGGCACGTCGACGTGCACGTCGACTGGTATCGGGCACAGTGCGGCCAGGCCGGACAGGGCCGCGTCCAGGCCGCGGTCGGTCAGCACCGGCGGGTGTACGCCGCGGACCAGGTTGCGCAGCTCGGTGAGGGCTTCCTTGGCCTGGACGTGGGCCTGGTCTACCAGCGCTATGGCGCCCTCGGGATCGTCGGCGAACTTCGCCTTGGCCCGGCCGAGCTCCATGGCCAGTGCGACCAGCCGCTGCTGAGCGCCGTCGTGCAGGTCGCGTTCGATCCGCTGCCGCTCCGCCTCGGCGGCCCCGACGACCCGCTCACGGCTGATCTCGAGCTCGCTCACCCGGGCGGCCAGGTCGGTGGGCGGCCCGAGCAGGGGCCGCGAGATGGCGAGATCGGCGATCGCCAGGCCGCGGGTCAGCTGCGCCGCGGCGACCAGCACGACCAGGCCGAGAACCGGCAACAGCACCGCTGGTGGGCCGCCGCGCAGCAGCGTGCTGCCGAAGATGGCGCCGTTGGGCAGGTAGCGGTCGTAGAACGGCAGCGTCAGCAGGACCAGCCCCAGCGCCCAGGCGGTGATGCTGATCGCCGCAGTGATCGCGCTGACCGGCAGGCGCAGCAGCGCGTAGCCGATTTCGCTCCAGGTCACCCGCTCGGTGAACATCTGCCAGCGCGGCACGACCCCCCACCGGTAGCCAGCCCGGGCCTCAGCCGGCCAGGCCGGGATGCGTACGCCGAGCAGGAGCGCGAACCTGGCTCGTTCGGCGCGGGCGAACGCCGGGGCCATCCGCAGGGTCAGGCCCAGCACCGGCAGGCCGACGAGTGCGACTACGAGCAGGCTAAAACCCAGGCTGAGACCGGTAGTGAACACCGCGATGGCCGCGATCCCGATGAGCAAGCCCGCCAGGTGGTGGATGAGCGCGAGCCAGCTGCGTGCCGACACCAGGTCGCGGAGGAGGAACATAGCCCTGACGCTAGGCCATGCCGGGTCGGGTTGCCTATCAGCCGGACCCCCCGAAGCGGGGTGAGGCTAACCCCACCCCGCTTCGGGCCGACACACCATGGTTGCCCCGGGGCCGGCCGTCAGGACGTCAGGTGTTGACCGGGAAGCCTAGGTTGACGCCGCCCTGGCTCGGATCGAGCCAGCGAGAGGTGACCACCTTGCCCCGGGTGTAGAAGTGCACGCCTTCGGTGCCGTGCACGTGGGTGTCACCGAACAGCGATGCCTTCCAGCCGCCGAAGGAGTAGTAGGCCATCGGGACCGGGACCGGCACGTTGACGCCGACCATGCCGATCTCGGCCTCGGACACGAACCGGCGCGCCGCTCCCCCGTCGCTGGTGAAGATGGCGACGCCGTTGCCGTACGGGCTGCCGTTGACCAAGTCCACCGCGGCCTCGTAGGTCGGGGCGCGCAGCACGCTGAGCACCGGCCCGAAGATCTCGTCGGTGTAGCAGCTCATGGCCGGCGTCACGTGGTCCAGCACGCTCGGCCCGAGCCAGAACCCCCCTCCCGCCTCCCCGGCCCCCTCCGCGGCGCCCAGCACCGGGTGGACCCGGCCGTCGACGGCCAGCGTGGCGCCCTCCCGGACGCCGCTGTCCAGGTAGGAGGCCACCTTGTCCCGGTGCGCCCCGGTGACTAGCGGCCCCATCTGCGAACGGTCGTCGGACCCCGGCCCGACCCGGAGGTCCGCCAGCCGGTCCCTGATCCTGGAGACGAGCTCGTCCCCGATCCGGCCCACGGCGACCAGCGCGGAGACCGCCATGCAGCGCTCCCCGGCTGAGCCGAACCCGGCCGAGACCGCGGCGTCCGCGGCCTGATCCAGGTCCGCGTCGGGCAGCACCACCATGTGGTTCTTCGCGCCGCCGAGCGCCTGCACGCGCTTGCCCGCCTTGGTGCCGGTTTCGTACACGTACCTGGCGATAGGCGTGGAGCCGACGAAGCTGACCGCCTTGATATCGGGGTGGCTAAGGATGGAGTCGACGGCCACCTTGTCGCCGTGCACCACGTTGAACACGCCGTCCGGCAGCCCGGCCTCGGCCCACAGCGAGGCCAGCAGCACGGAGGCGGAAGGGTCCTTCTCCGACGGCTTGAGCACGAACGTGTTGCCGCAGGCGATGGCCAGCGGGAACATCCACATCGGTACCATGGCCGGGAAGTTGAACGGGGTGATGCCCGCGACCACGCCGACCGGCTGCCTGATGGAATACGAGTCGACGCCGGTAGAGACGTTCTCCGAGAACCCGCCCTTAAGCAGGTGCGGGATGCCGCAGGCGAACTCGACGACCTCCAGCCCGCGGGCCACTTCGCCCTCCGCGTCCGAGGCCACCTTGCCGTGTTCGGCGGTGATCAGCTCGGCTAGCGCCTTGGTGTTCGCCTTGACCAGCTCGCGGAAGGAGAACAGGACCGTGGCGCGCCGGGTCAGCGAGACCCGTCGCCAGGTGGCGAACGCGTCACTGGCCGCCTGGACGGCCACGTCCACCTCGACCGGGGTGGCGAAGTCGACCTGGCCGCTGGCCTGCCCAGTCGCGGGGTTGTACACGTCGCCGCGGCGTTCGGCCTGCCCGTCCCAGGGCTTGCCAGCGATCCAGTGGGTGATGTGCGTGCTCACCTGACTATGGCCTCCTCGTTCACCTGGGCGAGAGCGTCAGCCACGATGCCGAGGCCTTCCTTAGCTTCCGCCTCGCTCAGCGTCAGCGGCGGCGCCATCCGCAGCGTGTGCCCGTACAGCCCGCCCTTGCCGATGAGCAGGCCGCGTTCCCTCGTCGCCTCGAGCATCTTGGCGGCCAGCGGCGGACTTGGCTTCTTCGTCGCCGGGTCGACCAGGTCAACCGCGAACATCAGGCCCTTTCCGCGTACCTCCCCGACGATGTCCAGGTCCTTCGCCGCGTCCCTGAGTCCGTCGACGATGATCCGGCCGGTGACGGCGGCGTTGCGCTGCAGATCATGGGAGAGCACGTAGTCCAAGGTGGCGTTGGCCGCGGCGGTAGCGATCGGGTTGCCGCCGAAGGTGGAGATGCCGTTGCCGCGGATCCCGTCCAGCAGCTCGCCGCGGGCGACCACGCCGCCGATCGCGAAGCCGTTGCCGAGGCCCTTGGCAAAGGTCATCGCGTCCGGGATGATCCCGTGCGCGCTGATACCCCAGAAATGCTCGCCGGTGCGGCCCCAGCCGGTCTGCACCTCGTCGGAGATCAGCAGGATGCCGTGCTCGTCGAGGACTTCGGAGTACGCGGCGAACAGGCCGTCGGGCGCCATGGTGAAGCCGCCCACGCCCTGCACCGGCTCGGCCAGCAGGCAGGCGACGTCAGCTGGGTGGATGCCGCCGGCCAGCAGCGCGCGCAGGTCGTCCACGCAGGCCTTGATGTAGTCGGCGTCGTTCAGGCCGGCGTAGGCGGCCAGCTGCCGGTCCGCGCCGTGCAGATAGTGAGTGCCGAACGGATTGTGGCTCGACATCTTCCAGGCGGCGTTGCCCGTCACGGCGACGGTGCCGAACGAGCGCCCGTGATAGCTGCCCCGCATGGCCAGGACCTCGCTGGCGTTACGCGCGGTCAGGGCGGCCAGCAGCGCGACCTCGTTAGCCTCGGACCCGGAGTTGGTGAAGAACACCTTGGCGTTCTTGATGCCGGAGAGCCGGGCGATCTTCTCCGCGAGCTCGACCTGGTGGCGGATCAGGTACAGCGTCGAGGTGTGCGCGATGCCGGTGGCGAGCTGCCGTTCGACCGCGTCCCGGACCTCGGGCACGTCATAACCGAGCATGTTGGTCAAGATGCCGGCGAAGAAGTCGAGGTACCCGTGGCCCTCGGCGTCGGTGACCCGGCAGCCCTGACCGCTGACGATCTCGATCGGCTCGTCGTAGTAGGTCGCGACCCAGTTGGGGATGACCGCGCGGTGGCGGGCGAGTAGCTCAGACATGTGCACCAGTCTTCCTTGTCCGGCGGCCCGAACGGAACCGACACTGTGTAAGGTCTTTACGCACTGGTCTTACTCTTTGTATATGCTCCCCACGGTTGCTGACCTACTCAGGCTCAACGTCGTCCGGCGGGGCAGCCCGCGGGTGGTCGCGGGCCAGGCCGGCCTGGGCGCCCGGGTCCGCTGGGTCCACGTGCTCGAGCTGGCGGACGCGGCCCACCTGCTGCAGGGCGGCGAATTCGTGCTCACCACCGGGATCGCGCTGCCGTCCGAGCCGGCCCGGCTGGCTCGATTCGCGACTGACCTGGCCGGGGCCGGAGTCAGCGCCCTGGCGGTGGAGCTGGGGCGCCGGTACGTCGGAGCCCTGCCCGATGTCCTGGTGCGCGCCGCGGCCGGCCGCGGGCTGACGCTGATCGCCTTCGAGCGGGAAGTGCCGTTCGTGGAGATCACCGAGGCGGTGCACGCCCGGATCATCGATGCGCAGCTGGAGGAGCTGCGCGCGTCTGAGCGCCTGCACGAGGTGTTCACGGAGCTTTCCGTCGCGGGTGCGACGCCCGATGAAGTGGTGCGGCAGGCCGCGATCCTGGCCGGACGCCCGGTGATCCTGGCGGATCTTTCGCACCGGGTGCTCGCCTGGGAACCGGGGGGCGCCGATCCCGCGCGGTTGCTGGCCGGATTCGGCCGGCGCAGCCGGGCGCTGGGCACGGCGGGAGGGACGGCGGGTTCGCCGGGGCGGACGCCGGGTTCGCCGGGGCGGACCGTCTACGACGAGGCGGCGGGATGGCTGTTCACGCCGGTGGGCGCGCGCGGCGAGGACTGGGGGCGGGTGGTCCTGGTCTGCGACGGCCCGCCAACCGCCACCGACACGGTGCTCATCGAGCGGGCTGCCACCACGCTGGCGCTTGGCCGGCTGCTCACCCGGCACCGGGAAAGCCTGGACCGGCAGGCTCACCGGACGCTGATCACCGGCATCATCAGCCAGGCTCACGCCGACCCGGCCGAAGCCGCGGTACGGGCCAGGGCGCTCGGGGTGCCGGTCGAGGAGCGGCAGCTCATCGCGATGGTGCTCCGGCTCCGCGATACGCCGGAAACCGGTTTCGGCGCGCTGGGGGTTTCCGCCCATGCCCGGGTGCTCGACGTCGCCGACATCGCCGCCGCCGCGTGCCGCGCTGAGCGGATCCCGGCCCTGGTCGGGACCCTGGACGATGCCCGCGCGGGAGCGATGCTCTCGCTCAGCCCGGGCGCTGACCCGGATCGCGTCCTAGTCGGCCTGGCGACGCGGATCAGGGAACGGCACGGCGCTGACCTGGACCGGGTGGTGATCGGAGTCGGGGCCGCGGTGGCATCGATCCGGGACGTGCGCCGCTCGTTCCTCGAGGCCAGCCAGGTGGCCGATGTGGCGGCGGAACGTTCGGACATCGGTGGTGCTGGCAGCCCGGCGTTGCGGCTGACGAGCCGTCCGTTGTTTTACCGGCTACCTGACCTGCGCCTGCGCGGCCTGCTCCACCTGCTTCGCGACGACCCACGGCTGCAGACCTTCGTGGAGCGTGAACTCGGCGCGCTGCTGGCCACCGAGCAGGACGCCGAGCTCATCGACGTGCTCGCCGCGTACCTGGCGGCGGGCGGCAACAAGGCAGCGGCCGCCAAGCATGCGCACCTCGCCCGGCCGACCTTTTACGATCGGCTGCACCGTATCGAGCGGATTCTCGGGACGGACCTAAGCTCGGCCGAGTCGCGCACCTCGCTGCACGTGGCGCTGCTCACGCTGACCGCAGCTCGCACGGGCACGGGCACGGGCACGGCTCAGTCCAGCTAAGGGCCGGTGCGGTACGGTGCCGGACACGCAGAGTTGCTCCGGCCGCGTCAGGCGTCGAAGACCTGGCCGGCCCGCCGGACGACCGGGGCCATGGAGCTCCACGGGAAGTTGATCCACAGATCGGTATGTTTCCAGACATAATCGCACCTGATCAGGGACTGAGGCTTCTCGTAGATCACCGCCGAGCGCACGTCCTCGACGTGATCGGAGATGAAGGTGTAGACCAGCTCGATCGTCCGGCCTGAGTCGGCGACGTCGTCGGCGATGAGAACCTTCTTCTCCGAGAAATCCACCGCGGAAGGCACCGGCGGAAGCATGACCGGCATGTCGAGCGTGCTGCCGACCCCGTCGTAGAACTCGACGTTCATCACGTGCAGGTTCTTCACCGCGAGCGCGTAGCCAAGGGAACCGGCCAGGAACAGGCCGCCCCGCGCGATCGACAGGATCAGGTCAGGCTCAAAGCCGTCGTCGGCGATCGCCTGCGCGAGCCCGCGGGATGCCTCCCCGAAGGCTTGCCAGCTGAGATTTTCACGCTCGTCGTCCATACCCGTCTCCATCGTCACGATGCCCAGGCTCATCGTGCCACGGGACCTCTGCGGCCTGGTCGCGGACTTAGGCTGGTTGGTCAGCCGGCTTCGCGGGTCGCACGCCGCTGCGCCTCGAGCGCCGCGCGTTCCAGCCGGTCCCGGTAACTTTCCCACCAGGCCTGGTCGCCGCGCGCCATGTTGTCACTGCTGCCCCGCAACCCGGCGGACCCGTCGATGAGCTCACGGATGATATCGGCGTGGCCGGCATGCCGGTCCGTTTCGGCGATCATGTGGACCAGGATTTTGTGCAGCGTCACCTCGCTGCGGTTCTCCGGCCACCACGGCACATGGCCCACCTCGTCCAGAACCAGCGAGCTGATCGTGGCGTCCGAGTGTGCCCAAGCCCGCCGGTACAGCCCGGTGATCTGCTCGCGCGACTCAGCGGCGGTGGCCCACATGTCCGCGTTGGGCTCGGCATCCTCCTCCAGCCACGGCAGCCGCTCGCCAAAGGGCCGGCCGAAGCAGTCGCCGAAGTAGCCGACCTCGTCGCCGGCCGCATGCTTGATCAGTCCTAGCAAGTTGGTGCCGGTAGGTACCATCGGGCGCCGGATGTGGTACTCCGAGAGCCCGTCGAGCTTCCACAGCAGAGCCTCCCGAGCATCTTGCAGGTACCGGTGAAGGTCTGTCTTCGGAGCTGATCCGGTCATGCGGCCAGTCTGTCATCTCCGACCCAGACGCCCCCAAGGGGTACGGATCATTGAGGCGGCTAAGGTGCCAGCCGGGGCGGGAAACCTCCGGTGGCCACCGGACCCCAGCGCTCAGGTGTGATCCGCAGCAGCGACTTGCCCTGCCGCACCATGGCCTGCCGGTATTCGTCCCAGTCGGGGTGCTCGCCGGAGATCGACCGGAAGTACCCGACCAGCGGTTCGATCGCCTCGGGCCCGTCGAGCACCTCGGCGGTGCCGTCGACCTGGACCCAGGCACCGTCGAAATCATCGGAGAGGACTAGCACGCTGACCTGCGGGTGACGCCGGGCGTTACGGGTCTTGGCCCGCTCGGGGTAGGTCGCGACCACGATCTTGCCGTCGTCGACACCGCAGGTCACCGGAGATGCCTGCGGCGTTCCGTCGGCCCGGGTGGTGATCACGATGGCGTGGTGCCGGGAGGAGATGAAGGCGAGCAGCTCTTCTCGCGTCACGGCGGTGTTGACCGCGATCTGGGGACTCATAAGTCAGCCAGTTTAGGGGGCAGGAGGCCGGGCGGGAAGTCCTGGTAGGACACGGGGACCAGCCAGCGGCGGATGGCGGCCGTGCCCACCGAGGTGTAGCCCGGTGCCGTGGTGGACGGCCAGGGGCCGCCATGGTGCTGCGCCGCGACCACGGCCACGCCGGTCGGCCAGCCGTTGCAGACGATCCGGCCCGCGACGTGCTCCATGAC